>CAZJRM010000005.1:0-51861 GCA_964547975.1 uncultured Vicinamibacterales bacterium | reverse complement strand
GGTGACCGTCGAGGTGGATCCCGCGCGGCTGTTGGCGCTCGGCATGGGCATCGACGAGGTCGTCGCGGGCCTCGCGTCGGAGAACGTCAACACCCCCCTCGGGCGCCTGACGCAGGGCCGCACGGAGATGCCGCTCCGCATCTCCGGCAAGCCCGCGGACGTCGAGGGCTTCGCGTCGATGGTCGTCAGCCGCCGCGGCGGCCAGCCGATCCGGCTGTCCGACGTCGCCGACGTGCGGGACGGCGTCGAAGAGCAGCGCTCGCTGGCGCTCATCGACGGCGAGCCGGCCGTGGCCATCGATATCACCAAGCAGACCGCGGCGAACGTCGTGGCGGTCGTGGACGGCGTCCGCGCCGCCGTGGACGACCTGAACGCCAGGATGCCGTCGGGCGTGCGGATCGACGTGGTCCGCGACACCTCGGGCTTCATCCGCGAGGCGGTCGCCGACGTCGAGGTGACGCTGATCCTCGGCGCGCTCCTCACCGTCTTCATCGTGTTCCTCTTCCTGAACTCCTGGAGGTCCACGGTCATCACCGGCCTCACGCTGCCCGTCTCGGTCATCTCGTCGTTCATCGTCATGTACTTCCTCAACATGACGCTGAACATGCTGACGCTGATGGCGCTCTCCCTCGCCATCGGGCTCCTCATCGACGACGCGATCGTCGTGCGGGAGAACATCGTGCGGCACCTCGAGCACGGCGAGGACCACTTCGAAGCCGCCCGCAAGGGGACCGACGAGATCGGCCTGGCGGTGCTCGCCACCTCGATGTCCATCATCGCGGTGTTCGTCCCCGTGGCGTTCATGAAGGGCATCATCGGCCGCTTCTTCTTCCAGTTCGGGATGACGGTGGCGTTCGCCGTCCTCGTCTCCCTGTTCGTGTCGTTCACCCTCGACCCGATGCTCTCGTCACGCTGGCACGACCCGGACATCGAGCGGGAAGGCAGACGCAGCTGGTGGCACCGGCCCCTCGACGCCTTCAACGACTGGTTCGAGCGGCTGGCCGACTGGTACAAGGGCGTCATTGGCTTCGCGCTGAACCACCGCGTGATGGTGGTGGCCGCCGCGCTCGTCGCCTTCGTCGCCGGCCTCGGCGTCTTCGCGACGCTGCAGGCCGAGTTCCAGCCGCCGATGGACCAGGGAGAATTCCTGCTCAAGATGAAGAGCGCGCCCGGATCCTCGGTCACCGAAACCCGGGGCCGGCTCGAAGAGGTGCTCAAGGGCCTCTCCGAGTTCAAGGAGGTGCGCTATACCTACGGTGCGATCGCGCCCGGTGACGCGGACACCGTCCGTGACGCGACGGTCTTCGTCAAGCTCGCCGACAAACACGAGCGGACGCTGACGACGGCCCAGGTGCGCCACGACGCCCGCCTCCGGCTGCAGAAGGTCCCCGGGATCACGCTGTCGGTCCAGGAGGATCCGGACGCCTTCCAGAAGCCCCTGCAGATCGGTATTCAGGGCGAGGACATCGTCACGCTGAAGAAGTACGCGGCGGCGATCAAGCGCGAGCTCTACACCGTGCCCGGCATCGTCGACATCGAAGCCGGCATGGAAGACGACCTGCCCGAGTACCGCATGATTGTCGATCGCGAACGCGCCGCCGCGTCGGGACTCGGCAGCGCCCAGGTCGCCAACACCGTCGCCACGCTGGTGGGCGGCTCGGCGGTCACCACCTACGAAGACGAAGACGGCGAAGCCGTCAACGTGCGCGTGCGCCTGCCCGAGGCGCTGCGCGGCGACATCCGCCAGGTAGCGGATCTCAAGCTGACAGTGCCCTCGATGTCGGGGGCGGCGCTGGTGCCGCTGAGCGATCTCGTCACCTTCACCCGCGCGACGACGCCGGCGGAGATCAACCGCCGCGACATGTCGAGGCAGCTGGTCGTGGACGCCAACCTCGACGGCCTGCCCCTCGGCACGGCCGGCACTCTGGCGACGGAAGCCGCGGGCCGCGTGCAGATGGATCCGGGCTACAAGCTCGTCCTGGGCGGCGATACCGAGATGATGATCGAGTCGTTCGGCTACATGGCCGAGGCGCTCATCCTCGCGGTCATCTTCGTCTACCTGATCCTGTCGGCCCAGTTCGAGTCGTTCATCGACCCGCTGTCGATCATGCTGTCGCTGCCGCTGTCCATCGTCGGCATGGCCGGCATGCTCCGGATCACGGGCGACACCATCAACATCATGTCGCTCATCGGGCTCATCATGCTGATGGGCCTCGTCACGAAGAACGCCATCCTGCTGGTGGACTACACGAAAGTCCTCCGCAGCCGCGGCATGGATCGGCGCGAAGCGCTGATCACGGCCGGCCGCACGCGGCTGCGTCCGATCATGATGACGACGCTCGCGATGATTTTCGGCATGCTGCCGCTCTTCTTCGGACTCGGCGAAGGTGCCGAGTTCCGGGCCCCGATGGCCCGCGCCGTCGTCGGCGGGCTCATCACGTCGACCCTGCTGACGCTGATCGTGGTGCCGGTCGTCTACACGCTGCTCGACGACGTCTCGGCGTGGCTGTTCGGCCGCAAGAAGGCCGTGGTGGCGGCGGCGCTCGCCGCGCTGCTCGTCGCCGGGCCCGGCGCCGGGTCGTTGATGGCCCAGGGGCTGGCGACGACGCCCGCGCCGATCGCGTCGTCACTGACCGCCGCCGTCCAGCAGGTAGCCGCGCAGGCCACGCCGCCAGCCGCCGGCACGCGCGTGCTGACGCTCGACCAGGCGCTGGCCATCGCGCTGAAGGAGAATCCCGCGATCAAGAAAGCCAACGAGTACAAGACATGGGTCCGCGGGAAGTACCTCGAGGAGCGGGCGGCGGCCATGCCCCAGTTGTCGTTCAGCGGCACCTACATGCAGCAGTTCGACGACAGCCAGAGCAAGCTCTTCGGCAATCTCGGCGATTTCGGCGGCTCCTCGGAAGACGACGGGTCGACGGGCGGCGAGTCCCTGGACTTCGGCGAACTGTTCGGCGGCCGTCAGAAGGTCACGTCGGGCGAGGTCAAGCTCTCGCAGGTGGTCTTCACGTGGGGCCAGGTCGGCGCGGCCATTCGCGCGGCCAGAGTCGGCTTCACGCTGGCCGACGACCAGCTGCGGCAGGCGCAGCAGACCGTGGTCCGGGACGTGGCCACGGCGTTCTTCGACGTGCTCGTCGCCAAGGAGGGCACGGAGATCGCCCGTGAGGATCTCGCGCAGAAGGAACGGGTCCTGTCCGAAACGAAACGCCGGCAGGCCGCCGGCACCTCAACCGATTACGAGGTGCTCTCGGCAGAGGTCGTGGCGCAGAATGCCCGGCCCGCGCTCATCCGTGCGGAGAACCAGGTCCGGCAGGCGCTCGACCGGCTCCGGTTCCTGCTGGCCGATCCGAACGCGAACATCGACGTGCAGGGCACCCTGCCCACCGGAGTGGAGCAGGTCCCGACGGTCGATGCGGTCATCGGCCAGGCGCTGGCGCGCCGGCCGGAACTGGCGCAGCTGGCGAGCCAGAAGAGCATCTATGGCGAAATCGTGACCATCGCCAAAGCCGGCAACAAGCCGCGCGTCGACTTCGCCGCAGGGTTCGGCAAGCGCCACCTCGCCCTGAAGACGTTGTCGTCGACGGGCACGACCTGGAACGCCGGGCTCTTCCTGACCGTGCCCCTCTTCGACGGTCAGCGCACGCAGGGCCGCGTGGCGCAGGCTCGCAGCGATCTCAACCAGCTCGCCCTGGATGAATCGCGGGCGCGCGACGGCGTCGTCGTGGAGGTCCGCGTCGCGGTGGATGCGCTCAAAGACGCGACCGAAATGTTGTCGGCCGTGTCAGGCACCGTGCAGCAGGCCGAGAAACTCGTGTTCCTCGCCGAGAAGGGCTACGAACTCGGGGTCAAGACGAGCCTCGAGGTACAGGACGCCCAGCTGAACCTGCGGGCCGCGCGGGGCAACCTGGCGCGCGCGCAGCGCGACTATCGAGTCGCGCGCATCATGCTCGCCTGGGTCACGGGAACGATCGACGCGAGCGGGACGTTCTAGACAGGCTCTCGGCGCTCGGCTGGAGGCTAGGGGCTAGAGGCTAGAGGCTAGAGGCTAGAGGCTGGAAAGACGGGGGTTGGGGATTGGCGGTTGGGCGTTGGCAAGCAGCCGTCCCAATCCCCAATCCCCAATCCCAACGCCCTACTTCTTCTTCGCCACGGCCGGGGCCGCCGGCACCGGGCCGACGATGGCCTGGTAGGCGAGGACGCGGAACTTGTCCTGCAGGTCGAGCCCGCGCGACGGCAGGATCTGCGAGAAGAACACACCGACGAACTGCTCCCGCGGGTCGGCAAAATACCGCGAGTGGTAGGCGCCTCCCCATCCGAACGAACCGGGCGCGGCTGGCCGTTGCGCCTTCCCCGCATCCACGACGACCTCGAACCCCAGGCTGAAGCCCAGGTTCCCGTCGTTGTAGAGCGTGCCGGCGGCATTCGACGTCATCAATTCGACCGTCAACGGGCTCAGCAGCCGGACCCCGTCCAGTTCGCCGCCGTTGAGCAGCATCTGCAGCATCCGGGCGTAATCCGACGCCGTCGTCAGCAGGCCCGCCCCGCCCGAGAAACACCGGCGGGGGCCGTCCACGTACGCCCCCTGGCCGTCGGCCCCGTCGGGCGCGCGCACGATGCGGCCGTCTTCCGTCGCAGCGTACACCACCGACAGGCGGTCCTTCTTCTCGGGCGGAAGGAAGAACGACGTATCGTTCATCTTCAGGGGATCGAAGATCCGTGTCCTGAAGAACTGATCCAACGGCATCCCGGACGCGTTCTCGACCACGACGCCGAGGATGTCGGTATTGAATCCGTAGATGTAGCGCTCGCCGGGCTGGGCGTCGAAGGGCAGTTTCGCGAGCCGGTCGATCACGGCCGCAATCGGTTCGTCCTTGTCGGCGAAGTACCAGCCCTGCACGCCGGCCGCCTTGTAACGATCGGCCGCCAGCGACGGCGGCTGGCCGTACGAGATCCCGGCCGTGTGCGTCAGCAGGTCCTTGATCGTGATGGACCGCCTGGCCGGCACGACTCCGTACCGGCCGGCCGGCGTACCGGGCGGCGGCGCCACGGCCACGGTCGTCTCGCGGAACGACGGGATGAACTTCCCGACCGGATCGGTCACGAGCAGCTTGCCTTCTTCGAGCAGCAGCATCACCGCGAGGCTCGTCACGGCCTTCGACATCGACGCCGCGCGGAAGATCGTGTCGGCGCGCATCGGCACCTTGCGTTCGAGATCCGCGTAGCCGGCCGTTCCCACGTAAGCGACCTTCCCGCCGCGCATCAGCAGCGTGACGGTCCCGGCAATCCGGCCGCGGTCGCTGTAGTCGCGCATCACCGCGTCCATCCGCTTCAACCGCTCGGACGACAGTCCCACCGACTCGGGCGGAACGGGTGACATCACCTGGGCCGTGGCGGACGACGCCAGGGCCAACAGCACAAGCAGCAGCACGACACGACGCAGCGTGATGGTGTTCATGACTGGGCACTCTAGCACGGGCGCTGGGGCTGGCTGAAGCCGGTCGCCTCGCGGGAGCCGGCCCCGGCGGGAGACCCCTCAGGCAAACCGCGCCTGGCCGCGTGTCAGGTCGAGAACCGCCTGCCGGAAGGCGTCGGCGCGGCCGTCGGGCAATCGCAGATCGAACGTCACGTCCGTCTCGAACCGCCTCGCGTCGACGACGGCTTCGTAGGACGGCAGGATCAGTTCGAAGGCCGAGACCCGCCCGTAGTCGAGGCTGACCGACATCGCGACGTAGTCCACGCGTTCGACACGCGGCAGGGCCTCGAGGGCGTGGGCCACGCCGCCGCCGTACGCCCGAACGAGGCCGCCGGTTCCGAGGTTGGTGCCGCCGTAGTAACGCGTGACCACCGCGACGACATCGCCAACGCCGCTGTGCAGGAGCGCCGTCAGCATCGGGCGGCCCGCCGTGCCGTGCGGCTCGCCGTCGTCGCTCATGCCAATCTGCGCCGTCGATCCGGGTGGCCCGACCACGTACGCCCAGCAGTGGTGCGTCGCATCGGGGAACTCGTCACGCACGCGCTGGATGAAGGCCTGCGCCTCGATCACGCGCTCCGCGCGCGCCAGCGTCGTGATGAACCGGCTGCGCCGGATCTCGTCGTCGACGCGATGGGGCTCGGCCGGCACCGGGTAGCGGGATGCGGCCACGTCAGCCTCCCAGCACCTCGCGCACCTTCTGGGACAAGGACACGATGGAGAACGGCTTCTGCAGGAACGGGAACCCGGCTTCGACGACACCGCGGTCGGCCACGACGTCATCGGCGTAGCCGGACATGAAGATGACCTTGAGCCGGGGATACCGTTCGGCCAACTGCTGGAAGATCGACCGCCCGTCGACCCCCGAGAGGATCACGTCGGTGAGGAGCAGGTCGATCGGACCCGCGAACTGGTCGACCAGCGCGAACGCTTCGTGGCCGCCGGACGCGGGAATGACGACGTACCCGTCGCGCCGCAGGATGGTCTCGGCCAGGGCGCGCACGGCGACATCGTCTTCGACGATCAGGATCGTCTCCGTCGCCTTCTCGCGCAGCGGCGCCGGCTTGGCAGGCTTGTCCGATACGGTCGCCGCCGTGGTCGCCGGGAAGTACACCTCGAAGGTGGTGCCGCGACCCGGCTCGGAATCCACGGTGACGTGTCCGCCGTGCTGATTGACAATCCCGTGCACCGTGCTGAGGCCGAGCCCGGTGCCGCGTTCGCCCTTCGTCGAGTAGAACGGCTCGAAGATCCGGTGCCGCGTGTCCGCGTCCATACCGCAGCCGGTATCGGTCACGACGATGACGCCGTAGTCACCCGGGCGGCTGCCCGGCCGGCTCGCGCACTCGTCCGCCGAGAGGCTGCGTTGCAGGATCCGCACCGCCAGCTGTCCGCCGCCTGGCATCGCATCCTGCGCGTTGACGGCCAGATTCATCACGACCTGCTCGACCTGCCCCTGGTCCACGAGGACCATGCACGGACCGTCCGGCCAGGAGGTAATGTCCAGTCCGACATCTTCGCGCAGCCCGCGGCGGAGCAGCCGTTCCAGTCCCGCGGCCACGTCGTTCAGATCGACCGGCCGGATCCGCAGCGGCTGCTTGCGGCCGAAGGCCAGGAGCTGCCGCGTCAGGTCGCGGGCGCGCCGTGACGCCTGTTCGATCTCGTGGATCTGGCCGTACCGTTCGTCGGACGGGTGAAGCTCCTCGAGCAGGAGTTCGGCGTAGCCGAGGATCGGGCTGAGCAGGTTATTGAAGTCGTGCGCGACGACGGCGGCGAGGCGGCCGAGCGACTCGACACGCTGGCTCTGGCGGAGTTCGTCTTCGAGGCGCAGTGACTTGGTGACGTCGCGTTTCGTCGCGACAAACCACGCGATGGCCCCGTCGGCACCGAAGACCGGCGCGATGGTGCAGTCCTCCTGGTAGAGCACGCCGTCCTTCCGCCGGTTGACGAACCGGCCGTTCCACGCGCGCCCGGCCTTGATGGTCGCCCAGAGCTGTTCGTAGAACACCGGGGGTTGTTTACCGCTGCGCAACAGCCGGGGCATCCGCCCGAGCGCCTCGTCCGCGGCAAATCCCGTGATGCGCTCGAAGGCGGGATTCACGTACTCGATGACCCCGTCCGGATCGGTAATCATCACGCCTTCGTCCGACTGCTCGATGGCCGCCGCCAGGCGACGCAGCCCGACTTCGGCGCGCTGACGCTCCGTGATGTCCAGCACCGCGTAGGTCACACCGCGTTCCGGCGCCGCGGGCACGATGGGCGCCCACGAAATCAGGACGCTGACCCGCTGGCCGTCCTTGCGGATCCAGCGGGTTTCCGTCGACCCGGATCCCGACTGGCGGATCTGCCGGGTCACTTCCTGGCCCACCCGCGTGAACTCGTCGTCCGACTCGTAGAGGAAGCGCGTCTCGCGCCCGACCTGCTCGTCGGCCGGATAGCCGGTCACGTCGCACATGCGTTCGTTGACCGACTGGATGATGCGGCCGACCACCACGCCGACACCGATGGGCGCGGCGCTGAAGATGCTCTGCAGCTGCTGCTCCCGGCGGCGGAGCTCCGCCACGGCCCGAAGACGCTCGAGCTCCGATTCCACGCGCGCCGCGTAGATCCTGATGAGCGACGCGGCTTGTTCGGGCCGCTCCAGCGGCCGGGTGTGCAGCACGGCCAGCAGCCCGGCCGGCGATCGGTCCGCCCAGTACAGGGGCATTCCCAGGTACGACTCGATGCCCTGCGTGGCCAGGGCCTCGTCCCGGGGAAACGCCGAGGCGACACCCGACGGGAAGTAACACAGTTCCCGGCCGACCACTCGCGCGCACGGGGATCCGTCGAGCTCGTACTCGAAGTTCTCGCGCGGGGCTCCGTCGGCCCACGCCGCCACCGTTCGAATCCTGGTGGTGGTGTCCGGGTCGAACGTCCCCACGAACACCCGCTCGGCTCCGGTCACGACGGACAGTTCGCGGACGAGCGCGCGAAAGAACTCCTCGCCCACCGACGTCGTCCCGCGGACGAGGGCGTGGAGCGCGTCCTCGGCCCGCTTCCGGTCGGTGATGTCGTGGGCAATCCCGTAGAAGACGGCGTCGTCGATTGGCAGGACGCTCAGCTGGGCAACTCGAGTGCTGCCGTCCGGGCGAACGTACTCCACTTCCCCGAGGTCGTGGACACGCCCGATGCCGGCCACCCGTTTCAGACGTTCGCCGGCGCCAAGCGGCGCGATGTCCTGGGTCGTGAGCTTGCGCAGGTCATTGGCGGTCCGGCCCGTCAGCACTTCCGCCGCCCGGTTCGCATCCAGGTACCGCCCGGAGAGGCGATCGACCACGAAGATCGCGTCGCCGGATCCCTCGAACAGGCGGCGGTACCGCTCCTCGCTCTGCCGCAGCGCCGTTTCGGACCGGCGTCGCTCGGCGCGCGCGCGCGCGTCGCGGATCTCCTGGCGAATCGCCTGTGGCAGCCGTGCCAGGTGATCCGCGAAGACGATGTCATTGGCGCCCGGCGGCACGAGATCGAGCACCTGGGCGCCCGGTGCCGCGTCGACCAGCACGATGTAGGGAACGTCACCCGCGGTTTCACGCACGACATCGAGCGGCGACTGGCCGGACGGCCAATGCAGGCGGTGGGCGGCCACGACGGCATCCCAGGCGCGCGACGACAACGCCTCGTCGAGTTCGGCCGGGGTCCGCACCTGCCTCCAGTCCGGGGCGAAACCGCCCCGGCCCAGTTCGCCGACGAGTCGGCGTACGTCTTCGTCGGCGTCGTCCACCACGAGCAGGCGGAGAGGTTCGGTCATGGTTCCCGAGAGTATAACAAGGCCGCCCGGCGTCTATAATCGGCCCGTGACACTTCTCCGGTGGGCCGCCTGTGTGGCGCTGACCGCCGGCGCTGCCGGGCTCCTCACCGGGCCCGCTTCGGCACAGTCCTGTCCGACCGGTCCGGTTCCCATCTCGCGAATCACGATCGACCGTCGCGATGTATTCGACGCCGGAACCGCCACCGGGATCGGCCGGGCCGTCGCCACGACGGCCAACGCGCTCCACCACCTCACGAGAGACGCCGTCGTCCGGCGCGAACTGCTGTTCGCCATCGGCGACGCGTGCGATCCGGCGGTGCTCGCGCAATCCGAACGCCACCTCAGGGCGCTCGGCCTCTTCCAGGAGGTCGCGGTGAGCGCCGTGCCGGCCGGGATGTCCGAGGTGCACGTCCGCGTGCGGGTCCGTGACGCCTGGACCCTGAAAGTGGGCATGAATCTCAGTCGCGAAGGCGGGTTCACGTCCTGGACCGCCAAGGCCATCGACACGAACACGGCAGGTACTGGCATCGCCCTCAACCTCCGCCGCGACCATTCCTTCGAGCGGGACGTGACCGCGGTGGCCGTGGGCACGACGCGTGCGTTCGGAAGCCGTCACCGCGTCGATGCGTTCATCGACCGCCGCTCCGACGGCAGCGGCACGGGCCTGACGCTGGCGAAGCCTTTCGTGACGGTCGACGACCCGTGGAACTACACCGTCTCGTTCGTCGAGTCGCGCGACCACGCCCGCGTGTACGACCGCGGGACGGTGGACGCCGAGTACGGCCGGTACGCCGTCGACGCGATTGCGGCCGTCACGTGGCGCGCCGCGGGTGAACCGGGGCGAACGGCCTGGCGCGTCACGGCGGGCTACAAGGCCCTGTGGCGGGAATACGCCGAGCTGAGTCTCGCCGCGGCGACGGCGCTGCCGCCGTCCCGTCGTTTCATGGGTCCTGCGGTGGCCGCCCAGGTGTACCGCGAACGATTCGTGAAACGCCGGGGCCTCGGGGCGCCGGAGCGGGACGTGGACGTCAATCTCGGGTTCTCGCTCGACACGGAGCTGTTCGTTTCGCCGGGGTCGACGTTTCCGGGCACCGACCCGCGTGCCTTCGCGGGCGTGCGGATCGCCCGGGGATGGAGTCCGTCAGACCGCTGGCTCATCCTCGCGAGAAGCCAGGCCGGTCTGTGGTTCTCCGGCGGAGAACCGGCCAGACACGCCGCCTCCGCGTTCGCGGGCGTGTGGTGGCAGCCTTCTGAATCGACGGTCCGGAGGCTCACGCTCGAACTGGAAGGGCTGAACCGGCCGGAAGCAGGCCAGCGCGTCTACCTGGGCGGCACCGCGGGGCTGCGCGCATACCGGCAGAACGCGTTCGCGGGCGCCATGCGGGCGCTGGCCATCCTCGAAGAGCGGCGTTTCGCCGCGTGGACGCCGCTCGGCCTGTTCCGCCCTGGCGTCGCGATCTTCGCGGAAGCCGGGACAGTCGGCAGGCGACCGGGCGGGGGCCGCACCGCCGCGGCGGCCGACATCGGCATCGGCCTGCGCATCGCCTCGCTTCGTGCCGCGGGGTCGGCCATCGTCGCTGCCGACGTGGCCTGGCCGCTCGTGGCCGAGCCCGGACGCCGCCGGCGCCCGCAACTCGTCGTGGGATACCGCGGAGACTTCTAGGCCTGGCGCCGCGTCTCCCGGCGGTGCCTGAGGTACTCGAACACGGCAGGCAGCACGGAAATCACGATGATGGCGAGGATCACCAGGCTGAAATTCTTCTTCACGAAGGGCAGGTTGCCGAAGAAGTACCCCGCGAAGACGCAAATGGCGACCCACGCGACGCCGCCGATCACGTTGTAGGCCAGGAACTTCGGGTAGGTCATCGCGCCGATGCCCGCCACGAACGGTGCGAAGGTCCGCACGATGGGGACGAAGCGGGCGATGATGATGGTCTTGCCGCCGTACTTCTCGTAGAACGCGTGCGTCTTCCTGAGGTGTTCGGGATTGAAGAACCGCGATTTCGGGAAGTGGAACACCTTGGGGCCGAGGTACTTGCCGATCGCGTAGTTCACGGTGTCGCCCAGGATCGCCGCCACGGTCAGCAGGACGAAGACCACGCCCACGTTCAGGCTGCCCAGGGCCGCGAACGTCCCTGCCGCGAACAGCAGCGAGTCGCCAGGCAGGATCGGGGTCACCACGAGTCCCGTCTCCAGGAAGATGATCACGAACAGCAGGGCGTAGGTGTAGACGCCGTAGCTCGCAATGACCTCGGCGAGGTGTTTGTCGAGGTGCAGGAAGAAGTCGATGAACCAGCGGACGTATTCCATGCGGGCTCCGGATTCAGGCCGTTGACGTGACCGCCCATTGTACCGTGCTCGGGGCTGGTTCGGCGACCACCGGACTGCAGTATGCTCGAACGCATGAGCGAGCCGACCGTCCGCGTGCGCCCGGCCACACCCCGCGATCTGCCAGCCGTCGGCCGGATGGGCGCGGCGCTGCTGGGCGACCACTACGAGTTCGACCGGCAGCGGTTCCTCGCCCCGCAAGGCGACTCGGAGGCGGGCTACGCGGCGTTCCTGGGGTCGCAACTGCGCCGTGACGATACGTTCGTGGCCGTCGCCGACCTGGACGGCGAGATCGTCGGCTACGTGTACGCGGGCATCGAACCGTTGTCGTGGAAGGAACTGCGAGACGAAGCCGGGTTCATCCACGACGTCTACGTACTCGAGTCCGCCCGTGGACGGGGCGTCGCGACGGCGCTCACCGAAGCCGCCGCGCGCTGGCTCGCCGACCGCGGCATGCCCAGGGTCATCCTCTGGACCGCCGCGCCCAACGCGATCGCCCGGCGCCTCTTCGCGCGCCTCGGCTTCCGCGAGACAATGATCGAGATGACGCGGGAGACGTGAACCGGTGAGGGCGCCGGAGGGCACCAGTTGGCCCCGAGCTGGCCGTGCGAGCATGCCGATCGGCGTCAGTCTGCAAACGCGACCGTGAGGGGGTGACACGCTTGGGGATGGGGGTCCCCAAGCCTTCGCCATGACGAACTCCCGGCAAGGTCGCGTTTGCCGGCGTGTCGAGCCCGGACCGGGAGGGGTCACCTGGTGCCCTTCGGTGCGTGCACCGGGTGTGGTAACGTCTCCCGGACGCGGCCCCCTCGCGGCGTCCCGGTCTATCGGAGGCATCATGAGTGACATCTTCAAGCACCTGTTCGTTCTCGGTCGGCCGGCGTGCGGCAAGTCCGAGTTCATCGACTTTCTGAAACACTCCGCCGACGACCTCCGGAAAACGCGGCTGCACATCGGCCAGTTCGAAGAGGTCGATGATTTCCCGTGGCTCTGGGAGAAGTTCCAGGAAGACGTGCTCTGGGAGAAAGCCGGCTACGAGCGCCTGTACACGCAGGAATACATGCCAGGCAACCCCGGCATGGCGCCCAAGGGCGCGAAGCTCTTCGACTGGTGCATGCACAAGTTCAACGAGGTCATCACCGGTCAGTACTTGAACCACCCGTCGTTCTATACCGACTCGACACTGCTCATCGAGTTCTCGCGCGGTGGTCAGCACGGCTTCCGGCACGCGCTCGACATCCTCGATCCCGCGATTCTCGATGGCGCGGCCATCTTCTACATCCACGTCTCCCGTGAGGAGTCGTGGCGGCGGAACGTCGCCCGCTACCAGGAGAAGCTGCGTCACTCGATCCTGGCGCACATGGTGCCGCGCGAGACCTACGATTACTTCTACGACGTGAACGACTGGCAGGAGGTGACCGGCGGCGCGCCGTCTGGCTGGGTCGACGTGCGGGGCGTGCAGGTGCCGTTCGTCACGATGAACAACGAACCCGAGTCCACGGACCCGGTAGTCCTGGCCGATCGGTATTCGGCGGCGCTCGACCGGTTGTGGACGCTGCGGAGCGGCCGGTGACGGAGACGGCGCGGATCGTCACGTTCGATCATCTCTTCGTTCTGGGGCGTCCGGCCGGCGGCAAGAGCGAGTTCATCGACTTCATGAAGAAGGCGGAAGACGACGATCGCGCCCGCACGTACGGCATCGGCCGCTTCGACGAGGTCGATGACTTTCCCTGGCTCTGGGACGCCTGCCTCGCCGACGACGATCGGGAGGCGCGGGGCGTGGCGCGCGAGGTGTCTGAACGGACGCCGGAAGGCTACAACATCACGAAGGCCGGGTTCCGGGGTTCGCTGGTCGACCGCTTCAACGACGTCATCCGGTCGCGGTATCTCGCCCGCCCGGAGTTCTACGACGGCGGCACGCTGCTCATCGAGTTCGCCAGGGGGATCGGCGACGGGTTCCTCGAGAGCCTGGATCGCTTCGATACGGCCATCCTCGAACGGGCGGCGATCCTGTACATCAACGTGTCGTTCGAAGAATCGTACCGCCGGAACAACGCCCGGTACCGCAAGGGGCAGGAAGAGTCGATCCTGTTCCACAAGGTGCCGGATCGCGATATGTACGGCTTCTTCCGCGACAACGACTGGGCCCGGATCACCGGCGGGGCGACCGAGGGCCACCTGGCCCTGCGCGGTGTCCAGGTTCCCTTCGTCTCCATGCTCAACGAACCGGAGTCGACCGACCCCGGCGTGCTCGGCCCGCGGTATGCCGCCGCGCTCGGCCGCCTGCGCGCACTCGTCCGCTCGAGGTAATCCATGTCCAACCCGATGAATCACTCCGTCGAGTACCGCCGCCGGCGCTTCGCGAACTGGTTCCCGCTGGGGCTCACGTACGCGACGTACTACATGGGGCGCTACAACCTGAACGCGGCCTCGTCGACGATGATCGAGAAGTTCGACCTCACGAAGGCGGACTGGGGCATGATCGGCACCGCCGGATTCTGGACGTACGCACTGGCGGTGGCGTTCAACGGGCCGCTCGCGGATCGGATCGGCGGCAAGAAAGCCATCCTGATTGGCGCCGCCGGCGCCGCGGCGTTGAACCTGATCATCGGCCTCCTGTTCCTCAACGGCTGGCAGACGAAGCTCATCGTCGGGATGTCGCTGCTGTACGCGGTGAATTGTTACTTCCAGTCGTTCGGCGCGCTGTCCGTGGTGAAAGTGAACGCACCGTGGTTCCACGTGAAGGAGCGCGGAGTGTTCGGCGGGATCTTCGGCATCATGATCTCGTCCGGGTACTTCCTGGCACTGACGGTCGGCGGCTGGATCCTGTCCTACATGGACTGGTACTGGGTCTTCATCGTGCCGTCGATCCTGCTGGTCATCATGTTCGGCGTCGACTACGTGCTGGTGAAGGACAAACCGTCGGACGCCGGCTTCAAGGACTTCGACACCGGTGATGCCACGTCGAAGGACGCGGACAAGGACACGCCGGTCGACTTCGGCTACCTGATGAAGCGGGTGTTCACGAACCCGGTCATCCTCACGGTCATCGCGGCGGAGTTCTGCACGGGCTTCGTGCGCCAGGGCGTGATGTTCTGGTACGTCCCGTTCCTCAAGGAAGTGCACCACATCGAACACGGGTCGACGTTGTATTCGATCGCGTCGACGGGCATCACGGTCGGTGGCATCCTGGGGGGCCTGCTCTGCGGGTACCTGTCGGATCACCTGTTCGGATCCCGTCGGCCGCCGGTGGCCTTCATCTTCTACATTGGCCAGATCGTCGCGTTGCTCCTGCTGGGCGCGACCACCTCGCCGACGGTGGCGGCGTTCCTGATCCCGTTTACGGTGATGTGGGTGTTCGGCGTGCACGGCATGTTGTCGGCCACCTCCGCGATGGACTTCGGCGGAACGAAGGCGGTCGCGACCGTCACGGGAATCTGCGACGGGGTCCAGTACATCGCGTCCGGCCTGACGGGTTTCGCGCTCGGTGGCGTGCTCGACACGTACGGGTGGGGCGCCTGGACCTACATGATTATTCCGTTCTCGGTCATCGGAGCGCTGTTGATGACGCGCCTCTGGAACGAGACGCCGCTGCGCAAGGGCGCGCACTGACGCGCAGCCCCGGAGGTTCGGCGCCGACCACAAAGGGCCTGCATTGGCGTAGACTGTTCACGGGCACACATTCGCGAAGAACTCGCGCGGGCAGCCGTCGGCCTCGGCCTCCCGTGGCGCGTCACCATTGCTGGAGCCCGCGCATGATGACCGTACGCCGTCCAGTCATGCTGCTCGTGGACGACGACCCCTTCATCCGCGATGCGGTCGGACGACTCGCGTCGGGAGAAGGGTTCGACGTCATCGTGTGCGAGGACGGAGAAGCCGCGCTGCGGGCCTTCCCCCATCGCCCGGTGTTCGCCCTGACCGACCTGCGGATGCCCGGCATGGACGGTCTGGGCCTCCTGCGCGCGCTGCGCGACGAGTTGCCGGCGTGCGCGACCGCCCTCATGAGTGGCGCCGCCACGATCGACGAGGCGGTCGCCGCCATCAAGCTGGGGGCGGTCGACTACCTGAACAAGCCGATCGACTTCGGCCGCCTGCGTGAGCTGCTGGGCCGTGTGCGCGAAGAGGCCGCCCAACGTCGCAGTGTCCTCGAACTCGACAACGACCTCGCGATGCGGCTCGAGTTCTGCGGAATGGTCGGCCGCAGCGCGGCGATGCTCGACACGTTCAGTCTGATCCGCCGCCTCGCCCCGCACGTCCGCAACGTGCTCATCTCCGGCGAAACCGGCACGGGCAAGGAACTGGCCGCGCGGGCGTTCCAGGCGCTCGGTCCGCGCAGGGAAGGCCCCTTCATCACGCTGAATTGCTCTGCCGTCGTCGAGACACTGTCGGAAAGCGAATGGTTCGGTCACGTCCGCGGAGCGTTCACCGGCGCGACCGACCACAAGGTGGGCGTCTTCCAACTGGCCAACCAGGGCACGCTGTTCCTCGACGAAGTCGGCGAACTGCCGATGGGGCTGCAGGCCAAGCTCCTGCGCGTCCTCGAAACGGGAGAGGTTCAGCGCGTCGGCAGCGTGGAACGGAAACGCGTGGATGTGAACGTGATCGCGGCGACGAACCGGGACCTGCGGGCCGAGGTGGCCGCGGGACGTTTCCGCACGGACCTGCTGTATCGTCTCAATATCATCGAGCTCTCGCTCCCGCCGCTGCGCGATCGCCGGGAAGACATTCCCTACCTGGTCGCCACGTTCGTCCGCGCGGTGTCGGCGCGGCTCGGCAAGCCGATCACCGGCGTCACGGCGGAAGCCGAGCGGGTCCTCGTCGGCGCGTACTGGGAAGGCAACGTGCGCGAACTGCGCAACGTGATCGAACGCGCCTGCGTGCTCGCGGATACCGACCTGATCACCTCGAAGGACCTGATCGGGCTCTCACAGGCCGGCGCGGCGCGACCGCCTCGGGCCGTGGGCGGCGGGTCGGTGCCCCCTGAAACCCGGGTCCGCTCCGGGGGGGACTCCCTCGACGAGTGTCAGAAGGCCCACATCCTCAGCGTGCTCGAGCGCACGAGCGGCAACAAGAAGGCCGCCGCCGCACAGCTCGGCATCAGCCGGCGGAAGCTCTACCGCCTGCTCGAACACCACCATCTGCGTAAAGTCTGGATGCTCGACGACACCGAGCCGCTCGATGCCGACTGAACGAGACCTCGCGGACCTCGTCCGCTAGGAATCCTCCGCGGCCGCTGCGGAACGACCGTGAAGCAGGCGGCGGAGCGCACTCACCAGCGCGCCCGGCAGGAACGGCTTCTTGATGAGCATTGTACGCTCGTCCTCGACGACATCCCTGAACACCTCGGGTTCGGCATAGGCCGTCATGAACAGCACGGGCAATGCGGGCGCGACCTCGCGGAACAGCCGGGCCACCTCGACGCCGTCCCGCCTTGGCATCACGAGATCGGTCAGCAACACGGTGAGCCTCAGCGCCTGTGACCGCCAGCGATCGACGGCATCGACACCGTCGACGGCTTCCAGGACCTCGTAGCCCCTCCCCTCCAGGACGCGCCGGAGGACGGGCCGCAAGGCCTCGTCGTCTTCGACGAGGAGCACGGTCTGGCCGCCTGGTGACCCGACGGTCTCAGGCTCGTCCGCACGCGTCGCGCCGGGCTCACCGGCGACCACCGGGAAGAACATCGTGAAGGTCGCGCCCTCACCGGGCCTGCTCTCGGCGATCACGCAGCCGTGGCTCTGCTTGACGATCCCGTAGACCGCGGCCAACCCGAGGCCGTTGCCCTGGCCGGGAGGCTTGGTGGTCACGAACGGCTCGAACACGAGCGGGAGCACGCCGGGGTCGATCCCCACTCCGGTATCGCGCACCGACACGGCGACATGCCGGCCCTTGCGGGTGCCGCTGTGGCGGGCGGCGGACGTGGCCTCCAGGTCGGTCGCGTACGTGCGCACGGAAATGCGTCCGCCATCCGGCATGGCATCGCTGGCATTCATCAGGAGGTTGTAGAGCGCCTGCTCGACCTGTGCGGGATCGGCATGGATATCCTCGAGACCCGGCGCGAGGTCCCAGACGAGCTCGAGATTCTCCCGCAACATCGTGCGAACCGGCTTCGCCATGTCTGCGAGCAGCGTCGAGAGGTTCAGGGCCACGGGGCTCATGACCTGCCTGCGACTGAAGGCGAGCAACTGGCGTGTCAGCGTGGAGGCGCGCTTGGCCACGTGCTGGATCTGCACCACATCCGCCCGGTACGGCGCCTCCTCCGGGATGGACGACAGCAATAGATCGCAGTACCCCAGGATACCTGTCAGCAGGTTGTTGAAGTCGTGAGACACGCCGCCGGCGAGGCGGCCGACGGCCTGCATCTTCTGCGCCTGCGCGAGCGCCGACGCATAGCGGCCGCGTTCGGCTTCGGCGTGGAGCAGGTCCGTGATGTCGAGACGATCCGCCCTGGCCTTGTCCCGGGCGCGTTTCATCTCGAGAGCGTCGTTGACGGCACACGGCAGGCGCGACGGGTGTTCTTTCCGCACGACGACCCAGGCGCCGGCCTTCAGGCACTCGACGGCGGTCTCGTCGCTCATCGCCCCCGCCACGATCAGGAACGGCGCATCGGGCACCCGGTCCCGCACGACGGCCAGGGCCTCGAGGCCGCCCCATCCGGGCAGGCTGACCTCGGACAGCACGAGGTCGGGCAGCCACGTGTCGAGGGCCGACAGCAACGCGCCTCGCGAATCGACGCGAACCCAGCTGAACTCGAGGCCGCTGGCTTCGAGTTGCCGCACGGCGAGCGCGACATCAACCGGAGAAGCGTCGATGAAGATCAGGCGCAGAGAGCCGATCGCGCGCATCACGGCCGTCATGGTCGGGTGGCGTACATTGTCCCCCGCCTCTTCGCGATCCTGCAAGCGCGCTTGCGGTCGGCGTGCACCTGGCACACACTCGTGCAAGCCTCACTGGTGACTCCGCTGATGCCACACGAACCGCAGACCGCCGAACTGCATCGCCACTTCGAAGCCGGGATCACGCCGGAGACGATCGCCCGCCTCGCGCAGCGTCATGGCCTGACCGAGGCGCGCACGCGGTCGGGGCGCGTGATCGAGGGGATCGATCCCCAGGATCCCGACGCCATCGGCCGCTACTATCGGGACGTCGCCGGGGGCTTCTCCCGGCCCGACGGCGCATCGGTGTTCATCGACTCGTTCGGCCTGCCGCTGTCCGTGATGCGGACGCTCGACGACCTCGAGGAGGCGGTCTTCGACCAGCTCGTCGCGTGCGCGGAGGCCGGAAGCCTGCACACCGAGTTGCGCGGATCGCCATTCACCTACCAGGAACACGTGCGCGCCGACATCGACGATATCGCCGGCGCACTGCTGCGGGGTGTCGACCGCGCGTGGAGAGACCGGCACGTCAGCGGGACGTTCATCCTCGCCTTCAGCAGACAGAAGGGGCTGCCCGGTTCGGATCCCGCGGTGCCGGAGGGCCAGGCTCGCCCCATCGCCGCGCTGGCCGCGCGCCTGCATCGCGCCGATCGGCCCGTGGGCCTCGACATCGCCGGTTTCCCCGAACGACTCTTTGCTCCTCGCGTCTTCGCTGACGCGCTGGCACCGGCCCGGGAAGCCGGCGTGCCACTGACCGTCCACGGCGGCGAGCAGGGACACCCGCCGTCCTACGCCGACGCGCCGCCTGCCACCATTGTCGAAGCCGTCGAGGTTCTCGGCGCGGCACGGATCGGACACGGCACATCCCTGGCAGGATCCGCCGAGGCGCGCACGTTCCTGCGGGAACGGGGCATCGCCATCGAGAGCTGCCCCGTGTCGAACGCGAGAATGGGGTTCATGCCTCTGGCCGAACACCCGTTGAAGCGGTTTCTGGAAGAGGGGTTACGTGTCTCGCTGGCGACGGATGACCCGTTGATGTTCGGGCCGTTCACGGTGACGGAGACGTTCATCGAAATCGCAGGGCCGCTCCGACTCGACGAGTCCCACCTGGCGCAGCTCACCCGTCATGCGATTGACGCGGCGTTCGTGACGGACGAACGCCGCGCCTGGCTTCTGGAGCGTCTCCGGTAATGAAGGCGTGAACCGGGGGCTAACGCCGGAGGCCCGACAGGAGGCCGCCGAGCGCGGACTCCAGGGAATCGGTCGCGGGCACGTGGCCCTCCGGGGTGAGCTGGTCGATCACCGACGGAAGCAGGCTCGCGAGCAGACCTCCGGCATCCCCCTGCGAGACGCCGGCCTTGGCCGCGAACTGCGTGACCGTATCGGGGCCGAGCACGTCGGTGATCTGGCTCGCCGACACCGGCGGATTCGGACCCGTCGAAATCCACGAGTTGATCATGTCGCCGAGGCCCTTGCTCTGAAACGCCGACACCAGACCGCCCAGTCCGCCCGTGCCGCCCACTGACGCGTCTTTCCCGCTCAGGAGGCTGACAATGGCGCCCAGCGCCTGGGGGTTCTTCATCACCATGTCCGCGAGGCCGCCGAGCGGGCTGCCGCCGGTTCCGCCGGCCTGCGCGGCGCCCGCCGCCCCCAGGATGTTATCGAGGAGTCCCATCTGCGCCTCCCTAGTCCGGAATCCGGAGCTTCTGGCCAGGCTTGATCTTGTCGGGGTCGGCCAACTGGTCCTTGTTGGCCTCGAAAATCTTCATGTACTTGTTGGCGTCACCGTAGAAGTGTTTCGCGATCTTCGAGAGGCTGTCGCCGCCCTTCACCTCGTAGATCGTCTCCGGCACCTTCAGCGAGGCATCGATCGTGATGTCGGCCAGGATATCCGCGTAGACGGGATCGACGGCCTTGATGCAGGTCCACGCCTCGACCTTGATCGCCTCGCTGGGCGCGGCGGCCTTGAAGAACAGCTTGTCGTCCTGCAGGTGCGCGTTGGTCACGTGGATTCCGCGACGCTGCGCGAGTTCGAACAATGGGCGGTACTTCGCCTTGAGGGCGTCGAGTGTCGGCATGAGGTACTCCTCTCGGGCCCATCCTGGGCCGGTTGTTGAATGTGGATAGCCACAGTCTACTCCCGTCCTGGACTCCGGGCTATGGGACCGAAGGGTCGGTTCGACTACACTGGTGGACGCCCTCGACGGCCACCAGCACGGATGGGCCATGCTCCCGGGGGTGTCATGGAGACAGGGACCATGGATAAGACGTCGACCATCATCTGGACCCAGATCGACGAGGCACCCGCGCTCGCCACGTACTCATTCCTTCCCATCGTCCGCGCGTTCACGAAGGGCACCGGCGTGTCCGTCGAGACCCGCGACATCTCGCTGGCGGGTCGCATCATCGCCGCGTTTCCCGAGCGGTTGAGCGAAGCGCAGCGGATTCCGGATCACCTGGCCGCGCTCGGCGAACTCGCCCAGACGCCCGAGGCCAACATCATCAAGCTGCCCAACATCTCGGCGTCGGTGCCGCAGCTCAAGGAAGCCATCCGTGAGCTGCAGTCGCAGGGTTACGACCTGCCCGACTATCCGGAATCGCCGAAGGACGACGCGGAAAAGGCCGTCCAGGCGCGGTACGCGAAGGTGCTCGGCAGCGCCGTGAACCCGGTGCTGCGCGAAGGCAATTCCGATCGCCGCTCGCCGCTCTCGGTGAAGGCGTTCTCAAAGAAGCACCCGCACAAGCTCGGCGCCTGGAGTCCCGACTCGGCATCGCACGTCGCGCACATGTCCGCCGGCGATTTCTACGGCAGCGAAACGTCGCTGACGGTGCCGGCGGCGACCGACGTGCGCTTCGAGTTCGTCGCAGCCGACGGCACGGTCACGGTGCTGAAGAAGAAGATGCCGCTGCAGGCCGGCGAGGTGCTCGACACGTCGGTCATGCACGTCGGGGCGCTGCGCGAGTTCTACGCCGCCCAGATCGACGATGCAAAGGCACGCGGCCTGCTGCTGTCGCTGCACCTCAAGGCGACGATGATGAAGGTGTCCGACCCCGTGATGTTCGGTCACGCCGTGTCGGTGTTCTTCCAGGATGTGTTCGAGAAACACGCGGCGACGTTCGCGACGCTGGGCGTGAACCCGAACTTCGGCCTGGGTGACCTCTACGCGAAGATCCAGGCGCTGCCCGAGGACACCCGCGCCGCCATCGACGCCGATATCAAGGCGGTCTATGCGTCGCGCCCGCCGCTCGCGATGGTCGATTCGGACCGCGGGATCACCAACCTGCACGTGCCGAGCGACATCATCGTGGACGCGTCGATGCCGGTCGTCGTGCGCGAGTCCGGGAAGATGTGGGGCCCCGACGGCAAGCTGCACGACACGAAGGCGATGATTCCAGATCGCTGCTACGCGACGATCTACAAGGCGATCATCGAAGACTGCCAGGCGCACGGCGCGCTGAATCCGGCCACGATGGGCAGCGTGCCGAACGTCGGCCTGATGGCGCAGAAGGCCGAGGAATACGGCTCCCACGACAAGACGTTCATCGCGTCGGGCCCCGGCACGATTCGTGTCGTCGCCGAGTCGGACGGGCGGACGCTCCTCGAACAGCACGTGGACACGGGCGACATCTTCCGTTCGTGCCAGACGAAGGACCTGCCGATCCGTGACTGGGTCAAGCTGGCCGTGCGCCGGGCGAAGGCCACAGGCGCGCCGGCGGTCTTCTGGCTCGACCGGCAGCGCGCGCACGACGCCCAGATCATCGCGAAGGTCGAGATGTACCTGAAGGACCACGACACGACGGGGCTGGACATCCGCATCCTGTCGCCCGTGGACGCGATGAACCTGTCGCTCGAACGGATCCGCAAGGGACTGGACACGATCTCTGTGACCGGCAACGTCCTGCGTGACTACCTGACGGATCTCTTCCCGATTCTCGAGATCGGCACGTCGGCGAAGATGTTGTCGATCGTGCCGCTGCTCGCCGGTGGCGGGCTGTTCGAGACGGGCGCCGGCGGCTCGGCACCGAAGCACGTGCAGCAGTTCCAGAAGGAAGGGTACCTGCGGTGGGATTCGCTGGGCGAGTTCTCCGCGCTGGCCGCGTCGCTCGAACACATCGGCCAGGCGTTCGGGAACGCGAAGGCGGCGCTGCTGGCCGAGACGCTCGACGACGCCATCGGCAAGTTCCTCGACGGCAACAAGAGCCCGGCACGGCGCGTCGGCGAGATCGACAATCGCGGCAGCCACTACTACCTGGCGATGTATTGGGCGCAGGCCCTGGCGGCGCAGACGAAGGACGCGGCGCTGCAGGCGCGCTTCGCGGGTGTCGCGGCCGAACTCGCGGCCAGCGAGGCGACCATCAACGCCGAGTTGATCGGTGCGCAGGGCAAGCCGGTGGACATGGGCGGCTACTACCACCCCGATCCCGTAAAGACCGGACGGGCCATGCGGCCGAGCGCGACGCTGAACCGGATCATCGACGCGCTCGCGTAGTCCGCCGACGGCGGCGGGCGCTATACTCCGGGCATGATGCCTGCCGCCGTCCGCACTCCCCTGCTCTGCGCCTGCATGGCGCTCTCGTCCGGCGCGCCGCCGGACGATCCCCTGTTCGTGGCGCGGCCGCTGACGTCCGAGGGCAGTTTCACCGCCGGGATAGAAGGGCCAGCCACCGACCGGGACGGCTTCGTCTACGCCGTCAACTTCGCCCGCCAGCAGACGATCGGCAAGGTCGCGCCCGACGGCAACGCAGAGGTGTTCGTCACGCTCCCGGGCTCGAGCACCGGCAACGGCCTCCGCTTCGATCGCGCCGGACGGATGTACGTTGCGGACTACGTCGGCCACAACATCTTGCGCATCGAGATGGCGACGCGCGCGGTGTCGGTCTTCGCCCACGAACCCCGCATGAATCAGCCCAACGACATCGCCATCTCGCCGGACGATGTGGTGTGGGCGAGCGATCCGAACTGGAAGGACGGCACGGGGCAGGTGTGGAGAATCGACACGGCGGGCCGCGTCACGCTGGCCGCCGGAGGCATGGGCACGACGAACGGCATCGAGGTCTCGCCCGATGGCCGCACGCTCTACGTGAACGAAAGTGTGCAGCGCAACGTCTGGGCCTTCACGATCGCCCCGGACGGGACGCTGACCGGCAAGCGGCTCGTCCGGCACTTCGACGACTTCGGGTTCGACGGCATGCGCTGCGACGCCGACGGCACGATCTACGTCACCCGTTACGACAAGGGCACGGTCGTCGCGCTGACGCCCGCGGGTGAGATCGTCCGGGAGATCGACGTGCTGGGCGCGAAGCCCAGCAACATCTGCTTCGGCGGCCCCGACGGCCGCACCGCGTACGTGACCGAGGTCGAACACCGCCGCCTCGTGCAGTTCCGCATCGACCGTCCGGGCCTCGAGTGGGTCCGGCGCCAGGCGCCGTGACGGGCGCTGTAGCTACACGGTGACGGGTTCAGGAATGAGGCCGAGGTCCCGGAGTTCGTTCCTGAGCTGTTCCTGGCGAATCGGCTTGGTGAGATACCCGTCGCACAGGTTGAAGTAGGCGTCACTGCGATTCCGGAAATCGGTCAAGGCCGTGGCCATGAGGATCTTCGCGCCATGGCCAGGCACCACGCCGTGTGCGTCCTCGAGAGCCCTGATGGCCCTGAGCGCCTCCTGGCCGTCCATTTCCGGCATCATGATGTCGAGACAAATCAGGGTGTAGGGTTCGCCAGTCTCCACGGAGATCCGCACGGCTTCGACGGCTTCACGGCCGTTGACGGCGATATGCGTCGCCCCGTACGGCTTGAGCAGTTCCTGGAGGAGCAGCCGGCTGGTGAAATCATCTTCGACGATCAGGGCTTTCATCCTGTAACCTCTTCGCGGCTCTTGGTCGTTGATGCCGGGGTCTGTGGGGTCTCGTGGGCTCCAGTCACCGGGGTGTGCGGCGTCCGGGCCGTGGGGTTGTCGGGCAGCCAGCGCCGAAGCGCGTCGGCCAGCGCCCGGGGCGACAGGGGTTTTGAGACGTAGTCATTCATGCCGGCCGCGAAACAGGCTTCGCGGTCACCCTGCATCGCGTGCGCCGTCATCGCGATGACCGGCACCGCGGGGTTGAGGGCGCCGGCCGCGCCGCTTCGAACCAGGCCGGTCGCCTCGAAGCCATCCAGTTGCGGCATCTGCACGTCCATCAGCACGAGGTCGTACGGCACGCGACGGAGCGCCTCGACCGCCTCGGCCCCGTCGGTCACGACGTCCGCACGCAACCCGAGTTTCCGCAGAATGCCCAGGGCCACGACCCGGTTCGTGGCATCGTCTTCGGCGAGCAGGATTCGCGCCCAGGCGAGGGGCTCGAGAGACTCCCGGGCGCCGGGTGTCGCCGCTGGCATCGGCGGCGGCGCCGGTGCCGTGGCGTGCCGGATGGCGAGCCGAACGGTGAACCAGAACTCCGAGCCCTGGCCCTCCTGGCTCGTCACGCCGATCTTCCCGCCCATGAGTTCGGCCAGCTGTTTCGAGATGGCGAGGCCCAGCCCCGTCCCGCCGAACCGTCGGGTCGTCGACGCGTCCACCTGGCTGAACTTCGAGAACAGGAGCCCGAACTTCTCCGGCGGAATGCCGATGCCCGTGTCACGCACCGAGAAGTGCAGGACCACGTCGACGGGTCCGATCTCGTCCACCGTCACGCGGACGGAGACCTCGCCTTTCTCGGTGAACTTGACGGCGTTCCCCACGAGGTTGGTCAGGATCTGGCGCAGGCGTGTCGAGTCACCGCGCAGCGCCGTGGGCACATCGGGCGCCAGCACGCTGGACACCTCGACCCCCTGGTGTCTGGCCCGGACGGCCAGCGGGACCGTCACTTCGTCGACGATGGCACGAAGGTCGAAGTCAGCCGTCTCCAGTTCGAGGCGGTTCGCCTCGATCTTCGAGTAGTCGAGGATGTCGTTGATGAGGTTGAGCAACGTGTCGCCGCTGGCCCGGACGAGTTCCGCGAACCGGCGCTGGTCGGGGTCGAGGGCGGTATCCAGCAGGAGCCCGGTCATGCCGATGATGCCGTTCATCGGCGTGCGGATCTCGTGGCTCATCGTGGCGAGGAAGCGGCTCTTCGCGACGCTGGCGAGTTCCGCCTGGACCGCCATCTCGTTGGCCCGGAGCGTCGCGGTCTCGAGTTCGACGTTCGTCAGCCGCAGTTCCTCCTCGGCCCGTACACGATCGGTCAGGTCGAGGATCGCACCGATGGTGCCGGTGACCCGGCCCTCGCCGTCGGTCAATGACGCCTTGTGCATCTCGACGTCGCGCGGGCCGGCGGCCGACTCGACGCGCATCTGGTACACGGCTTCGCCAGGGGACGACAGCAGCGCCCGCTCCTGGGACTCGTGGGTCGCTGCCACGTCGGCCGGGAGGAGATCCTGCGCCGTCAGGCCCGTCATGTCGGCCTTCGACCGGCCGACGAACTGCTCGAACGCCCGGTTGAACCCGAGGTACCGCCCATCGACGTCCTTGTAGAACACTGGGATGGGCACCGTCTCGAGCAACATCGAAAGGAAGGCCTCGCTGTCGCGCAGCGCGAGGTGCGCCCGTTTCTGCTCGGTAATGTCGACCATCACGGTGAGCAGCGACCGTTCTCCGTGGAATGAGATGGTCTCGCCCGAGAACAGGCCGTCGCAGATCCGGCCGTCGCGGCAGCGCACCTGCAGTTCCACGCCGGAGATGTGCCCGTCCGCCAGGAGGTGGCGAGCCGTCACCGCCTGATCCTCCGGATTGACCCACAGCCGCAGGTCGGCGGACGTCCGCCCGATGACCTCGTGGCGCTGATAACCCAGCAGCGCCAGGAAGCCGTCGTTCACGTCCGCGAAGCGGCCCGACTCGGTCGACAAGGCCATCGGCGTCGGGTTGTTGCGGAAGAGCCGTTCGAATCGCTGTTCGGCCTCCAGTTCGAACGTAAGGTTCTTGCACAGCAGGAACAGACAGTCGGCCCCACTCCAGCGGCCTCTCCAGACACGGGTATCCGCAGGGACGAGCACGCCGTCCCACCGAGCGAGGGACATCGAAGACGAGGTCTGGTCGCCGCGGACGAAGTCGGCCAGCAGCGCCTCCGCCTCGCCGCGCCGCGCCTCGGGGTAGAGCTGCGCCACGTCCATCGAGAGCAGATCGTCCGCCGTGTAACCGAGCGTCCGCCTCACGGCCGCGTTGGTGAACACGATACGTCCCTTGATCGACGCCACGACGACGAGGTCGGCCATCGATTCGAGCAGGGAGTGATAGTTGGCTTCGCTTTCCCTGACGGCCACCTGCTGGGCTTCGATGCCCGCATCCGTCCGCTTCAGCAGGACGTAGACGAACCCGACGAGCACCGTCAGCAGCACGCTGGCGGCGGGTGCGCCAAATGCGACGAGGCGCGCAAACGAGATCTGGTCGCGCGAGACATCCTGCAGCAGGACAAGGTCGGCGACTTCGGCCCCCGACGCGTCGAGCAGCGGTGCGGCTGACACCCGCCAGGTCAGTCCGTCGAAGGAGAACGACCGCGCGCCGTCGCCGTGTTCGTGTTCACCGACCAGGCGGTCGGCCCACCGCATGAACTCGATTGGCAGATGGCCTCGCGACGAGTACAACACCGAGACGCGGTTCCCGTCTCCGGCCCCGGGCTTCGGCGACACCACCGCGAGTTCGAGGCCAGGACGTGATCGGGCCTCGAGCGCCGCTTCGATCGTGGTCCCAACTTGAATGAAGCCGACCGGCGTCTCGCCCTCGAACACCGGCTGAACGGCGCGGACTTCGATCCGACCCGAGGGATCGAGTTCGACACCCGAGACCGGCCGGCCCGTGCGCTGGGACTCGACAGCCACGAAACAGCTGGCCTGGCCGCCGCCCTCGCTCGGCGCGTGGACGCGCAGGATGATCTGGCGCTGCGCATCGAGGAACGTCAGCGTCGACACTTTGCGGTCGCGACGCAGCGACTCGAACACCGGGCCGTAGTCGCGCATCAGGCTCTGGATGTCGCGGTTCCGCAGTTCCGCCGGCAGCGTGGCGTCGGCGGCAATCGGTCTGGCAACCATGGCCAGGCCGGCCGCGTGGTTCCCGATATCGACGCGCAATTCGCGGGTCGTTTCCGCCAGCCCTGACGCCAGCCTGTTGTTGATGCCCCGTTCGTGTTCGAACCAGAGCAGCGCTCCGGCACCCGCAATCAGGAGGACCACCATGGCCGCCAGAGGCGGCAGGAGGAGCCGCAGGACCGGTTTCGGCGCCGCCTGGGTCCGTCGCGCCGACAGCACGACAATACCGGCGCCAAGGAGCAGGACGAGGGCAAGGCCGACCGGAAGAGCGGCCCGGGCCGCCTGGGTCGCCCTCCACGTGGACGCGTCGATGTCGAGCCCGAGCACCGCAACGGTCTTCCCGGTCGCCGGATCCCTGATCGGGACCAGACTGCTGACGAACGTCCCCCATCGATCAGTCGTCGGGCCTTCCGTATCCGGCACTCCCTGGTCGAACACCCCTCGCAGTACAGCCGACCCTTCGTCGTAGGTCTGTCCCGGCGGAGAGAAGTCCTTGGAGCCCGGCGGTTCGCTGTCGACGTAGAAGAAGACCGTCCCGTTGTCGCGCCGGCCGAAAAGGTAGCCGAACCGGCACTCGGGATTCGCGATCCGGACCGAAGCGAGCTGCTCCTTCAGCCGAAGGTAGGTCGGCGACTCGGTGTCGCCGACGGCGCCGGACAGGGCGCGGATCTGCTCGAGCCGAATGCCCTGCGCAACCAGTTGTGTCTGACGGAGAAGGTCCGCTCGCATTTCCCGGTCGGCACGCGCCACCGCCCACCATCCCAGCAGCACGACGGCCGCGGCGGCCGGCACGAGCACGGCCAGATAGTGGAAGATCCCCGTGGCAGAACGAAATCGGCTCATTGCGTTCGGGAGGACCGGGTTCCGGCCCGGCGGGTGTCGCCAGGGATACAGGCCCTCCCAACAGGAATCGGCAACACGCGGAAGATGTTGAGGTCGTTCGGGATACGTCAGTCGAGACCGAGCCCACGGGCCGCGGCCTGGATCCTCGCGAGGAGTTCATGAGGATCGAAAGGTTTGGTGACGTAGTCGTCCGCGCCGGCAGCCAGGGCCGTGGCGATGTCGGTCGCCTCGGCCTTGGTGGTGAGCAGGATGAGGTGGTGCCTCGGCTCCGCACCGCGGGACCTGACCAGGCGCACCACGTCGGGGCCGCTCAGCCCCGGCATCATCCAGTCGAGGATGGCCAAGCGAGGCGCATCGGGTTCCTGGAGCAGCCGCCAGGCTTCGACGCCATCGGCGGCCGCGACGACGTCGTGGCCGACCTTCGTGAGGACCAGGGTGAGCATGGCCCGCGAGGTGCTGTCGTCTTCGGCAATCAGGATTCGCATGACACGTCGCCGGCGGGAGCGTCTTCGATTACACCTCTCCTGCCATCGCTACACGTAATCGGCCGAACTGCGCCCTGAGTTCAGGAAGACGGGCAGAGGCGTCCCGAAGGTCACCGTCGTGGGCCAGGTCCTCGAGCGCGGCCGCCACGTCACGGAAGGCGTCGCCGCCCACATTCGACGCAGCGCCCTTCAGGGAATGGGCCAGGCGTTCCGCCGTGTCGCGGTCCCCGGTGGCCATGGCCGTCTCCAGCGCGTCGAGCTGGCCGGGAATGTCCTTCAGAAATACCTCCACCACCACCCGAACGAGTTCGGCATCATCCATGAGGCGGGACAGCAGCCCCGCCCGATCGAAGACGGGCGTGTCGGACGCAGCCGACGGGTCAGTCATGACGGTCCTTCCCTGGGTCACTCTCGCGACCGCGCCGGACGACGCGGGCGGGCGGATACGGTCTTCCGCCGACACGATAGCGGCCGGCGGAGGTGCCCGTCAAGACGGCCAGGTCTCCGGACTATGTATAATTATGCATTCTGAGGTATAAATATCGGATGGCCAACATCCTGCAGCGTCTGCCGGTCGGTGAGCGGGTCGGAATCGCGTTCTCGGGAGGGCTCGACACGAGCGCCGCCCTCCACTGGATGCGCCAGCACGGCAGCATCCCCTTCGCTTACACGGCGCATCTCGGCCAGCCCGACGAGGACGACTACGAGTCCATCCCGCGCAAGGCCCTCATGTACGGCGCCGAGAACGCCAGGCTCATCGAGTGCCGCGACCAGCTCGTCGCCGAGGGGATCGCCGCGCTGCAGTGCGGCGCCTTCCATATCTCCACCGCCGGCCACATGTACTTCAACACGACGCCGCTCGGCCGCGCGGTCACCGGCACGATGCTGGTGTCCGCCATGCAGGAAGACGACGTCAATATCTGGGGCGACGGGAGCACCTACAAGGGCAACGACATCGAGCGGTTCTACCGCTACGGCCTCCTCGTCAACCCTGGCCTCCGGATCTACAAGCCCTGGCTCGACCAGCAGTTCATCGAGGATCTTGGCGGCCGGGCCGAGATGTCCGCCTACCTGGAGGGCGCCGGTCTCGAATACAAGATGAGCGCCGACAAGGCGTACTCCACCGACTCGAACATCCTCGGCGCCACGCACGAAGCCAAGGACCTCGAGTTCCTCAATCACGGCGTGTCGATCGTCCATCCGATCATGGGTGTGGCGTCGTGGCGGGAAGACGTGCCGGTCAGGCCCGAGACGGTCACCGTGCGCTTCGAGGAAGGCCAGCCGGTCGCGCTCAACGGCCAGACGTTCCCGAACGCGCTCGCGCTCTTCATGGAGGCCAACGCCATCGGCGGCCGCCACGGCCTCGGGGTCTCGGATCAGATCGAGAACCGGATCATCGAAGCCAAGAGCCGCGGCATCTACGAAGCTCCCGGCCTCGCGCTGCTCTACATCGTCTACGAACGGCTCGTCACGGGCATCCACAACGAAGACACGACGGACCAGTACCGCAGCAACGGGCGGCGGCTCGGTCGTCTGCTCTACCAGGGACGCTGGTTCGATCCCCAGGCGCTCATGTTGCGCGAAACCGCGCAGCGGTGGGTGGCCAGGGCCATCACGGGCGAAGTCACGCTCGAGCTGCGGCGCGGCAACGACTATTCCATTGTCGACACATCGAGTCCCAACCTCACCTACCACCCCGAACGCCTGACGATGGAGAAAGGCGAGGACGTCTACTTCACGCCGCAGGACCGGATCGGCCAGTTGACGATGCGCAACCTCGACATCCTCGATACGCGCGACAAGATCCGGGTCTACCAGCGCGTGGGCCTGATGGGCACGGTACCCCATGAGGGCCTGCCCATGCTGCCAGCGGCCAAGACGGATCACCCGGGATACGAGTGACGTGACGCGCGGCGCGCGGGTCAGCCTTCCAGCGCCGTCACGGTCACGGTCGCGGAAAGTTCGTGGCAGGCGCCGGGCGCCAGCACGACGGCATTGTCGACCGCGTTGACCGTCTCGATGCAGATCATCTCCGGCCATTCGTCGTCGCCGAAGTCCGGCATCGCGCGGCTCTTGGCGATCCAGGGATTCCAGACGACCGAACTCGCCGACCCCGTCTTCTCGACCGTGATACGCCTGGCCAGCCCGGGGTCGATCAGGGAGACCCCGGCTGTCGTATCGAGGTAGAGCCGGTCGGTCTCGGCCGCGATCCGGACGACGGGCTCCGACTGGGTCTTGCGGCGACCGCCGTCCGTCTTGTCGAGATAGGTCGCTCCGGCGAGCCCGTCGACGGACACCTGCCGCACGTCTGCCACGGTGAAGTACGTGTGCAGGGCCTCTTCGAACCGAAAGGCCTCGGCGCCGTCGTTCGTCACCTCGAGCGCCATCCGAAGCGTGTGTCCCAGGCGGAGGGAGAACACGGCCGAGAACGCCTGCTGGACGATCGCGAGGGTCGCCGCGTCGGCGCGAAGCACGAGCCTCATGTCCACCTCGCCTCCCGGCGTGCTGGACACCGACTCGATCGCCCAGGGCCGCGTGCGCGCGAAACCATGCGGCGGTGCGGCGGCGTCGCCTGCCCGGGGACCGAACCAGGGGAAGCAGACGGGAACACCGCCGCGGATCGGCGCGCCGGCCTCGAAGCGGCTGGCGCGGCTCATCCAGAGCACGGGGTGCGGATGGCCGGCGGGTTGCCAGCGGCAGAGGTGGGCACCCTGCAGGAACAGTTCGGCCGTGCACGCGGTTGTCTCGACGGACAGTCGGTCGAGGCCACCAGGACCGGTTTCGAGGCGGACGCCGGAAGGGAGTGTCACCATGGTGCGCTCAGTGTACACTGAGCGCGTGAGCGGAACGCGACGACTGTTCTGGCTGAGCCTCGCCTCGAGCGTCTTCGTCGGAATGTTCGCAGGTACGGGCCTGTTCACGTTCTTCACGGCCCACGGCGCCTCCTACCTGTCGAACGACCCGGCGGTCTGCGTGCATTGCCACGTGATGCGTGAGGAATTCGACGGCTGGCAGCACACGTCCCACCACGGCGTGGCGGTCTGCAACGACTGCCACCTGCCGCACGACAATCCCGCGCACAAGCTGTTCGTGAAGGCGAGCAACGGGTACTACCACTCGAAGGCCTTCACGCTGATGAACTTCCACGAGCCGATTCGCATCAAACCGTCCAACGCGTACGTGCTCGAGTCCAACTGCCTGCGGTGTCACGGCGAGATCACGGCCGAGATGACCGCGCACGGCACGCTCGGCGTTCCGACGGATCCCACGCAGCGGGCGGACCTGTACGGCTGCGTCCGGTGCCATCAGGAGGTCGGGCATGGCCCGGTCCGCTGATCGCCGCCGGGGCGGTGTCGGATCGGGCCAGGCCCCAGAGGAGCGGTTCCATGGCTGAACAACGTTCGCCGTTCTCGTCCCGTCCGTTGGTGTGGATGGGTGTCGTCGCCCTCGTGGCCGCGGTGGCCACGATGGCCGTGATGGCTCTGTACTCGAACGTGCAGATGCGGAAGGCCGAAGCCCGCCAGACCAGCATGCGCCTGGTCGACCTCGACGAGAAGACCGTGGATCCGGCGCAGTGGGGAAAGAACTTCCCGCGGCAGCTGGACGGCTACCTTCGCACGGCGGAGAAGTACAGCACGAAGTACGGCGGCGCCGGGAGCGAGGGGATGCCCAAGAGCCGGCTCGAGGACGACCCGAGGCTCGTCACCATCTTCGACGGCTACGCCTTCGCGATCGACTTCAACCAGCGCCAGGGCCACGCCTACATGCTGAAGGACCAGCGCGAGACGAAACGCGTGACCGACAGGCCGCAGACCGGCGCGTGCCTCCACTGCCACGCCTCGAATACGGTGGCCTACCGTGAGGCCGGCCTCGCGCAGGGCGCGCCGGGCTCCCTCGACGAACCGTTCACGAGCCCGAACGGCCAGGCGCAGCTCTTCGCGGGTTTCGAAGCCATCACCAGGCTGCCCTACGCGGAGGCGACGAAGCTCGTCACCCATCCCGTGGCCTGCATCGACTGCCACGACCCGAAGAACATGCAGTTGCGCGTGACCAAGCCCGGGTTCTTCCGTGGCATCGACGCGCTGGCCCGCAGCAACGACCCCGTGCCGCACCTGCCCTCCATCGGGAAGTGGCGGGCCGGCACGCGAACCGAACCGTACAACCCGAACCGCGATGCCACGCGGCAGGAACTGCGCTCCATGGTGTGCGGGCAATGCCACGTCGAGTACTACTGCGGTCCGAAGGTCACGCTGTTCTTCCCGTGGCACAACGGGCTGGCCGTCGAGCAGATCGAGGCGACCTACGACGCGTATCAGTTCCCCGACGGTCACCGCTTTTACGACTGGAGTCACGCACGGACCGGCGGCGAAGTCCTAAAGGCGCAGCATCCCGAGTTCGAGATGTGGAGCCAGGGTGTGCACGCACGTTCGAATGTGTCCTGCGCCGACTGCCACATGCCGTACGTGCGTGAAGGCGCCCTCAAGATCAGCGACCACCAGGTGCGCAGCCCGCTGCTGAACGTGGCACGGTCCTGTCAGACGTGCCACCGGTTCCCCGAAGAGGAACTGAAGGCACGCGTGGCGGTGATCCAGGACCGGACCAAGGCCCTGATGGACCGGGCGGAAGACGCGCTCGTGCAGCTCATCGCCGCCGTCGAGCAGGCCAGGAAACGCGGGGGGGACGCCGCGGCACTGGGACCGGCGCTCGCCTTGCAGCGAAAAGCACAGTGGCGCGTCGACTTCGTGAACGCCGAAAACTCGATGGGCTTCCACGCGCCGCAGGAGGCCGCCCGCATTCTCGGCGAAGCCATCGACTACGCCCGGCAGGGGCAGATCAGCCTCGGGGCCGCGACCGTCCTGGCCGCCAGCCCTTCGGCTCCGGCGCGGTGAACGCCACGAAGCGCACACGGGTTATCGGCTGCCCGGCGGACGGATCGGGCCGACGGCATCACCACGCCGTCGGCCGGTAGTCCTTCAAGAACTGCCCCCACACGTGCACGCCCGTGTTGAAGCCCGTGATGATCGGGGCCACGATCCGGGCCCCGCCGTCGACGATATCGAGGGGCGGATGGAACCGATGCTCGGCGACCTTCCGCGCGGCAATCGCGGCCGCGTCTTCGTCAGTCACCCATCCCGTGTCGACGCTGTTCATGTGAATGCCGTCGTTGTAGTAGTCCGTGGCCGACGTCCGGGTCATCATGTTCAGGGCGGCCTTCGCCATGTTCGTGTGCGGATGGCGCGTGGTCTTCGCGAGCCGGTAGAACTGCCCCTCCACCGCCGACACGTTGACGATGTGCTTGTCACGGCCGGGGACGCGCAACATGAGGGGCTTGAGCCGGGCGTTGAGGATGAACGGCGCGATCGCGTTCACCAGTTGCACTTCGAGCAACTCCACGGTGGACACGTCGGCGAGCAGCATCCGCCACGAGTTCGCGTGCCTCAGGTCGATCTGCTGGAGATCCTGGTCCAGGCACCCCGCTGGGAACAGGTCAGGACGGGACTGCAGCTCGTCCGGCAGCAGCGGCACCTGCGACAACGCGGCCGCGTTGAGGCCGGCCATCACCTGGGCCGTCGAGCGCGCGATGACCGGCACCGGCGCGTCTTCCCGGAGGAGCCGGCGCGCGTGCGCCGGCAGGTCCAGGGAGGTGGCACGCTCTTCCTCCATCATGTGCGCGTAGAACTCGGGCGGGCGACGGACGGTCTGGCAGGCGTTGTTGATGACGAAGTCCAGCCGATGACGCGTGGCCACGAGTTCCCGGCAGAACGTCTCGACGCTCGGCGTGTGACGCAGGTCGAGTCCGATGATCTCGAGCCGATCGCCCCAGTCGCCGAAATCAGCCTCCGAGGCGTACCGCGCCGCCGCATTGCGCGGGAAACGGGTCGTCACGATCAGGTGCGCTCCCGATCTCAGGAGCTTCAGTCCCGCCTGGTAGCCGATCTTGACGCGGCCGCCCGTCAGGAGGGCCACACGGCCGCGCAGGTCGGCGAGTTCGGTTCGCGCCGCGAAATTTTCCTCGGCGCACGACGGGCACAGCTGATCGTAGAAGTGGTGCAGGTCCGTGTATCGCGCTTTGCAGACGTAGCAGTGACGCTCGTCGATGGACGCACCGGGTGGAGGCCCGCTCGTCTCGCCATCGCGGCCGACGCCGGCGGGCGGCGGGAACACGTTCGGTGTCGTCACCACCGGGCGCGACCGCAACGTGCGGATGCCGGTCGTGCCGAGCACGGCTTCGTCCTGCTGGATGCGCGCGTTCCGTCGCTCGCGCTCCGTCTGCCGTGTCCGTTTCCGCCCGGCGCGGGGCTCGGGCACCATCAGCCCGGCAATCGCACGGTGGAAACGCGCGCGGGCGTCTTCGGGGAGCCCCTCGAGCAGGCTCCAGTCAGCCGCCAGGCGCTCGAGAAGCTCGGTGGCAGACGTCAACTGGTCGCGGAGTTCCGGGTGGGCGTGGGCCGCAGAGGGCTGGCGTTCGCGCGGTGGCATCGATCAGAGCATAGCCGATGCTCCCGTCGCGGCGAGGCGGCGGCTGGCTGACTCGTCCCGGGCCATGTCGAGGGACGCCTGTCCCCACGAGGTGTCAGTCCCTGACGTTCAGCACTCGCAGCGTGGCTGTCGCCGCGTCCCAGTCGAGATCGAGCGTGCCGGATGTGGTCACGCCGAGGTACTCGGCGGGACGCGTCGACGCCATCGCCAGCGCCTCGTCGAGTGTCACGCCGGCAAACCGGACGGTATTGCCAACGGCCCGGTCCAGGGACAGCGAAGAACCTGCGAGGTTCGGTGCGCCGGGCACGGCCACGCGCCCGTTCTCCTCGAGGCGCACTTTCAGCGCCCCGAGTTGGTACTCGCCCGGCGGCTGGCCGGCCGCCGCGATGGCATCGGTCACGAGCACGACCCGACGCGGCGTCTTTGCTCGAATCATCGACTTGACCGTCGCCGGCGGGAGGTGATGGCCATCCACGATCAGCGACGCGACGAGGTCGTCGGCCGCCAGCTGTTCCCACAGGAAGTTGGGATGCCTGGGCAACATCTGCGCGCACCCGTTACCCAGATGCGTCGACAACGTCGCGCCCGCGCGCACGGCATCCCGGATCTGCTCCGGCGTCGCGGCGGTGTGGCCGATAGCGACACGCACGCCTTTCGCCCGGAGGTACTCAATGAGCGACAACGCACCCGGCACTTCAGGGGCCAGCGTCACGATCCGAATCCTTCCTTCCGCCGCCGCCTGGCGTCGCTCGAAATCCTCCAGCGAGGCCGGGGCGGTGTCTTCGCGCCGGTGAGCCCCCCGCGCGCCGTCTTCCGGCGAGATGTACGGACCCTCGAGGTGGATGCCGAGGATGGCGGCCGATTTCGTGCCGACGAGCGTGCGCGCGCACCGCTCGAACTGCGCGAGCGGGCTCGAGATCAACGTCGGCAGGAACCGCGTGACGCCTCGGCTTCGCATGGCGGCCGTCGCCGCCAGCACCTGCTCTGGTGCCGTCGCCGGGTCGTTGAAGTCCACGCCCGCGAAGCCGTTGACCTGGAGGTCCAGGAACCCTGGACTCGTCAGGCGACGCGCCAGTGGCGCCGCCTCCGCCCCGGGACGCCCCATCGTCACGGCCGCCGCCGCCAGCGCGGCCGGCAGGCCGATGAACACCCGACGTGACACGGAAGGCAGGGTGTCAGGATACATATCGGGATGATACGCCAGTCGGAGTTGTGTAGACTGCCCCAGTCAGGAGGCGCGACATGGTCGTCCGGAGCTTCGCCACGAAACAGGACATGGCCCACGCGGCGGCGGTCCATGCCGCCAAGTCACTGAGCACGGCCATTGCCGGTGACGGCGCGGCACGGCTCGTCGCCGCCACCGGCGCGTCCCAGTTCGAGTTCCTCGACGCGTTGACCTCGGGACGGGCCGTCGACTGGGCGCGGGTGACGCTGTTCCATCTCGACGAATACGTGGGCCTGCCCATCGACCACCCGGCCAGTTTCCGGAAGTACCTGCTCGACCGGATCATCCGGAAGACGACCATCCAGGATTGCGTCCTGCTGGACGGTGAAAAGGACGCACCGCGGGTGTGCCAGCAGGCGGGCGCGTTGCTCACCGCCGCGCCAGTCGACGTGGCGTTCGTCGGCATCGGTGAGAACGGCCATCTCGCGTTCAACGATCCGCCCGCCGACTTCGAGACCGAAGTGCCGTACCTGGTCGTCGCGTTGGACGAGGCGTGCCGCCGTCAGCAGGTCGGTGAAGGCTGGTTCGCGTCGCTGGACGACGTGCCGACGCACGCGATCTCGATGTCGATTCGCCAGATTCTGAAGGCCAGGGAGATCATCTGTATCGTGCCCGACGCGCGAAAAGCCGCGCCGGTCAAGGCGACACTGGAAGGCGACATCACGCCGATGGTGCCGGCCTCGGCCCTGCGCAGCCATCCCAACGTGACGATGTATCTCGACGAGACATCGGCAGCGCTGCTCGGGCCGGACACGCTCGCGCGCTTCGCGTAGCCACCGCGGGTGGCGCGGGCCGGCGTGGGCAGGACCGAAGCCCCGCCCCAGACACGCACTCGCCTATCTGTAGAACGCCGACACGTCTTTGAAGAGCTCTGCGCGGCTGGCGGCGTTCAGGTAGAACATGTGGCCGCCGGTATAGGCGCCGAAGGACAGCCGCTGCCTGGCGCTCTGGCCGTACACGCACTGTTCCAGCAGGTAGCGGCTCATGAAGTACGGCGTCGACAGATCGTGGTAGCCATGCACCACGAGCGCCTTCAGATCCGTGTTCATCGTGAGCGCGTACGCCAGGTCCTCCGGGGATCCCATCGCGCTGCTGCGGTCCCACTTGCTGTTGGCATCGAAGTTGAGCATGAAGTAGCGGCGGTCGCTCTTGAAGCCCACCGTCCGGCTCAGGTAATCGAAGTAGGGCCCCGACAACACGCCGTTCATCACGGTCAGCATCTTGTCGAGCGAGGCGAACTCGGCACGCTCGGGCAGCGGATCGTCGTTGGCCTGACGTCCGTCGTAGCGGTCCAGAATCAGGTTCTTGTCACGCAGCAGGTTCTTGACGAACACCTCCGGGCTGATTCGGCCGTGTACCTGGGCCACCAGCTTCGCGTCGAGTCCGGTCAACCCGGCGATTCGCGCGTAGAAGGCGTCCGCTTCGCTCTGAGACGCCCGGCCCAATCCCGCGAGCCCGCTCACGAAGTCGGTCAACGCGTACTTCTCGACGTCGGCCAACGCCTGCGGCAGCTTCGCCGGATCGGCCGGGAGGGAGTTACGCCGGTGCGCCGCCGCGATCGCCGCCTGGCTTGGCAGCGTCGTCATCATGCTCACGAGGCTATAGCGAGAGTCCGCCAAGGGTAACGTGGTCTTCAGCAGGGGCGAAATGAGCACGACCCGGTTGAGGTTGATGTCGTACTCCTCTGTGAGCAGTTTCGACAGCGCTGCCACGCGCAACCCGCCGTAGCTCTCGCCCGCGACGGCCTTGGGCGAGATCCAGCGATCGTTCTGGGAGAGGTACCGGCGGATGAACTGCGCGATGCTCCGCACGTCCGCCTCGGCCTCGAAGTACGGCTTGGGATCACCCGGCACACCGTTGGCCGCCGGCAGAGCCCGGCTGTAACCCGTCTGTACCGGATCGATGAACACGAGGTCGGTGAACTGCAACCAGGTGTACGGGTTGGGCACCAGCTTCGCCGGCACGGACGGGAGCGACCCGTCTGGACCCATTTCGACCACCATCGGCCCGATGGCGGCCATGTGCAGATAGACGCTCGACGCTCCGGGGCCGCCATTGAAGCAGAAGGTGATGGGCCGTCGCGCGGGATCCGCGCCCTCGAGCGTGTGGGCGATGTAGAACAACTCCGCGGTCGGCGACTCGGGGTTGATGCCGATCGGCATCAGCCCGGCCTTGGTCGAGTACTTGCCAGGCGCGGCCTGCTGCGCGACGGCGGGCGTCACAAGGGACAGCGCGGCCAGGAGTGCCAGAGCGACGGTGAACGCACGAGTCAAGCACGACATGAGCACCTCCGTGAACGTGGTGACCTGGCTACCGCAGGATTGGCTGCACCCGCAGGTTGGTCGCCTGCTCGAACGCATAAGCACACGCCAGCAGTCTCCCGTCGTCACCGGCCTTGCCGATGAACGTAATGCCCACCGGCATGCCTACGCTGGAAAGGCCAAGGGGATCTATCTCGCCGCCGCGGGCGCGGACGCCGAGCGGAACGGTAATCGCCGGGTACCCGGCCGTCGCGTAGTACTGCGAGTGTGTACTTTCGAAGCTGACGAGCACCTCCGCGCCGGTCCGCCTGAACGCTTCGTCGAGGATGTCGGCCGTCGCCTGCCGCAGCCGACCCGTGAGGGCGGCGTAATCGGCGCGCGACATCGCGGCGGACAAGGGCGCCAGGCTCTCGAGGAGGCCCTGGCCGAAGGGGATGCGCCGCTTCGCCTCGGCGGCGTTGTAGGCCATCAGGTCCTCGATGGTCTTCGCCGCTGGCGAGTGCGCCGCGACGTAGGACATCATGTCGTGGCGAATGCCCGCTGACAGGTACGTCATGAACGACTCGCCCTTGCCCCACGCCGGCGTGTCCACGAGCGCCGCGGGCCGGAGGCGCGCACCGAGGGCGGCCAGCGTCGCGCTGGCGGCCTGAAGCAAGGGCGTATTGTCGGAGTCGACCGCAATGTCCGTGTTGAGCATGCCGACCGTGACGCCGTCGAGCGCGTCCGTCCGGAGATGGGCCACGTAGTCGACCGACGCGGTGTCGATGGCATCCAGCAGCGCCGCCGCGTCGGTCACCGTACGGGCGATCGGGCCTGGGGAATCGTTGTTGAGGATCAGCGGGACGACGCCCGTGCCGTCGACACGTCCGCGGCTCGGCTTCATGCCGACCACGCCGTTCCAGGAAGACGGACTGATCAGGGAACCGGACGTCTCCGATCCGACGCTCACCATCGCGAGGAGCGCCGCGACACCGGCCGCCGATCCCGAACTTGAGCCGCTGGTGGGATACCGCCCGTGCGGGTTGCCCGTCTGACCTCCGACGGCCGAGGACCCGCCGAACATCGGCTCGACGGTCACCGAACCGGCGAACTCGGACAGGTTGGCCTTGCCGAGGATCACGGCGCCGCCGGCGCGAAGTTGCGCGACCAGGGGCGCGTCCTTTCCCGCGACGTGGTCCAGGAGGATCTCCGCGCCGGCCGTCGTGTGCATCGGTGCAGCCGTTTCGATGTTGTCCTTCAGGCTGACGGGAATGCCGTCGAACGGGCCCCGCAGCGTGCCGGCCTTGCGCCGCGCATCCGACGCCCGCGCCTCGTCCAGCGCGCGAGGATTGAGTTCGACGCAGCTCCGAAGCCGCTCGTCGTGCTGTTTGGTTCGCGACAGGAAGTACAGCGTGAGGTCTTCGGAGTTCAGCGTCCCGCGTTTCATCGCGGATTGCACGTCCAGGATCGTGGCGGTCGCCAGGAGGGCATCGATGCCGGCCGCCTTGTCGGCCGGGAAGTGTCCGATGGCCGACGCAAACGGCGTCCAGTCCAGCGCCCGCAGGCGCGGAGAATTGGCGATCGGTGCGGGCGTGCCCTGCCGCCCGGCGACTCCGGCGGTGGCAATCCCCAGGACACCCGCCACCACCACGATCGAACGAACGAGCGACGTCATCGTGTACTCCTGACGGTTACCAGATCGCGACACGGCTCTTCTCGTCGAGCCACATGGGATCGCCCGGGCGGATGCCGAACGCCGAGAAGAATCCCTTCTCGTGCTGCAGCGGCGCGAAGATCCGGTACGACCCCGGCGCGTGTCCTTCGGTCGGGATGGTCTGGCGCAACGCACCTTCGGCGGTCTTCTCGGCCCACAGCTGGCCCCAGGCCAGGAAACAGCGCTGGTCGGGCGTGAATCCCTCGATGGGCTTCGCGGCCTCCGGGTGCTCGCGCAGGTACGTCCGGAGCGCTGCGTAGCCGAGGGCCACGCCTCCGACATCGGCGAGGTTCTCCATGACCTCCACCGCTCCGTTCAGGCGAAGGCCGGGCAGGGCTTCGAAGGCGTTCGCCTGCGTGACGAGTTTCCTGGCCTCCGCGACGAACTGGGTCGCGTCGGCCTCGGTCCACCAGTCGCGCAGCCGGCCCGCCTCGTCGAAGTTCCTCCCGCCCGAGTCGAATCCGTGGGTAATCTCGTGGCCGATCACCGCGCCGAGCGTGCAGTAGTTCACGGCGGCGTCGGACGCCGGGGCGTAGAACGGGGGCTGGAGGAAGGCGGCGGGGATCTCGATGCCGTTCTTGCTGGAGTCGTACGCGGCGTTGATATCGATCGGCAGCGTCTTGCCCGGCATCGAGAACTCGTCGTCGTTGACGGGCTTGCCGAAGCGCGCAAGCGCCCGACGCATGGTGAACTCGTTCAGGCGCATCACGTTGCCGAAGTAGTCGTCGCGACGGACGTCAACGCTCGAGTAGTCGATCCAGGTCGTGGGATAGCCGACGCGAATGTCGGTCTTGTCGGCCTTCTCCAGCGCGTGCGCACGAGTCTCCGGCGTCAGCCACGTGTTGCGCTCGACGCGCCCACGGAACTCTTTCCGCACGCGGCCGATGAGGTCGTCGACCGCGCGTTTCGTCTCGGCCGAGAAGTGTTTCTCGACGTAGAGCTTCGACAGCGGGTGCCCCAGAAGCTTCGGCACTCTGGTGCCAACCACGCGGTCCCGGGGCGGCGCGGCCGTTTCGCCCATCATCGTCGCGTTGAATCTGCGACCGGGTACCGCAAATGCCGGCGACAGGTACGGCGCGGCCTGCCGCAGGAACTCCCACTGGAAGTAGGTCTGCGTGTCCGCCCACGGCAGTTCCGCCAGCATGGCGTTCCGCTCGCGCTGCGCCTCCACTTCGACGACGATCATGTCCTGGCCGGTCGGAAGCCCGAGCGTCGTGAGCAGCGTGTCGAGATCGAAGTTGGACAGGAGGCGCTTGAGGTCGGCATAGCTCATCCTGACGAACCGCTTGTTCGGGTCCATCTTGTCCACCGCCGACATCTTCTTGCGCGCCACCCGCGTTTCGATGGCCAGAATCGTCGCTGCCTTCGCTCGCGCCTGTTCGGACGAGTTGCCGGCGAGCTCGAACATCTCAGCCACGGACGCCTGATAGGCATCGCGGATCGGCTGCATGTCCGGGCTGAGGTAGTTGGCCACGCCGATCGGCAGGTCGCCGTCGCCGGCGTAGATCGTGTTGCGCGTACGGTCCGTCAGGTCCGACCCCACCTGGACGCCGACCAGGAACGGTTCGGTCGTCCGCAGGAGCAGGCGCGCCGACACCTCGGCCAACGCCTTCGGCGTCTTCGCTGCCGCGATCCCACCGAACTCGGCCTGGAGCGGCGCGGTGCCGAGCGCCGTCAGGTGCTGTTCGTCCATGCCCGAGGCGTAGAAGTCACCGACGAGTTGCGCCGGGCTGCCTTTCGGGGCGGTCGCGCCCGCCCGAGAAGCCTCCGTCAGGATCGCCGCAAGCTGAGTCTCGACGGCCGACGACAGGAGGTGGAAGGCCGATACCTGCAGTTCCTCTTTCGGAATCGTCGCGGCATCGAGCCATCGGCCCGCGGCGTACCGCGTGAAGTTCGTCCGCGGATCGGCGGTTCGGTCCATCTTGGCGACCGAAAACGCCACCGGGAAACCGAAGTTGTTCTTCAGGCTGGGCGCGGGTGTGCCGCCCTGCTGCGCGTGCGCGGCGTAGCCCACGCACACCATGATGAGAACCGCAGCCACGAGGCCGGACGGGATCGAACGGAACGCGGAGTGACGGGACATAGTGCTCCTCGGTGTCTTCGTACCGTACCGTCACGGCCGAAGGAGCACTATCCGATTGCTGCCACGTCAGCGACGTCGCAACCGGCCGTCCATCACGAGCGTCGCTCCGGCCTTCGGCGAGATGCGGACGGTCCGGTCTCCGTAGCGGACGGTGGCGGCCTGGCCGAGCGTCGATCGAATGGCGACGTGTTCCAGCACGCCGCCGCGCCACGTCACATCGACCTCGAACCCTCCTCGCGCGCGCAGGCCGGTCACGCGGCCATCGGCCCAGACGCGCGGCAGCGCCGGCAGCAGGTCGATCACGCCCGCGTGGCTCTGCAGCAGCATCTCGGCGATCCCGGCCGTCCCGCCGAAGTTGCCGTCGATCTGGAACGGCGGGTGGTTGTCGAAGAGGTTCGGCAACGTCGACTTCGCGAAGAGCAACGACAGGTTCGCGTGCGCCTGGTCGCCGTCACCGAGCCGGGCGAAGAAGTTGACGATCCACGCGCGGCTCCAGCCGGTGCCGCCGCCGCCGTTCGCCAGCCGTCGCTCCAGCGACACGCGCGCGGCCTTCGCCAGCGCGGGCGTACCGCGCAGCGTGATCGAGCGACCGGGATGCAGCGCGAAGAGGTGCGAGGTGTGCCGGTGCCCGGGTTCCGCTTCGCCGAAGTCCTCGAGCCATTCCTGCAACTGCCCGAGTTTGCCGATCTGGTACGGCGGCAGGCGTCTCAGCGCGGCCATCAGCCTCGCCCCGAACTCCGGGTCAACGCCGAGTATCTGTCCGGCTCGCAGACACCCGTCGAACAGTTCGCGAATGATCCCGAAATCCATGGTGGCGCCGACGCATAGCACGCCCTCGACACCGTTCTTGTCCAGGAACGCGTTCTCCGGCGAGTGCGAGGGATTCGTGACGAGCCGGCCCTTGTCGTCCTCGACGAGGAAGTCGAGGATGAACTCCGAGGCTTCCTTCAGCGTGGGATACGCCTTGCGCAGGAACGCCGTGTCGCCGCTGAACGCGTAGTGTTCGAACAGGTGCGTCGAGAGCCAGGCGCCGCCCAGGGGCCACAATCCCCATCGCGCGCCGTCCACCGGCGTCGCCACGCGCCACAGGTCCGTGTTGTGGTGCACGACGAAACCGCGGGCGCCGTAGTTGACCTGCGCGGTCCTCCGGCCGGCAGGCTTCAGTTCCTCGATCAGGTCGAACAGCGGCTCGTGGCACTCTGCCAGGTTCGTGACTTCCGCCGGCCAGTAGTTCATCTCGGTGTTGATGTTCACCGTGTACTTGCTGCCCCACGACGGATTCACCTGGTCGTTCCAGATGCCCTGGAGGTTCGCGGGCTGCGTGCCCGGACGTGAGCTCGAGATGAGGAGGTAGCGGCCGTACTGGAAGTACATCGCGGCGAGGGCCGGATCCACGTAGCCGGCCTTGATGGCCGCCAGGCGCTCGTCGGTCGGCACGCCGCTACGGTCATCGCGCCCGAGATCGAGACGGACGCGGCGGAACAGCCCACGGTAGTCGGCGAGGTGGCGCGCCAGGAGGTCGTCGAACGAAGCCCGCGGCTGCAGGGTGTCCGCACACGCGCGCTCCGGGTCCTTTCCCCGGAAACTGGTCGCCGCCGCGAGTCTCAGCACGACTGTGTCGGCACCGTCGATGCGCAGGCCCGCGTCGCCGGCGGAGACCCGCCCGCCGCGCACGTCGGCCGTCACCCGGACGGCGAACGCGAGGCCGTCGCCGTACCACAGCGCCTGCAGCCCCTTCGTCGCCTTCAGGTGATCTGCCGGGTTCGTGAGGTCTCCCTTCCACCGTCCCGTCATCAGCAGGCCGGCCGGGTCGATCGGGCGCGTGGCAGACGGCTGCTTGCTGTCGAGCCGAACGATGGCGTTGATCGCGCCGGGCCGATTCGCGGTCAGGCGAACGACGATGATCTGGTCTGGAGCGCTCGAGAAGACCTCGCGCGTGAATGTCGTGTCGCCGACACGATAGCTGACACGTACTACGGCACGGTCGAGGTCCAGTTCGCGCCGATACGCCGACAGACGATCGTGGCCGGGCACCTCGATCCGGAGGTCGCCGAGCGGCTGGTAGGCCTGGAGGTTCTTCGGCCGGCCCATGAGCCTCTGCTCCGCAAGATCCTGGGCGTCCTTGTACCGCCCGTCGAGGATCAACTTCCGCACGTGCGGGAGGTACTTCAGCGCGTCATCCTGAAGCGGATCGTACGGCCCGCCGGACCAGAAGGTGTCTTCGTTCAGCTGGATCCGCTCGAGGCCCGCGCCGCCGAACACCATGCCACCGAGCCGGCCGTTGCCGACCGGCAGCGCTTCGTTCCACGTCCGCGCGGGTTCCCGGTAGAAGAGGACCGGCCCGCGCGAATCGGCGTCGGTCGTCGGCACGGGCTGGGCCACGGCCGAAACCGCAGCCGCCGCCAGAACGATCGCTGTCAGCAGGGTGTGGTATCTCATCGTCGTGCTCCCGCGCCTGTCTCGTCGAAGAGCCTGTCACCCACGATCTTGTGCACGGCGGTTGAGGGGTGAGCGGCGTGGTAGAAATAGTACGCGGACGGTGTCGCGCACGGCGTGGCGTCTTCGTTGAAGACCGCGCGTCCGGCGCACTTGTCCGTCCGGTTGGTGATGCCGAAACGCGCGGGTTCCCGCATGACCTCGTCGAAGTACTCGCCCCAGCGGCTCAGGGCGATGGTGGCCCCGGGCAGCTGCGCCTCGAGTCGCGCGGGAATCTCCGCGATCGCCGGATTGAGGCGCAGGCTCACGTCGCTGAACGCCGCGATGGACGTCGGGAGAATCGCGATCCGGAAACGCCGCCCGCCCGCCTCGTAAAGCGTCCGGATGCGGCCTTCGAGGTTCGCCACGGTCTCCGCGGTCGGCAGTCGACGGTCGTTGAGTCCGCCCGCCAGGTAGAACAGGGTCGTCGCGGGATCGAACACGATCTGCCGCTCGCGCACACGCGCCGCGAAGTCGTCGGCCTGGTTGGCCATGCCCCGGCCGAGCAGGACGTCCTTGATCGCCCGCCCGTCTCCGCGTCCCGTCTGCGCCCCGCAGACCGCGAAGTTGAGACTGTCGGCACCCGAGGACATCCGCGGGGCGGGCTTCAGATCGATCCCGAGCCGCCGCGCGAAGTAGGCCACAGCGGTGGGGCCGTCACCATCGACGTAGCCCGCGCCGGTGTCGGAGTACGAGTCGCCGAACACGAAGAGGCGCGTGATGCGTGGTTCCGGCGGCACCGGCGGCAGGTTCGGTCCGATGCGATAGAGGAGGCTTCCGTGCCAGGGGACGTGCGGTGCCAGCGTGCCCGTGGCGATGGGCAGGTCCCGGCGCTCCCACAGGTCGCGCACGCGGGCGTTGCCGTCGATCCCGAGGTCGCGCAACACCACCGGCACCGGTACGCCGGCGCCGGGGTCGGCGCCGCGGTCGCGCGTGTTGAAGAGGGCGAGGTACCGATCGTGCGAGCCCGGCACATCGGCGATCCAGGCGACCAGTCCGTCGTGGTCGAAAAGCGGACGGTTGCCGGTACTGGCCTGGTTGACGGCAATGACCTCGGGATTGGTCAATAGCGACAACGTAAAGGGGTCGGTCTTCGTCATGTCGCCGCCGTGGATCAGCGGCGAGCGCGCGATGCACCAGAGCGTCATCAGCGTCCGCTGCTCGTCGGGCGTGAATCGCGTGCTGCGCCTGCCGAGGACGCCGAGCGGCAGCATGTCCGCATCGGGCCAGTACCCGGGCCCGCGGTGGGGATTCCAGTTCCTGAGCCGCGCAAACTGCTCGAGCAGCAGCGGCCACCGGTCCCAGAAGTCGTCGCTGATGCGCCACAGGTTCGCGTGGCGGCGGGCGTGGTCCGCTGCGGACAGGGCCGTCTCGCCCGGAGACAGGCTGAGGACCATCGGGCGGCCCGTGCGGTCGATCGCAGCGCGAATCGCTTCGATCTCGCGTTCGTTGTCGTGGTACGGCCGGCTGATGTCGTCGACCTTCACGAAGTCCACGCCCCACGACGCGATGAGATCGAAGACGGAGTCGTAGTACGCCTGCGCTCCCGGTTTCGACATGTCGACCCCGTACATGTCGGGGTTCCACGCGCAGACGCTCGAGGTGTTGGCGATGTCCGCCGCGCCGACGGTCGTGCCCTTGACGGACAGGTTGCGGGCGACGGCCAGCCGGGGAATACCCCGCATCAGGTGAATGCCGAACTTCAGGCCCTTCGCGTGGACGTAGTCCGCGAGGGGCTTGAACCCGGCGCCGCCGGCCGCGGAGGGAAACCGATTCGGTGCCGGCTGGAGACGGCCGAAGTCATCCATGGCGAGCGGGGCGTTCGGCCGGTAATTGTGCCCCTCGGCCCCGGGTTCGTACCACTGGATGTCGACCGTCAGCAGCGACCACCCGAACGGGCGGAGGTGTTCGGCCAGGTAATCGGCCTGGGCCTTGGCCTGTTCCTCCGTGAGGGTGGTGCCAAAGGCGTCCCAACTGTTCCACCCCATCGGCGGCGTCGGCGCCCAGGTATGAAACGGCGGCGGGTCTCCGGCGGCGCGCTGCGCGCGAACGACGCCGCCCGCCACCAACCCGGCAACCACGAGGCTCGCAACGACGAATCGGGTGTGTCTCATGCGTCACTCCGTCTCCGGACGCGGAGATGCTACTCGATCTCCCCGCGGTCGTGCCGGTTGTGTGATCCCGGCCTGGTGCATTAGATTGATGCCTGCATCATGAAACTCGAACAGGTGGCTCGACGCGCCCGGGTCTCGACGGCGACGGTGTCGCGCGTCCTCAACAACAAGGGCCTCGTCAAGGGGACGACCCGCGCCCGGGTCCTGAAAGTCATCGAGGAACTCAAGTACAGCCCGAACCTGCACGCCCGGAGCCTGGCCGGCGGCAAGAGCCGCAGCATCGGCGTCATCGTCTCGAACATCGAGAATCCGTTCTTCCTCGACATCTACCAGTCGGTCGAACGCGGCGCGCACGATGCCGGGTACGAGCTGATCATGGCCAACACCAACTACAGCTCGGAGCGCCTCGTCACGAGCGTCCGGCTGATGATTGGGCGGCGTGTCGCGGGGCTCGCGGCCATCGTGTCCGAGATGGACGCGGCCCTCATGGAGGAGTTGACGGGCAACCGCATTCCGGTGGTGTTCTACGACGTCGGCACGCCGCAGCAGAACATCACGAACATCCGCGTGAACTACCGACGCGGCATGGAGAAGCTGACGTCGTATCTGTACAGCCTCGGGCACCGTCGCGTCGGGTTCATCGGTCACCACGCCACGCTCGAGCCCATCAACGAACGCGCCCGCGTCCTGCAGGAAGCCGCCGTCCGGTACAGCGGGCTGCAGGTCGCGACGGCGGCGGACAGCGACACGCTCGAAGGCGGCCGGCGCGCCGCCCGGACCTTGCTGACGGCGAGTCCGCGCGTCACGGCGATGGTGTGCGTCAACGACCTCATGGCGGTCGGGGCCCTGCGGGAACTGCGCGAGCGCGGCGTACGCGTGCCCGAGGACATGTCGGTCACCGGGTTCGACGACGTCAACCTGGCGCAGTTCTGTTACCCGGCGCTGACGACCGTGCATATCCCGAGGGACCTCATCGGCCGGACGGTGTGCGAATGCCTCATGATCCGTGACACCGCCCCGCCGCAACGCGAGTTCGTCGTCGATCCGGAGCTGGTGTTGCGCGATTCGACGGGCCCGGCGGCCGGCCGGTAACGCGTCATCCCCGACGTTCGAACTGCGTGTCGAGCAGGAACGAATCGAACTGCGCCCACCCGCCGGGTTCGGGCACCCCCACCGTGCAGGCAAACAGCGAACACGGAACGCCTTGGAATGTGTCCCCACCCGGGCACGAGAGATAGGGGACGCCAATCGACGGAAAGTGCCGGCCATCGGTGCTGTAGCGGAAGATCGCCTGCGACCGGACGAAGTCACACTCAACGCGAAGCCGGACACTCGACCGTTCGAGGGGGAGCCGACTGGTCGACTCCTGCCGTTCGTCGAACTGCACGAGGGTGAGGCCGTCCCGGCTGCGCTCGACGCCCACCCAGGCGAAGGGCCGCCGGAACACGGCGATGCCTGCAAGACCTCCCGGAAGCAGTTGTTCCGCGTCGAGGACGACCGTCACGAGGGAGTGTGGTGGGATGGCGGTCAGGGACAGGGCGGATGAGGCGTGCCACACGTCGACGGCGGGTGCCGCCGAAAGACGCATCAGTCCGAGCGGTCTTCTGCGCATCAACGCTCCTGGGCCAGTCGCGGCCTCGGTGGAGTCCGGCCTCGGTGCCGAGCCGGGACTGCCAGTCTGCTGCGGGTGATGCTACACGAAATGTAAGCGTTTTACATCACTGATATTCAATCGAACCTGTCGGAGTCGGATCATGTTGACTCGGCAATTGGCAGCGCATACACTCGCCGGCGCGTAGCCTCTTGCTCCGTCTGCGCCTGCCGTAACGGCCGACACAGCCCCCGAAAGGAGTGCCCGTGAAGAAGATCCTGCTTCTGGCGGTCCTGCTGTACGCGGCCGCGCCGGTCCTGGCGTGGGCGCAGCCGCCCGCCGATTGCGCCCCAAGCACCCTCAACATCCCCAACGCCCCGTACCCCTGCGTGTTTCCGGACGGACGCGTCATCTTCCGGGTCAACGCGCCCGACGCGCAGAAGGTCACCGTCCGCATGGGTGCCGGGTTCGACATGGCCAAAGGCCCCGATGGCCTCTGGTACGTCACGACCACGCCCCTCGTCGTCGGTTTCCACTACTACACCCTCGCCATCGACGGGGCGGTCGTGTCCGATCCGGCGACCCGGACGTTCTTCGGATCCGGGTTCGACAACAGCGCCATCGAGGTGCCGGCCCCGGACGCCTCGTTCTACACGCTCAAGGATGTCCCGCACGGGCAGGTGCGCCAGCGGTGGTACCTCTCGAAGGTGACGGGGAAGTGGCGCCGCGCGTTCATCTACACGCCGCCCGACTACGACACCGGGACGACCAAGTACCCCGTGCTCTACCTGATGCACGGCTGGGGCGAGAACGAGCAGGGCTGGCACACCCAGGGCCATGTCGACGTCATCATGGACAACCTGATTGCCGAAGGTAAGGCCAGGCCCATGATCATCGTGATGGACAACCTCAACGCGGTCCGGCCCGGCGAAAGCGCCGCGCTCTACGGCGCCAGGGGGTCACTGACGCAGGCGGTGTACGAACCGCCGCCGCCGCCCGGCACGGCACCCGCCGGCGGACGGGGCATGGCGGCAGGCGGACGAGGCGCCATGCGGCCGCTGAGCAGTCCCGCGTTCACCGAGGTCCTGCTGACCGAACTGGTCCCGTTGGTGGAACGGACGTTCCGCGTGGCCACGGGCCGGGAGAACCGCGCCATGGCCGGGTTGTCGATGGGCGGCATGCAGACCTTCACGACGGTGCTGGGCAACCTGGACAAGTTCGCTTACCTCGGCGGCTTCAGCGGCAGCAGCGGTGGCCGGGGCGCGTTCGACCCGAAAACGTCGAACGACGGCGTGTTCGCCGATGCCGCGGCCTTCAACAAGCAGGTCAAGCTGCTCTTCCTTGGGATTGGCGGCGCCGAAGGCACGGGGGCAAAGACCTTCAGTGAACAGCTCACGAAGGCCGGCATCAACAACGTCTACTACGAATCACCGGCGACAGCACACGAGTGGCTGACGTGGCGGCGGTGTTTCCGGGAGTTCGCACCTCGCCTCTTCCGCTGACACCAGTTCCCTCCTCCGTCACGCATGGCGCCCACCTCGGCCCACGGGGTGGGCGCCGCTCGAGGCTTCGAATGACCCTGAATCAGCAGGGGGATCCCATGGCACGTAAGTGGCACGCGGCCGTCCGCTTGGCGACGGGCGCCGGACTGATCACCGCGACGTGGTTGACGGTGCTGGCACAGGGGCCGGTCCCGGCGCCGATCGTCGGAAAGGCACTCCGATACTGCAACCCCCTGCCGATCGAAGCTTCGTCGCGTGACGGGTCTCCGCAAGGCGTGGGGCTCGGTGACGTCACCGTGATCCGGGAAGGCGGCAAGTACTACTTGTTCGCCACCGGCGGTGGTGGCTGGGTGTCGGACGACCTGGTCAACTGGCGGTACCAGGGCGTCGAGATGCGCACGGGGCGCGTGCCGGTGGCGCCGCACGTCGTCAAGTACAACGGCGCGTTCTACCTGTCCGGCAACAACGCCCCCCTGTACCGCGCGCCCGCGATTCTCGGCCCGTACGAGGTTTTCGGGGAATGGACCGACGTCAACGGCAAACCGTTCTCGGGAATGGCCAACGGTGTCACCTGGAACGGGGCGTTCGACGTCGACATCTTCATCGACGACGACAACAAGCCGTACCTGTACTTCCCGATGCGATCGACCGCGGGTATCTACGTGGTGCCGCTGGACCCGGCTCGCCTGAACAGGTTCACCGCCGAGCCGACACGCCTGTTCGGCTTCGATGCGTCACACACCTGGGAACGGTACGGCGAGTTCAATGAGTACCCGGACGTCTCGTGGATCGAAGGCTCCTGGATGCTGAAACGCCGCGGCACCTACTACCTGCAGTACAGCGCGTCTGGAACCCAGTGGCTGTCGTACGCCACGGGCATGTATACCGGCAGAACACCGACCGGGCCGTTTACCTACGCCGCGATCAATCCGATCCTCCGCAAGACCACCGGGATCGTGACGGGCTCGGCGCACGGGTCCATCGTCGAAGGCCCGGACGGCACGCTCTGGCAGTTCTACACGATGGTCATGAACAACCCGCCAGGCGGTCGTCGGATTGGCATGGATCCGGTGGGATTCGACGCCAGGGGCCACCTGTTCGTGCACGGACCGACCGAGACGCCCCAGTGGGGCCCCGGCGTGGTCAAAGACCCGGCGAAGCACGGGGACTCGGGTTCGATTCCGCTGACGGTCAACAAGATGCGTGCGATGAACACGAAGAGCACGTTCTCGAGCCAGCGCCAGGGCCGTGACGCGGCGTACGCCATCGACCACTCGAACGGCACCTGGTGGGAACCCGCCGAGGACGATCGCCAGCCGTCCATCACCGTCGACCTGGGCCCGGCCACGGAGTTCGATCCCATCCAGCGTTTTACGGTCGACTCGAGCCGAATCCTCTTCTCGACGCCGCGGATGGCCAGGCCGCCAGCCGGTCAGCCTTCCGCTCCCCCGCCGCCGCCCTCCGGGGCGACGGCCCACCGTTACCGGATCGAGGTGTCGGACGACGGGACCACCTTCAGGACCGTGCTCGACAAGACGCAGAACGCGGTGACGAAGTACGTGGAGTTCGACGAGCTCCCGCCCACGGCCTGCCGATTCGTCCGCCTGACCATGACGGACTGGCC
>CAZJRM010000004.1:0-54295 GCA_964547975.1 uncultured Vicinamibacterales bacterium | reverse complement strand
TGCGGATCATGATGCCCTGCACCATGCGCTCGAGGTTCTTCGCGACGTCGTACACGGACTCCCGTTTGCCGAGGTTGATCTCCGCGGGCGACAGGTAGATCGAGAATCCGCCGAGCTGCTGGATGCCCACGTCGAACGTCACGCGCGTTCGCAGCGACGGTTTCTCGAAGATGAGCGCGAGGGTCTTGCCCTTGAGCGAGTCCGAGAAGTGATGAGGATTGGCCTTGATGTCACGCGCCAAGTCGAGCAGGTGCGTGAGTTCCTCGGTCGTGAAGTCCTTGATCGTCAGGAAGTCCTTGCCGCGCATGCCGGGTTCTCCTTACAAGTCACGTGACCTATTCAGTTGTCCTGGTAGCCAGCATGTCGGGCCGACAAGCCGTCTCGTCTCAAGGAACGGGCCAACGCGGGGGCGCGAGGCGAGAGCGCCGGCGAGGAACGCCAGCCACAGCATTCTACACCAGTCGGGCCCGGCGCCGTGTCCCTACGAACCTTGCGGGGCGAGGCCCAGGCGGCGCAGGATGGCCTGGAACCGCGGGGTCGTCCTCAGGTGGTCGTAGATGGGGTCGATCGCGATGAAGTTGACGTCGACCTCGTGCCGCGCCTCGCCGCGTTCGATCGCGTCCAGCGCGGCCGAGTCGCGGCCCGCCGCAGCGTAGGCCAGGGCCAGGTGGACCACCGCCGTCTCCTCGTGCGCCTGCTGGGCTTCGAGCTCGCTCAGGCACGCGTTCGCGCGGGCCGTATCGCCCTGCAGGGTGTAGACCCACACGAGGCGGGCCAGGATCTGGGAGGCCGGTCCAAGCGCCCGACGCGCGAGTTCGAGATCCGCCGCCGCGTCGGGATACTTCCGAAGGCCGATGCGAGCGATCCCGCGAAGCACATAGGCGACGTGGTATTTCGGATCGGCCTCGATCACGCCGGTCGCCGTGGCTTCGGCGTCCTCGTAACGGCGCGCGCACCACTGGACGACACCCCGATCGTTGCGCGCGGCGTAGCGCACGGGGTCGTACCGGACCGCGAGCTGGGAGTGTTCCAGGGCCTCGTCGAACCGTCCGTGGGCCGACAGCGCCAGGGCGTAGAGGTTGTGCGTCGACGCGCTGCTCGCATTGGCCGCCAGGGAGTCTCTGAAGCCGCGTTCGGCAGCCGGCCAGTCGTGGTCGTAGAAGAAGGCAATCCACCCCAGCGAGGCCAGCGCCAGGCTGGAGCGGGGGTCTTCATCGACGGCCCGCTGCAGCTCGCCGCGGGCTCTCGCGATGAGGTCAGGCGACGGCGTCATCTGGCTGAAAGCCATGGTGGCCAGTGCGTCGCCGAGCTGGGCACGCGCGTCGACGTACGACGGATCGATCTCCAGCGCCTTCGTGAAGTAGTCGATCGCGCGTTCGATGCCGTCCGGCGCCCGCCGCTCGCGGGCGAATCGGCCCTTCCAGTAGAACCCGAGCGCCTCCGGACTGGCCGCGTGCGCCGGCGCCGCCCGAAAGGCCCGGCGGCCGAGGTGATCCCTGAGCGACTGGAAGATCGCGTGGGCGATCTGCTGCTGCGCCGCGACGCCATCGGCCACGGTGCCCTTGAACTCGCCCGCCCAGACGTGGGTGCCCTTGCGGGTCTCGATCAACTGCGCCGTCACCAGGATCTGCGCGCCGTCGCGGCGGACACTTCCTTCGATGAGGAGATCCGCGGACAGCTGTCTCCCGACATCGACCATGTCGAGGCCCTTGCGCGAGAACTGCGAGGCCGACGTCCGGGCGATGACGTCGATACCCTCGAGGCCCGTCAGCGCCGTTGTGAGGTCTTCCACGACGCCGAAGCACACGTATTCGTTGGCGGGATCCGCCGTGGCGTTGGCGAAGGGCAGGACGGCGACGACCTGCCTCGTGCCGGGCGCGTCGGCCCGACGCCAGGCCCAGACGCCGAGGGCGACGAGGGCGACGACCGCGGCCACCGCGACGGACGCCCAGGCCCGACGTTGCCGAGGATGTCCTCCGCGGTCGGGCTCCGGGAGGTCGGGCCCGGGATGGCCAGATGAGAGGGGCGGTGCGGCGCCGTTCGTCGGGCTCTCCGCCGCGGGCGTGTCGGGGTGTCGCCGGCGCTCGAAGTGCGGGACGTAACTGCCGCGCTCGAGGGTAAGCCGGACATCCTCGGACTCCCCCTCGGTGGCGTAGTACTCGTCGATCTTCTGCCTCAGCCGGCGGGCCGCGACCCGCACCGATGCGTCGGTCCTGGGGTCGAACGTGTCGGGGCGGCCGAGCACGGCGACGCCGATGACGTATTCCTTGAGGTCACGCCCGCGCCCGGCCATCGTCTCGTCGATGACGAATCGCAGGAACTCGCGCTGGCTGGGGGCGTTCGCGAGGGCGTGGGAGTTCAGCAGCCGCTCGGCGCACACGCGCATCTCCGACTCGGTCACCTCGACCAGAGGCGACGTCACTCCATCGTCGGAGTCGCTCGAAGAATCGGCCTTGCTGTGGATCACGATGACGCTCCGGGCGCAGGACGTCCGGGTGTTATCCGTTCGCGCAATTCTCCCCGAAAACGGGGGCGCTGTCACGGTTACACAACGTGCTGATACTTGCACGCGCCGTGCCCGGGAGCGAATGTGACAGCGCGGGACGGTCGGGCACTGCTCTGAAGGATGGGGTCTCTCCGCGCTGGGGCTGTGTTTCTCTGAATATTCGATCGGAGCGGGCCTGCAGCGAAGCCCGAAATCCGGCGGAGGGCCGACGCCCATGGAGTCGCGTTCGCGCCGGAATTAAGTCCGCCTCCGGGAAGACCTCTCCCGGGAGGCGCCGAAGGGATGATGCGATGAACACCAAAGCTCGAATCCGATTGCTCCCGCTTGTCCTGGCCTTCGCCCTGGTCTCGCCCGCGGTCGCCAGCGCCGATTCGATCCCCATCGCGTACGTCATCTACCAGAACAACCCTGCGCCTGGTGAGCCACCTGACGCCAATCCCGGAACGAACGTCTTCTACTTCGGGTGGCTCGTCGACCAGCTCGTCTTCATCGAAGCCTCTTTCTCGGTTTCTGGCTTCCAGGCAGACGAAACGCCGATTTGGGATGAAGCCTCGAGTCTTCTGCTCCCGCTCGAAGAAGGCACTGTGCTGGGCCCGTTCGATTTCCTCACGACGGATTCGCTCACCGACGCGACCTTCCGGGGAACCCTGGCTTCGGGCGTCTTCGCCCTCGACGGTCAGACCTACAGCGTTGTCGCCCAGCCGATCTCCGGCGGGATGACCGCTGAACTGCCGGGCCTCCGCCCGTTGGGACTGAGTGACAGCTACGACTTCTTCGTTCTCGAAGCCCAGGCCGACCCGATCCCTGTTCCCGTGCCGGAGGGTGGCCCAGGGACCCTCGGCTTGACGACGCTGGCCGCGCTGCTGGCGGCGGCTCGCTGGCGGCTCGACCGGTAGCTCCCCTGATCCGTCGCCGACGCTGAGACCCGCAGGATTCCGCACGCGCGAGGAGTTTGCCATGTCCGTCCGTGACCGCGCCTTTCGTCTCGCGCTCGTGGCCGCCGTTCTGCTGGTGGCGACGACCTCGGCTCTGGCTCAGTCCACCGTCACGCTCACGGCAACAGCCGCGCCAGCTGCGGCGCAGCCGGGTGTCCACACGGTCGCGGTGACGGGGTCGGGATTCCCTTCGGGAACGATCGCCGCCGCGGCCGTGACCCTCACGCTCCGCCCGGCGTCCGGTGTCGGGGCCGTCGTGACGGCAACCGCGACCGCCGTCGCGGTCTTGCCGGGGACCACGCGGCGCATCGCCTTCGTGATCCCCGCGGCGCTCAGTGTGACTGCGCCGACGCCCTACACCGTGTCGGTGGACGGCCGGACCACGGCGGGCACCACGTTCGCAAGCGGGAATCGCGCGGCCGTGACCGTGAACCCTCCCGCGCGTATCGTGACGGTCACTCCCGATGCCGTGCAGGCCGGCACACCCGCCGACGTCGTCCTGACCACCGAGTTCACGAACTTCGCGCAGAGGGCCACGCAGGCGAGTTTCGGCCCAGGTATCTCCGTCGCGGGCGGCGCCCCCGGCGGGTTTGGCCTCGTGACCGTGACGAGCGCCACGTCTGCGACGGCCCGCATCGTGGTCGACCCGGCCGCCGCCGGGGGACCCAGGACCATTACCGTCCGGACAGGCGTGCAGCAGGCGTCGCTCGCCGATGCCTTGACCGTGTCGCCCGCACAGCCCGCGAATCAACCGCCGGTGGCCGACGCCGGAATCAACCGGACGTTGACGTTGCAGCCAGGTCAGCAGGCCATCGACGTGACGCTGGACGGCCGCGCGTCGCACGACCCGGACGGTTCCGTCGTTGCCTATGCCTGGACGGGTACGCCCGATCCCCCGGACGCCGCGCAGCCCGTCGTGCCACTCGGTGTTGGCGTCCATGTCTTCACGCTGCGGGTCACGGACAATCTCGACGCAATCAGCGCCCCATCGACCGTGTCGATCACCGTGGCCCAGCCACGTCCTCCCCAGGTCGGGGTTTCCTCATCCGCGTACACCATCACCCAGGGCGCCACGCTGACGGTGCCCGTGACCGGCACCAGTCCAGACGGACGTGTCGTCACGTTGTCGGCCAGTCCCGCACTGCCGAATGCCAGCTTCGTGACCACCGCCGGATCGCCCGCGGGCGGGACGCTCACGTTCACACCGGCGGCCGGGCAGTCGGGTATTCAGGCGATTGTCTTCTCCGCGCGAGACACGCTGGGGCTCACCGACACACGAATCGTCCAGCTGACCATCGGGAAGGTCAATCACGCGCCGACGGTGACGCTGGCCGCGTCGGCCCACGTCGACGAAGGGCGAACGCTCGTCGTGCCGGTGACGGCGGCGGATCCCGACGGCGATACGCTCACGCTGGCGGCGACGGGATTGCCCGCGACGAACGCCGTGTTCGTGCCGTCGACGGGGACGCTGTCGTTCTCGCCGGACTTCACGCAGGCAGGGCCTTACGTCATCACCGTGACGGCCTCCGACGGCCAGTTGTCGGCGACGTCGGCAATCACGATCACGGTCGACGACGTGCCTGGCGGCGGCGTGACCGGTGACCTTGTGCTCTCCGTCGATGCCGTCGAGAGTCCCTCGTTCTTCGCGACTCAGCGTGTGACCGGCACCGTAGGAACCGGCGCGTCGACTCCGGCCGCCCCGTCTTCACTGCAGGCGCTGATCACCGGCATGAGCCCGGCGACGGGGCTCCAGGGAACGACCGTCGATGTCGTGCTGACGGGCGACGCGGCCCGATACCTGCCGCACTTCGCGGCGGCGGCGAGCCAGGCTTCGTTCGGAGCCGGGGTGACCGTTGATTCGTTCACCGTCGTGAGCCCGACGCGCGCGGAGGCCAGGGTGTCGATCGCGGCCGAAGCCCCGATCGGGCCTCGGCCCGTCACCGTGGTCACGGCGGCGGAGACCGCGACGTCAATCCTCGCCTTCAACGTGACCCGCGGGACGACGTCGGTCAGCGGTCGCGTCGTCGACGCCGACACCACGATTCCCATTCCGTCAGCCATCGTGTCGATCCAGGGCACGGGCCTGTCCACGCCGACGGATGCGAGCGGGCAGTTTGCCCTCGCCGGCGTTCCGTCAGGCTCGCAGGTGGTGCTCGTCAACGCGGCCAACCACGAGCTCCTGCAGGTGCCCGTCCACGCGCGGACCGGGACGGCGACAGCGATCGGCACGTTGACCACGCGGTCCACCGTGTTCAACCCGCTCGCGCCGTCGTCGGTGTCCCAGCAGAGCGTCATGGGCCGAGGGCTGGCCGACACGTCGGGACGGATCACCGAACGCGATGCCAGGCAACTCGTGACGGACACGTGGTTGCTCGTTGGCGGCCAGGATGCCGGCGTCATGGACGAGTACGGCAACCAGCTGAGCGACACCGTGACGGGGCAGGGCATGATCAGCCTCACGCCGCATGGCGTGCGCGCACTCGCCGAGAAGGTCCGGCGCGGCGACACCACGCCGCTCATCGAGATCCTGTACGGCTTTTCGTACGGGTTCCAGTGGAGCACCACCCCGCCAGGTACCGGCACACCATCCGTCGCCGACCCGCCGACGCTGCCGGAGTGGCTCGCGCGGCTCCAGGCCCTGGTGAACGAAGCCTGGGCCGACCCTCTGAATCACGACAGCATGTTCGCGCAACTGGTGTTCAACAAGGGGCGGACCCTCTCCCCGGATGCGCCAATCCTCTCATTCAGTACCAGGCTGAGTGCGCTGCAGACGAACCTGCTTGTCATGAGCTACTTCCTGTACGCGCTCGACCCGCAGGGCAACGGCACGGGCGGAGGACCAGACCCCGCCGATCTCTCCGTCGATTCCGCGGATGACGAGCGGCGCGGGCCGCACGCGGGCGCTGCCGGACCGTGGGAGACGTGGGCCATCGTGTCCGCCCCCGCCGGCCAGGTGAGCCCGACGGGCCGAAGCGTCCCGAGGCAGTTCTGGCGGAAGTACTTCGCCCAGGCGTCGAGCTACCCGTACGCGGAGGCTGCCAACGTCATCGGGGCCAACATCGCCGCCACGACGGGGATCTGCGCGTTCGGCGGCCTGCTCGGCACAGTGCTCGGGGCCGAGGTCGTCAACGTTGGCGTGGGACAGCTGGCCGACCTCCTCGTCCAGTTCGTCGTGACGATGAACCTCATGGCCACGGTGCCCTCTCCGCCGACGCCGCTCACCGCCGAGACGCTGTTGAACGGTGATGGCCGGCCGTCGGTGCGGGTGACCTTCAAGAGGAGTACGCACGATACGAACGCGCTTGCCGCGGTCAACGCGCAACAGTCGGTCTTCTATGTCTACACCCTGTATCGCTACGACACGTCTCCGTACAACCCGACGACGGGAGTCAGGGCCGAAGACGTACCGCGCACGATGGTTGCGAGCCTGTGCTCGAACTGCGAAGTCCCGTATCCGGGGAATCCCGCCGCCATCGTCGATCCGAGTCCGACCCCGGATCGAAGCCAGTACTACGACATGACCGTCACTCGATTCTCGGGCGACCCATCGCGTGGCGACGAACAGACCTTGGCGCGGTGGGTCGGGGCGCTGACCAGCGTCGGCGAGGATGCTCCTGGGTCCGGTCCGGGCCTGTACATGCCCCTGGCCTCGGCCTCGTCCACGCTGTCGCGAAGTATGCGTCGGGTCGCCAGCGACTTCTCGCCGATGGTGATGACCTACGTCAGCGAACGCCCTGTGTCACCCGTCGACGAAATTGCCGTTGACCCGCACAACGGAATCGTCTACTTCAGCGAGGTGGCGCGGCGGGCGCTCTTCAGGAGCGAGTGGCAGCGTGACACCTACCTCGGCACGTCCTTCCTGAGCGACACGGCCTTCGCGGTCCCGGGGCAGACGGGGTTGGCCATCGACGATGGGACGAACCCGAGCCTCTACACCGACAACCACGCCTCCGATATGCAGTTCGGCGGACGACTGTTCAGGTTCGCCCCGAAGTCTCTGCCGCTGACGGCGGACAACTACCTCCCGCACTTCAGCGCGGATCGCACGCTGGTCGGCAGCGTGAATTACTTCAGCCAGTTGCTGATGTACGCCAATCCCGTGTCGGTGAGCCGCATGGCCTACGGCGGTGTGACACGCAGGCGGGCCCTTACGGTGATCGACGAACTCTCGGGGAGCGTGCGCGAACTGTCACTGGAGCCCGAGGCCCTGGCGGACCCGTCGAGGAACATCGCAAGAGTCGTTGCCTACCTCCCGAACCACGATGGCCCGGTGATCGACCTCGACTTCGACTCGTCCGGCAGCCTCTACATCCTGACCCGTTCGGATGTATTCGTCCTGCGGCCCGGACCGGATCCCGGGACCGTGGCGCCCGTCGCCAGGCATGTCGCGCTCGACGCCGTCGCCGGCCGGCAGGTCGGCGGGATGGCGGTCGATCCGTCGGGCAACGTGTACGTCGCCGTGACGGACCCGGCCTCGAACGGCGGACGAGTCCTGATGTTCGAACGCGACCGCTGCGCGGAGCCGGGATACGAGCCGCTGATCATCATGTCCGGCCTCGACAGCCTGGGGGATGTCGATCTCAGTCACGACGGGCGCGCGCTCTTCATGGTCACCGCCGGGGGCACGATCGATCGTCGAGCCTTCGGGGTCACTGGAACCATCGTCGACCCCGGCGGGACCCCGGTGCCCGGCGCCACGGTATCGATCGAAACGACGCGGACTCCGCATGCATCAGTCAAGACCGACGCGCAGGGTCGATTCCTCGTCCCGGAGGTCTTCCGCTCCGATCTGCTGGTTCCGCTGGTGCGCATCACGATCGAGTTCGGCGGCGTCACGCAGACGTTCCACACGATGCTCGGGCAACCGGACCTGACCGGCCTCGACTCGGTCCAGCACGGACAGACGGTCCGCACCATCACGTTCGCCACCCGATAGGGACGAGAGGCCGCCATGTTGAACGCCGACAGGAAGACGCAGTCCCGGTTCGATGGCGCGAGGCGTACCGCCCTTCGGGTGGTGATGGCCGTCGTGCTGGGCGTGGCCGTGCCGGGCGGCGCGTTCGCGCAGGCTCAGTCCGGCGTGGCCGTCACGGTCACCGGCCCCGGGGGAACGGCCACCCAATCCCTCCCCGATCAGGGCGGCCGGTTCGATTTGACGATTCCCCTGACTCGCAACGCCGTCAACACGCTCACCGTCACCGCCACCGACTCGGCGGGCCGCACGGTGTCCCACGAACTGAAGGTGACTCAGCTCTCGCTGGACCAGATCGTGGTGTCGCAGGTGACCACCGAGCGTCTCTCTCCCGCGCAGGTCGCCCAACTCGTGGCCGACGGCGTCATCGCACTCGACAACCCGGCGAACTTCAACGTCTCGACGTTCGACATCGTGCTGACGATCGCCGACAAGCCCGTCCCAATCTCCGTGGCCGTGCCGACGCCAATCGCCGAGCCCGAAACCGGCTGGGAGCGGTACCGAATGCCGACGGGCGATGGGGCAGGCGGAGGCGGGAAACCGGCGCCGCTGCCGACCGAGATCATCGTGTTCGACGAGCCGGTGGCCGCCGCCACACCCGATCGGCCCGCCCTCAGGGTTCCCGGCGTCATCGTCATCGAAGGGAACATCAAGAGCCTGAAAGAGTTCTACACCGTCCGCCTGTTGCTGATGAACACGTCGGGGCTCTTCACGCTCAAGGACGTGGTCTCGAGCATCTCGTTTCCCGACGGCGGCCTCACCAGCATCGCGCCCGCCGATGGCCTGATCTCGTTCGGCGACATCCTGCCAGGGAACGGCGGCGTGCCCGGGCAGGCGGAGCGGCAGTTCATCGTCCGCGGTGACACGATTGGCGTCCGCCATGTGAACGTGGCGTTCGGCGGGACCGTCGCGGGCCCCGGCATTCCGGATGACAGCCCCGTGCCGTTCAACGGCGCGGCCGCCGCGCAACTCGAAGTGAAGGGGCCGCCGACCTTCAAGGTCAAAGCGACGCACCCGTCGGCGGTCGATGCGGGTGTGCCGTATGAGTTCAAGGTCGAAATCACCAATACCGGCGAGATCCCCGCGCTCTACACGAGCCTCGATCTGAGCGTGGGCGCAGCCGGCGCGCTCGTCACCTGCGACACGACCGGGACCGTGCCGTCCTGCTGGCCCAGCCCGAACCCGGATCGCGAGACGCGGACGTTCGGCGACATCTACCCGGGACAGACCGTCGCCGCCGTCTTCACGATCCTGCCGTCGACGACCGGCACCGTGGCCTCCTGCCTCGGTGTCGCCGATCAGAACATCTCGCTCGAGGTGTTCGTCGGCACCATCGGCTGCCTCGTCGGTCAGGCCGTGCCCGAGGTCGGTGTTCCCGACGGGACGCCGACCGTCACGGTGGTGCCGGCGCCCAATGCGCAAGGCGTCTCGACGGCCGGCACGGTTGTCGCCTTCTTCAGCCAGGAGATGCTCCAGGCGTCGATCACGACGGGCACCGGCGGAACGTTCAACGTATTCGATCGCGCCGGCGCCATCCTGCCCGGCAGGCTCCACCTCGACCGGCTCAATGGCAAGACGGCGGCGATCTGGCAGTTCGACGATGGGACCACCAGCCGCCTGGCGCCGAATGCGGAGTACACCGTCGGGCTGACGCGGGCCATCACGAATCAGTCTGGCGTGCCGCTCTTCAGCGCGTGGACGAGCCGATTCACCACGACCGGTGATGCCGCAGATGACGTGACGCCGCCGTCGCTTACCCTGTCGGTCGAGCCGCCGGTGAACCCGTCGTTCGTGCTGCCGGGGCAGCTGGTCCGGGTCGACGCGTACGCCGCCGACCAGGGCAGCGGCGTCGTGCGGGTCGAACTCAGGATCAAGGACCTCGACACGCCGGGCAGTGAGTACGTGCTGGTCGATCGGAAGGTCGTGTTCGCCGGCGATGCGCCGCCGTTCATCTTCACGATCGACTCGGCTCGCCTCGTGGCGGGCCATGCCTACCAGCTCATGGCCACGGCCTACGACGCCCAGATGAACGGCCAGACCGCAACTCTCAGCCTCGCCGTGGCATCGTCCGCCGCGCCGCCCACGGTGGTACTGCCGTCGGCTCCGGCGGACGGAGTCCCCCAGGGAATCTCGGTCTCGCTCGTACCCGAGCAGGTGACGGGCGGTGTCCGTGACGTACGTTACTTCCTCGATGACGTGCCGACTCCGTTCAGCACGGTCACGCTTCCCCCGTATCAAGCCAGCCTCGGCACGGTGACCCTCGCACTGGGCAGTCACACGATCCGAGTCGTGGCCGTCGATGCGCTCAATCAGGAGGGCTCGGCGACCTTCGCTTTCACTCTCGTGCCAAATCCCAACAGGCCCCAGGTGGCCCTCGTCGGCACCACGAGCGGGGCGACGTACATCGTCGGAAGCTCGTTCGTGGTCAACAGCACGGCGACGGACCCGGTTGGCATCGCGTCGGTGACGAGTACCGTCGACGGCCAGCTCGTGGCGCGCGGTGAAACACCGTTCACGGTGGCCACCGCCGCGCTGGGTGTCGGCGTGCACACCATCGTCGCGGAAGCGGTGAACCTGCTGGGTGTCACCAGCACTGTCGTGTCGGCGTTCACCGTCGCGGAGCCGCCACACGGAGATCCTCCGGCCGCTCCGACCATCACGGGCGTCTCCGGCCCGTCTGGCGGCACGACGACGATTACCGGCCGATCGGCCGCCGCGGCGCGGATCGACGTGACGAATACCACGCGACAGATCGCCATCGGCGTCACCGCCGGGGCGGACGGTTACTTCTCGGTGACCATTGCCGCGGCTGTCGGGGACCTGCTCTCGATCGTGGCGTACGACTACTCGGTCTCGCAGCTTCCCAGCACGCCCTCGACGGCCACCGTCCAGGCTCCGCCGGCGCTGACGGGCCTGGCGGCTGCGCCGGCGTCCGTGCGCCTGACCGCCGTCGGCCAATGGAACGACCTCGTGGTGACCGCCAGTTACACAGACGGGACGACGGCGGTCGTGACGACGCAGGCGGCCCTCATCTCGAGCGATCCGACCGTGGCCACCGTGAGCGGGAGCGGACGCGTGGTGGCGCGCTCGAGCGGGACGACCGCGGTGTCCGCCTCGTACGGCGGGCTGACCGCCACGACGTCGGTCGTCGTCGATGTGGTCACCCTCACGTCGATCTCAGTCGATCCCGCGGTGGTGTCGTTTGGCGCCATCGGGCAGTCACGCCAACTGGCCGTGACGGCGCATTTCAGCGACGGTTCGACTCACGTTGTCGGGAGCGGCCTGACCTTCGCCTCCGGCAACGCTGCCGTCGCCACGGTGACGTCCGGTGGGCTGGTCCAGGCCATGGCGGATGGGTCGTCGACGTTGTCGGTCTACCTGCCGGGTGCACCGCCCGCCAGCGTGAGTGTGAACGTTGACACGGCGAGTGACACGCCGCCACAGGTATCGGTGCTCTCGCCAGTTGGGGGAGCGACGGTTGCGTGGGGCGACGTCGTCCGCGTGATCGCGAGGGCCACCGACGCGGTTGGCGGCGTCACCGGCGTGTCGCTGACCGTCACGGGAACCGGCGGCGTCACCCTTGCGACCGAGTCCCGCGCGGTCGCGCCGGCGTCCACCGACACGACCGTCGAGTTCTCGTTCATCGTGCCGGCGTCACAGGCTGTGGGTGCCCAACTGACGTTCAGCGTGGGCGCCACCGACACGGGCGGACACTCGGCGGTCCCCGTCATCGTGCCCGCGACGGTCGTCGACCATGAGGCTCCCACCGTGACGATCGCTGCGCCGGCCGGCCAGACACGATATCGCTACGGCGACACGATCGTCCTGCGTATCACCGCATCGGATCCCGCGGGCATCGCGTCCGTCCGCTTCGCCACGACTGGAGCGTTCACGGTGACGGGCACGCGTGCCCTGTCTCCCGTGGAAACCACCGCCGCGGCGGAGTTCGAGATCGTCGTGCCGACCGGTCTGCCCGTCCCCGACGTGCGGCTCTTCGCCTACGCGACGGATACCTCCGGGAACGAGGGGGCCGCGCCGCCGGTGAGCGTATTCGTCAGCAGCGCAGACACCGTCGCACCCTCCACCGAGGTGACGTCGATCGCCGACGCCGCTGGCGAGGCGGCAGCCGTGGTGACGTATCGAGTGACTGCCGGACTCGACGACCTGCGCGGCGTCGAACTCTACTTCCGCCGGAACGGCATCGGCACGTTCAATCGTTTCACGGATGCCGACCACGGCAATCCGACTGGCCGGTTCGTGCCTCAGTCGGGCGATGTCGGGACCATCCCGTTCGACTCGACGAAGATGGGCGGCGACGGCACCTACGAGTTCTACACGGTCGGCGTCGACCTCGCCGACAACCGTGAGACCGCACCGGACACGCCGGACTCGACGATGGCGTTCAATGCGGGGACGGTCTGGACCGTCATCACGACGCCGGCGGCGGCGGGCGAGGGTGATACGACGTACGACGATCGCAACATCCGCGTGAGCGGGACGACCTTCAGGGTCAGCGGCGCGCACACGTTCAGGAATGTCGAACTGCTGAACGGGGCCGTGCTCGCGCATGCCCCCGCGACGATGAGCGACGAGTACCGTCTCGACCTGACGGCGTGGAGCCTGACGGTGGACACGACCAGCCGCATCGACACCACCGGGCTCGGGTATCTCGGCGGCGACCGGAACGGTAACGACTGCACCGGGCAGACGCTGGGTAACGTGGACGGAGCGGCCTACCGGGCCGCGGGGTCGTACGGCGGCGCGGGCGCGGCGTGGGACGGCACGTCCAATCCGATCTACGGTGACCTGACCAGCCCCGGCGCGCTGGGCTCGGGCGGATCGTGCGGGACGTACGGGAGGGTCGGAGGGAATGGCGGCGGCTGGATCGCGATCCATGCCATCAACCTCGCCATCGACGGGAGCGTGATCGCCGACGGCGGCGCTGGTAGCCCCGACTACGAGCCCGGGAGCGGCTCGGGCGGCGCGGTGAACGTCGTGTGCTCCACCGTGTCGGGACGCGGGGTCGTCACCGCGAACGGCGGTGCGAACCAGGTTGGCGGAGGGGGAGGGCGGATTGCGATCCGGTACATCGACATGTCCACGATGGACCCGTCGAGCATCCGCGCGCTCGGGGGACAGGGCACTCGGGCAAAGGGCGCGAACGGCACCGTCTTCCTGCTGAGCCAGGAGGCCGGCAACGGCACACTGGTCATCGACGGGCAGGGCGCCGCCACGTCCTTCACGGCCTTCGTCGTGCCGACGGGCTACGTGTTCGACCACATTCGGTTGCGGAACAACGCGCGCGTCACGGCGGATGTGCCCGTCGTCGCCGCCGGAACGTTGTCGTTGACCGGCGGGAGCACGCTGACGCATTCCCTCGAATCGGTGGCGGGACTCACGATCCGGGCCGCGCGAGTCGAGGTCGATGAGACGAGCTCGATCGACGTGTCCGCCCGCGGTTATCGGGGCGGCAATCGCGACGGCAACCCGAGGTGCGAAGGTCTCACGTTGGGCGCCCTGCCGGGAGCGACCTCGTCTGCGGCCGGTGCGTATGGTGGGTTCGGCGCCGCGGCGGACGGCACGACGAACCCGCCGTACGGACAGCCCGGGCAGGCCGTGCATCTCGGGTCCGGCGGGGGATGCGGCCCCTACGGACGCGACGGCGGAAACGGAGGCGGCCGGATCTCCATCGAGGCGAGCGACTCGGTCGTCGTCCACGGCCGCGTGGCAGCCGACGGCGGCCTCGCGGACCCGGACTACCAGCCCGGTGGAGGGTCGGGCGGCTCCATCAGCATCCGGACCTCGATGTTGCGCGGTGCCGGAACGATCACCGCCAACGGGGCCGGACCGGAACTCGGCGGCGGTGGCGGGCGGATTGCCATCCGCTACGACTCACTCGGCCAACCCGGCGACGATCTGGCCGGGTTGCGCAACGTGACCGCGTTCGGTGGTCGAGGCAGCCGGGCACGTGGCAGCGCCGGAACCGTGCTGGTCCAGCGGACCGATCAGGTCTACGGGGATCTCTACGTCGATGACGGCATGAACGGAGAGACGTCTGGCGTCTGGACACCGCTGACCACACTCGGGTTCGGCAAGGTCACCGCCGTCACCGCTGACTCCTTCACCACTGACGGTGGCGTCAGGATGATTCCGAACGGTCTCGTGGGCCTCGAGGTCAACCCGAACCTCCGGCAGGCCGAGACGTACAAGGTTCTGTCGAACACGGAGACGACGGTCACCGTCGACACGACCGGCAAGCCGCCGCTCGCTTCGCCCGGCGACGCGGCAGTAGGCGACACGTACGCGGGCCTCAATCGTTTCGACAACGTCTTCTTCAGGCGAGGCGGATTCCTCACGCTCGGCGATCGACTCGTCGTGACCGATCAGGTCCGGATCGACGACTACGGCACGCTGACGCACTTCGACGCGACCCTGGCGTTCGAACCTCACCTCGACCTCACGGCCGGAACGGTCCACGTGACCTCCACGGGCTCCATCGACGTTGACGGCCGCGGGTACCTCGGCGGCGGAAGGCAGGGCAACGGCTGCAACGGTCGCACCCTCGGCAACGCCGAAGGGGCCGTGTACCGTTCCGCGGGATCGTACGGTGGTCCCGGCGGTCTCTTCGACGGCGGTCCGGCCAACCCGGTGTACGGCAGTCTGACGGACCCCGCGGCCCTCGGGTCTGGCGGCTCGTGCGGGACGTACGGCCGCGTCGGCGGTGACGGCGGAGGCTGGATGGTCATCCGGGCGGGTGACCTGATCGTGAATGGCCGCATCAGCGCGAACGGGGTCGTGGGCTCGCCCGACTACGAGCCGGGCAGCGGATCGGGCGGAACGGTCAACATCACGGCGACGAATATCTCCGGGATGGGAACGATCAGCGCCGATGGAGGGGCGAACCAGGTCGGCGGCGGTGGCGGTCGCATCGCCGTGCGGTTCCTGACGTCGTCGATGACGCCCGGGCAGTTCAGCACCCAGGGCGGTCACGGGAGCGCGGTGACGGGAGCGAACGGGACACTGTTCCTGAAGCAGGACGGCCAGGGGCTCGGTGACCTGGTCATCGACGGCGGCGGCCAGGCGACGCCGAATTCCCGGACACCCATCCCGCCGGGCTACGTGTTCGACAACCTGACGATCCGGAATCGAGCCGTCGTGGTGGCCGACACCCCGATTGTCGTCAACGGAACGTTGGCGTTGACAGGGGACAGCGTGCTGACGCACTCGCTGCAACAGGAGTCGGGCCTCAGCATCCAGGCCGCCCGGGTCGACATCGACGAGACGAGCGCAATCGACGTTTCCGCGCGCGGCTATCGCGGAGGCCATCGCGACGGCAATGGCCTGTGTGAGGGACTGACGCTCGGTGGCCTGCCGGGAGCGGCTTACCGGGCCGCGGGAACCTACGGCGGCTTCGGCGCGCGGGTGGACGGTGCCTCGAATCTGCCCTACGGTCAGCCGAATCGACCCGTCTACCTGGGGTCGGGCGGGTCGTGCGGACCGCACGGGCGCGTGGGCGGTCACGGCGGCGGACTGGTCAGCATCCGGGCCAGTGAGTCGGTCACGGTGAACGGACGTGTCGCCGCCGACGGCGGCGCGGGCAGCGTCGACTACGAGCCCGGCGCGGGATCCGGCGGGTCGGTGGACGTCACGACCTCGCTCCTCCGCGGCACCGGGACGATTTCGGCCAACGGCGGAGGCCTCGAGGCCGGCGGCGGCGGTGGCCGGATTGCTATTCGCTACGAGGCGCTCGGCGCCCCCGGCGACGACCTCGACGGACTTCGCCGCGTGACGGCGTTCGGCGGTCACGGCACCGGCGCCTGGGGCAGCGCCGGCACCGTGTGGACGCGGAGGAGTGACCAGGCGGACGGTGACCTCCACATCGATGACAACATGACGGGATCGAGCACGGCGCCGATGTGGACGCCGCTGACTCCGCTGGGCTTCGGTCGGGTGGCGGCACTGACCGCCGACACGTTGACCCTTGACGGGACCATGCCCGTTGCCATCAATGGTCTCGTGGGCCTGCAGGTCAATCCGAACATCCAGCAGGATCGGTTCTTCACCGTCACCGCCAATACCGGCAGCACGGTGACCCTGAACGTGACCTCGTTGGGCGCCAGCGGGCTGGCCGATGTGGCGGCCGTCGGCGACACCTACGCCGGGGTCTATCGCTTCGACAATGTGTACTTCCGTCGAGGCGGCTTCCTGGTGACCGGCGATCAACTCGTGGCCAACGGCACGATGCGTCTCGATGATGGCGGGCGGTTGACGCACTTCAACACCACGCTCACCTACGAGCCTCGCCTGGCACTCACGGTCGGCACGCTGGACATCACGGCGGGCGGGGCCATCGATACCGACGGACGCGGCTATCTCGGCGGCGGACGCGACGGGAATGGCTGCACGGGCCGCACGCTTGGCAATGCGGAAGGGGCGCTGTACCGTTCGGCCGGTTCCTACGGCGGCGCGGGAGGCGTCTTCGACGGCGGGCCGACGAACCCGCTTTACGGCGACCCGGACGATCCCACCGCCCTGGGGTCGGGTGGTTCGTGCGGCCCCCACGGCCGGGTGGGAGGCAACGGCGGCGGGTGGGTGTCGATCCGCGCGGACTTCATCAACCTGGCCGGGCGGATCAGCGCCAACGGCGGCGTCGGATCGAGTGACTACCAGCCAGGCAGCGGCTCCGGCGGGACGATCAGGATCGTGACCGAGGGCCTGTTTGGCAGCGGCACGATCGCCGCCGACGGCGGGGCGAACGAGGTCGGAGGCGGCGGCGGACGAGTCCGCGTCTCGGGTGTCGATCCGGCCGGGCTCACGGTGACGATCCGCGCTGCGGGCGGGGCGGGCAGTCACCGGGCCGGTGCGCCCGGCAGCGTGGTGATCAGGAAATAACGTCCGGGCGGCGCCGGCGGCCAGGGCGCCGCCTCCGGCGCCGACGCGGGCCGTCGGCGTCGGCCGGGGCCGGCGCGCCTTCGGCGATTTCGGCGCGCCAGAATGCCACGGCGTCCGGCGCATCACCATGCACCGGATCCCCGTGGACCTCCATCCAGAGCAGCGCATCGGCGAACGCCGATCGTGCCGCCAGCTGTCGGCGGGCATGACTGGAGCGGCTGGGAGCCCGAAGCCGCCGCTGCAGCCTCCAAACCTGGGTCCTGCGAGCGACAGAGCGCCGGGCCAGCGGAAGCAGTCCGAGGTTCAAGCCGGGTTTGCCTTCGTCCTGCATCCAGCCCGGCCACGCGGCCTGCGAGAACCCCAGCGGCACGAGGAGGCTGCCGAGGAGAATCGCGTTCGTGAGTTCGTCGGGCGGGGCCTCGAACTGCTGGCGGTACGCGTCGAGCCGCGTCAGGTACGCGCGGAACTCGGGGGTCTTCGCGCCGGCGTGGAGGATCGGCGCCAGTGCCTTCAGGAGCCCGGCATCGCGCAGCGCCGCGAAGATCTTCTCCGAGACGCCGGTGCGCAGGATCTTGTAGTACTCGTCCATCAGCCGGGCTGGCGAGGCAGTGGCGAGCAGTCCGCCCAGCCGGCCAATGGCCTCCGATACCGGCCGGTCCAGCGTGAACCCGAGTCGTGCCGCGAAGGCCACGGCGCGCTGCATCCGCACGGGATCTTCCCGGAACCGGACGTCGGGATCACCGATACAGCGGATGGTGCCGGCGCGCAGATCCTCGAGTCCGCCGACGAAGTCGATGATCGAAAACGTCGAAATGTCGTAGAAGAGGGCGTTGATCGTGAAGTCACGCCGGAACGCGTCTTCTTCGTCGGTGCCGAACGTGTTGTCCCGGTGCAGCGCGTGGGCGTGGGCGTGGTCCGCTGCCGGCTCGGCCTCGTGCCGGTGACCGAGGTCGGGTGTCGTCGGCTCGGCCGCGGCCGCGTCAGCCTCGGCCGGCTGCGTGGAATCGACCTGGCGGCGGAACGTGGCGACCTCGATCACCTTCGTCCCGAACTTCACGTGGACCAGCCGGAAGCGGCGGCCGATGATCCACGCGTTGCGGAAGAGGCGCTTGATCTGGTGGGGGTGAGCGTCGGTCCCGATGTCGAAATCTTTCGGCCGCCGTCCCAGCAGGAGGTCCCGGACCCCGCCCCCGACCAGATACGCCTTGAAACCGGCCTCTTTGAGCCGGTACAGCACCTTGAGCGCGTCGGGGTCGACGTCCCGCCGCGACAAGCCGTGCTCTGCGCGGGGGATCACCAGTGGATCCATCCCGGCCATCTTACTTCAGGCGCACGCCCGGCGGCTCACGGCTTCTGGCTCACGGCCTCCGACCCGCGCCCCTGGCTTCTTCCCTCTTCCCTATCGCCTGTTCCCTGGTCCCTGTGCGTCAGTGTTTTGCGTCATTCCAGTTCTCGCCAATGCCCACCTCTACCGTCAGGGGCACCGCGAGCGGCGCGGCGGCTTCCATACAGCGCTTGACCAGCGCCGCCACCTCGTCTGCCTCGGCTCGCGGGACTTCGAAGAGCAGTTCGTCGTGCACCGTCAGGATCATGCGGGCCGCGGGGCCGGAGACGGGACGCGGGCGGGAGTCGAGCGCCTGCTGCACGTCGAGCATCGCGCGTTTGAGGATGTCGGCGGCCGTGCCCTGGATGGGCATGTTCACGGCCACGCGTTCGGCCGCCTGGCGGACCTGGCCGTTCTTGCTGGTGACGTCCGGCACGGGCCGCCGCCGGCCGAACGACGTCTTCACGACGCCCGTCGCCCGCGCCTCCTCCAGCGTCCGTTCGATGAACGCCCGCACGCCGGGGAATCCCGAGAAGTACGCGTCGATGAAGGCCTGCGCCGCCTGCTGCGTCACGCCGATGTCCTTCGACAAGGTGAAGGCCGTCTTCCCGTAGAGCAGGGCGTAGTTCACCATCTTGGCCGTGTTGCGCATCTCCTTGCGGTCGCGCCCGCTGTCGGTGCCGAAGATGGCCGCGGCGGTCCGGTCGTGGATGTCTTCGCCCTGTTTGAACGCGTCGATGAGCGCCTCGTCTGCCGCGAGGTCGGCCAGCACGCGCAGTTCGATCTGCGAATAGTCGGCGGAGATCAGGACGCAGCCCGGTTCGGCGACGAATGCCTTGCGGATCTCGCGGCCCAGCTCGGTCCGCACCGGGATGTTCTGGAGGTTGGGATCGCTGCTGCTGAGGCGTCCGGTCGCCGCGACCGCCTGGTTGAAGATGGTGTGCACGCGGCCGGTGTCCGGGTTCACGAGCTGCGGCAGCGCGTCCACGTACGTGCCCTTCAGTTTTTGCATCGCGCGCCAGTCGAGTACCAGCCGGGGCAACTCGTGGGACTCGGCCAGCTCTTCGAGCACGTCCACCGCGGTCGAGGCGGACCTGGTCTTGCCGGTCTTCTTCGAGACCGGCAGTTTCAGCTTCTCGAACAGCACATCGCCGAGCTGCTTCGGCGAGTTGATGTTGAAGGTCTCGCCCGCCAGTTCGAAGACGCGCGCGGCGATGGCCCCCATGTCCCGTTCCAGCCGCTCTGACAGCGAGGCCATGGCGGCGACGTCCACCCGCACGCCGGCCTCCTCGATGGCGGCCAGCACGGGCACCAGGGGGAGTTCCATCTCGCGATACAGCGCGTCGAGCCCCGCATTCTCCAGCGCCGGCCGCAGGACGCCTTCGAGCTGCCAGGCGAGGTCGGCGCGTTCGCAGGCGAAGTCGAGCACGGCCGACGCCGGCACTTCTTCGACCGGTGAGGCCTTCGCGCCCTTGCCCAGCACGTCTTCCGCGGGCACCGCCTTGTAGCCGAGATGCAGGAGGCCGAGGTCCTCGATCGAGTGGGGCGCCCTCGTCGAATCGAGCAGGTAACTCGCGAGCATCGCGTCGAATGCCGGGCCGGCCAGCGTGAGGCCGTGGCGCCTGCACACCATGGCACAGAACTTCACGTCGTGGCCCAGGAGGTCGAGGCCCGCCGCCAGCGCGGGTCCGAGGTGATCCCGAACCGCGCGCATCGGCAGATTCGGCGCCGAGTCGAGCGCGCGGTGCGCCACCGGCACGTACCGCGCCTTCCGGCTGGCGGTCGCGATGGCGATGCCCACCAGGCCCGCCCGCGTCGGCGCCGCGCTGTCGGCCACCAGGTAACACGCGAACCGGCCCGCCGCCCGCATCTCGGACGCGAGCGCCGCCAGTTCGTCTTCCGACTCGAGGATGCGGTAGTCCTTCGAAATGCTCGCGGCGGTGGGCGCGTAGTCGTTGGTCAGCGACCGGAATCCCAGCGACCCGAACAGCGCGTAACATTGCTCGCGATCCGGTCCGTCGTACGCGAAGGACTCCAGCGCGTCCGGCAGGGGGACATCGGTCTTGATCGTCACCAGTTCCCGGCTGACGCGCGCATCGTCGCCGCCGGCGAGCAACGCCTCGCGGTACCGCTTCTGCGTGACGCGCCCGGCACCGGCCAGCAGCGCGTCGAGCGAACCGAACTCGGCAATCAGGTCGCGCGCGCCCTTTTCGCCGATACCCGCCACGCCCTTCACGTTGTCGACGGCGTCTCCGGTCAGCGACAGCACGTCGATGACCTGGTCCGGGCGGACGCCGAACTTTTCGACGACCCCGTCCGCGTCGAACCACGCGCCGTCGTCTCTGGGATTGAAGACGCGGATCCGTCCGCCCACCAGCTGGAAGAAGTCCTTGTCCCCGGTCACGATCGCGACGTCGAACCCGGCGGCGGCCGCGCGCGTGGCGAGGGTGCCGATGACATCGTCGGCCTCGACGCCTTCGTGGTTGACGACGGGCACGCCCATGGCGGCGCAGGCCTGGTGCACCCACGCCACCTGCTCGACCAGGTCGGGCGGCATCGGGGCGCGATTGGCCTTGTAGTCGTCGACCAGCGCGTCGCGGAAGGTCGGCCCGGCCAGATCGAACGACGCCGCGAGATGCGTCGGCTGGTGATCCGCGATGAGCTTGCGGAGCATCGTCACGAACCCGTAGACCGCGTTGGTGGAACGCCCGTCCGGCCCCGTGAGGCCTCGGATGGCGTGGTACGCGCGGTACATCTGGTTGTTGCCGTCAATCAGGAACAGCGTCGGTGTGGCCGGCATGGTGGGTACAGGCTATCATTGAAGGATCATGGGTGTGACGTACCGGGCCCGTCGGCTGGTTCTTGCGGCCATCGTCCTGGCGGCGGTGGGCGCGGCCTCCTGCCGCGGCGGCGGGCTGGCCAAGCAGTACGAATACGAAGAAGACATCCACCTGTCGCTCGACGGATCGGCCACGGTGTACATCAACGCCTCGCTGCCGGCCCTGGCGAATCTGCGTGGGTTGGAACTCGACTTGAGGCCGAACGCCAGGTTCGACAAGAACGTCGTCCGGAAGTACTACGACACGGCTGACAGCGAGGTCGTCCGGATCTCCTCGTGGCGGCGTTTCGGCCGCCGTTTTGCGAGTATCCGGCTGCGAGTCCGCGACATCCGGGCGCTGGCGACGTCCGCGCCCCTCTCGTGGTCGACGTATGGCCTCACGGAACGCGATGGCCTCGTCGTCTACAGGCAGGTGCTCGGCGCGGTGGCCGGCAAGGATGTGGGGAACGTCGGCTGGAAAGGCAACGAGCTCATCGCCGTCCGCCTGCACCTGCCGGCGCGTATCCGGTACCACAACGCGGGCAAGGACAACCTGAAGCGCGGCAACATCCTCGTCTGGGAGCAGGCACTGGCTGCCCGGCAGACAGGGTCACCCCTCGAGATCGAAGCCCGGATGGACACCCAGTCGATCCTCTTTTCGACGCTCAAGTTGTTCGCGTTGAGCGGGGCCATCGCCCTGGCGGTGTTCGCGCTCATCGTGACGTGGGTCGTGCGCAAGGGACGGGGCCGCCAGTCCGCCTGACCTCGGCGATCGCTCGAGCTGGGCATCTGTCGGATGTGGGGCAGGGCTTTCCGACTTCGCCACGCACGGCGGACGCGCCATAGCCTCCCCGCCGGGTGGCTTCGTCGCGACTCGCCGGCGGGTGAGGCGACGGCGGTCAGCCCTGCCGTTTCCTCTCGTACGAAGAAACCGGGCTGGCCATACGCCAGCCCGGTTTCGTTGGCAGACTCCTCGGGTCCGTGTGGGGAGGAGGAGGAGGAGTGTCAGACCGCCAGGAGCCCGCCGTCCTCGTTGTCGTCGTGCCAGTCGCTCCGCTCATCCGCCGCCGGCCCTGGCGGCTGCGGGCGTCGCATCATCCGGCCCGGTCCGTTCTTCATCCGCTCTTTCATCGTCTCGCGTAGCTGCTTCGCCTTCTGCAGTTGTTCGGGCGTCAGCACCGCGGTGACCTCCGAGTGCAGCTTCCACTGAAGGACCGCCGCGTCGGTGTCCACGGCCGCCACTGCCGCAGCCTTCTCACGGATGACCGCTTCGTCTGCCGTGCCGCCGATCGTGGCGTCGTGCAGGGCTTCGCGAGCGGCGCGGGTCCGATCCCGGATGGCGTCGAAGTCGGCCTTGTGCGACTCCGCAATCGCCCGAATCTGTTCGCGCTGCGCGTCCGTGAGGTTCAAATCGCGCATCCCTGGCCCCAGCAGCCCGAGCAGGCCTCCCGGGCCGCCGCGCATCATGCCGGGGCCGCCCGGACCACCGCGCATCATGCCCGGGCCGCCCATCATGCCGCCCCGGCCGGGCCCGCCTGGCTCCTGGCCGCCCTGCGAAGGCCGCGGCCCCATCTGCGCGCTCAGACCGACGCCAATCGCGCCCGTCAGGGCGGCGACACCAAGAAGAACCACCGCTTTGTGAACCACCTTGTTATCCTTGAGCTGCATCGGGGCCTCCCGTTCGTTTCGTCCTGACCAGTTTGACGGAAGGGCCGTGACACCCGGGCGGCACGGTTGTGACACTTTCATGACACGGTGGAATCGTGAGTGAGAAACCCCGCGCGCTCGTGGTAGAAGACGAACCAGCGATTCGAGAACTCGTGGGACTGCACCTCGGGCTCGAAGGGTTGGCCTGCAGCATGGCGCCGGACGGGCGCGTCGCGCTGCAGGCGTTGCGTGACACGCGGTTCGACATCGTGATTCTCGACCTGATGATTCCTCACGTGGACGGCGTCGCCATCTGCCGGGCGATGCGCCGGGAAGGGCCGAACGTCCAGACGCCGGTGCTGATGCTCACGGCGCGGCGCGAGGAATCGGACAAGGTCCTCGGCCTGGAGAGCGGCGCGGACGACTACCTGACGAAGCCGTTCGGCATCCGCGAACTCGTGGCCCGCGTCCGCGCGCTCATGCGACGCGCGACCAGGCCCTCCCCGGTACCGGCCGATGCCGACGCCGAGGGTCTGGCGACGCGCGTGCTGCACGTGCGCGATCTCGAAATCGACCCGGCGCGCCGGCGCGTACGTGTGGCGGGGGAGGATGTCGACCTGACGGCGCAGGAGTTCAGCCTGTTGCACGTGCTCGCGTCGCATCCGGGCATCGTGTTCAGTCGCGACGCGTTGCTCGCGCGCGTGTGGAAGGGCGAAACGTTCGTGACGGACCGGAGCGTCGACGCCCTGGTGAAGCGGCTGCGCAAGAAGGTCGAACGGGATGCCGCCGCTCCGGCGTACATTCTGACCGTCTGGGGAAGCGGGTACAAGTTCACCGATGCCTGACCGAGTCTGGTTCCGAAGCCTCTACTGGCGCGTGGCCTTCGGGTTCGTCGCCTTCCTGGCCATCGTGCTGGTGGTCCAGGGCGGCCTGTTGTTCTGGCTCGTGGCGCGCTCCTCGGACGACGTGGCCGGACGTACCCCGTACGACCTGGCGACCCTGGTGGCGTCCGACCTCGGCAACCAGATGGCCACGGGCACACTGAACAACACCGAGGCCTACCTGCGGGAACACTACGGCGGCGTGACCAGGCCCGTCGGCGTCATCACCGCGGACGGCAAGGTCCTCGTGTCCCATCCCGGCGCCGAGATGCCGCCGCAGCTCGTCGACATGGCGTTGCGGCGGCTCCGTGGAGGGGGCCGGCGTCCGCAGGGCGGACCGCCGATGCCGCCCGGCATGGATCCGCGGCGTCCCGAATTTGGACCGGGTCCGTTCGGGCCTCCGCCAGGCGCCGACCAGCCGAGGGGGCAGGACGGTCCGCCGCCAGACAATCGCCGCACGCCGCCCGGACCCGGCCGCCGCATGATGGGCATCGCGCCCGTGCTGAAGGACGGGACCGTCGTGGCTGTCGTGGTGGTGCCCCCGGCCGAGCCACTGCCGATCCTCCTCCGCCAGTTCGCGCCGACGGCGCTCACGATCGCGCTCGGGCTCCTCGCCGTGGCCACCACACTGGCCGCGCTGTTCGTCTTCCGTCCCGCGCAGCGACGTCTGCGGGCGCTCGAGGATGCCGCGAGACAGCTGGGCGCCGGCGAACTCACCGCCCGCGCGCCGATCGCCGGCGGCGACGAAGTCACGTCGGTTGCGCGCGCCTTCAATGCGATGGCGGACGAACTCGATCGCCGCACGACGGCCCTCGAGTCGGCCACCGAAGCGCGCAAGCAGCTGCTGGCCGACGTCTCGCACGAGTTGATGACGCCGCTGACGGCCATCCGCGGCTATCTCGAAACCCTGCAGATGTCGGAGCTCCAGCTCGACGAAGACGCCCGCCGCCGATACCTCGGCATCGTCAGCGCCGAGGCCGAGCGTCTCGAGCAGATCACCGGAGACCTGCTCGACCTCGCCCGGCTCGAAGCTGGAGGCGGCACGCTGACGACGACACCGGTCGACGTGCAGGCGCTCTTCACCCGCGTGATGGAGCGGCACGAACGTGTCGCGGAAGAGAAGGCAGTCATGCTGCGGGTGAACGTGGCGGAGGATGCCAGGACGGTGGCCGGCGACGCGGGCCGCCTCGAACAGGTGTTCCAGAACCTGGCGGCGAACGCGTTGCGGCATACCCCCGGGGGCGGCGAAGTCGAACTGCGCAGCGAGCGTCGCGGGGACGGGATCGCCCTACTCGTGCGCGACACTGGCGAGGGGATCGAGCCCGAGCACCTCGGGCACGTGTTCGACCGGTTCTACAAGGCGGACGGAGCCCGCGGCGCCGACGGTCGGGGCAGCGGGCTCGGGTTGTCCATCGCGAAGGCGATTGTCGAACGCCACGGCGGCCGCATCACGGTGCGCAGCGACCCCGGACGCGAAACGGTCTTCGAGGTGTGGCTGACAGGAGCGCGATAGGGACTGGGGATTGGGCCAACCCCCAACCCCCAACCCCGACGTCGTTTCTTCACCGGCGTCCGGGGCGGCCCATCTGGCCCGGGCGCTGCTGACGCATACCGCGCATCAGGCCGGCCCGGTAGCCGTCGCGAAACGCCATACCATCACGGGCGATCTGGCGGGCGTCGCGCCGGGCCGCAGCCTGACGCTGCTTCACTCGGGCCTGCTGTTCGGGTGTCAGCACCGAGAGGTACTGTGAGCGGTGACGGGCCCGCGCCACGATGGCGTCGACTTGCGCCGCGGCGACGGCACTGGCTGCCGCGCGGAGCGCCTGTTCATCGAAGGTCCCTGCCCGCTGGAGTTCCGCCAGTTTCTGCCGGGCTGCGCGAGCGGCCTCCCGGGATGCCTGCAGTTCCTTCTGCTGCGTCTCCCGGAGCGCCTTGATCCTGGCCTTCTGGTCCTCGGTCAGCCCGAGGGCCTGGTTTCCCGGCGCACCGCGACGCAGCGCCGGTTGGGCCGGCGGCTGCGGCAGAGCGGGCTGCGCCGCGACGGCCGGCGCCGCCGGTCTGGCCGGCTGCGCGGTCTGTGCCGAAGCCTGCGACACCGTGAGAACGGCGAACGCTGCGGCGCCCGCAACGGCGCACCCAAACGAGAAGTGATGACGAGTCATGACCACATGCCTCCACGAACGTGCTCAACGGTCGGGTTCGGCCGACCGTCCGCCTCTGCCTTCCCCCGGGGACGTCGTCCCCCTGCTCGAATTAGACCGGCCCGCGGCGAGGAGGTTACAGGACAGGGATCAGGGACAAGGCGATAGGGATCAGGGATCGGGGACAGGGGACAGGGGAGAGGCGATAGGGGAGAGGGACAAGGCGATAGGGATCAGGACAGGGACAAGGGAATAGGCGAGAGGCGAGTGGCCGGCTGGTCGTGGGGCAGGGCTTCAGCCCTGCCTGGCGAGCCGCGGCGTGACACCTCCAGTCCGCAAGCCGAGGGCCGAGGGTCGAGGGCCGAGAGCCGTAAGCCGCGAGCCGTAAGCCCGAGGTCGTGTTTCGTGTAGAGTAGCGCGCATGGATCCACGCCCGACCTCCGGCGCCAAGCCGGCCGTGCTGCGCTGCGCACGCTGCGGCAAGTTCGTCGACTGGGAAGATGCGCGTCTCCAGGTCGTGTGCGAGTGCCGTCCTCGCCTCGAGCTGCCGCCGGTGATGGTCCGCGAAGCCATCGACAGCGAGCGGCCCGCGGTCATGGCGCTGTTCGAACGTGACTTCGGCCGCACGCGGGTCGTGGCATTCGGTGAACCGATGCGGCTCGACGATGCGCCCGCGCTGGTGGCCGTGATGCAGGGCGACCTCGCCGGTGCCCTGGTCTATCGCCTTCGTGGTGACGGGCTGCAGATCGTGGCGCTTGCCACCGACCCGGCGTGGCAACGATCCGGCGTCGGCGGTTACCTGGTCGCGGAAGCCGAGTTGCTCGCGCGGCGTCTCGCGTTGCGCCGCATCATCTTTTCCACGACCAACGACAATCTGCCGTCACTCTACTTCTATCAGCGGCGCGGGTACCTCATCACCGAGTTCGTCGCCGCGGCCATGGTGGCCGACAATCCACCACCGCGGAATCGCGGCTTCGGCGGCATCCCTATCCGCGACGAGATCCGCCTCGAGAAGACGATCGACGGATGACGAAAAGGCCCGGAGGCATACGCCCCCGGGCCTCGTGGTTGCCGCTGCTGTCCGGGTAGCCGTTCAGTGATCGCCGAGCTTCTCCAGATCCGCTCTCATCTCGGCGTCCGTCTTCAATTCGCTCTTCACCGAGAACGCGCCGAACGAGGTCGCCAGCGATCGGGCGAGCATCCGTTCGACGTTGCTGTTGACCACGCCCGTCAGCATGACGTGGCCGTTCTCCACCACGATGTGGATGGGCGGGTTCGCCATGGACGCGTAGTGCCAGAACGCGGAGTGGCCGTAGATGGCCCGCGCCACCCGATAGCGCAACTCGTCGTCGAACGGCGAGGTCGGCAACGTGGTGATCTTGTTGACGACCGTCTCTACGCCTTCGACCTTGGCCACGCGCTTCTCGATGGCCGAACGTTTGTAGGGCATCGTGACCTTGCCGGTGAGCACCACTCGGCCTTCCGACACGCTCGCCGCCACGTCATCGAAGATCGTGAAGTTCGAGTACTGCTGGACGGCCTTGGCCACGTCGTTGAAGACCGCCAGATCTTTCCGTTCCGTCTGCGCCAGTGCCGGTGCGGTCGATACGAATACCGCCACCAACCCGAGCGCCAGATACCGCCGCAACATGATCGTATCTCCTTCCCGGCGAGGGCCACGGTACCAGGGGGCCGCCGGTGACGCTGGCGTGGGACGGCTGGCCTTTCCGGGAACTCGCCTGCCCATCACACGATCAAGGTTCGTGCCACTCCAGCCGGCGCGGAATCCGGCGAGATCCGTGGTATCGGCAGGTCCCGCCGCCTTCCTGCTGCCCTCTCCGAAGGACAGTGCGCGATTCGGCTTACAGCAGAACGACCGTCGCGATTCCGGCGGCCACCACCAGAACCTGCCGGAAGGCGCTCCGCTCGAACGGGCCCCGATGCAGGCTCGGAATCAGATCCGACATCGCCACGTAGAGGAATCCGCCGGCCGCCAGCGGGAGGAAGTAGGGAAGCAGGGTCGGCACGTGGTCGATGGCGAAACCCGCCACCAGCACGCCGGCGACAGCCGAGACCCCCGACAGGACGTTGAGCCACAACGCGCGCAGCCGCGAGTAGCCGGCGCCAAGCAGGATCGCGAAGTCCCCGACCTCCTGGGGAATCTCGTGTGTCGCCACCGCCAGCGCCGTCGTGACGCCGAGCGGCACCGAGACGGCCGTCGCGGCTGCTATCACCGCGCCGTCGATGAAGTTGTGCACCGCATCTCCGACGAGGATCAGTGGCGCCGCCGCGTTGTGCACCTGGCAATGATCGGCATGGCAGTGGCGCCACAGGACGAGTTTCTCGAAGACGAAGAACAGGACGATGCCGCCGAGCAGTGTGCCGAAGACCCGCGAGGCTTCCAGCGATTCGAGGGCCTCGGGCAGCAGGTTCAGGAGCGCGGCGCCGAGCAGCGTGCCCACGGCGTAGCTCACGAGCCACGGCACGATCTGTTCCCGCACACGTGGCTTGAAGAGCAGCAGTGTCGACGCGACGAGCACGCCGCCGAGGCTGCCGAGCAGCGATAACCCGACGGCGATGGGTAGTGCAGAGGACATCTGGGGAATAGTACACGATCCGGCTCGCGGCTCACGGCCCCGGTGCCTTTCCCTTGCCTTTCCCTATCCCCTATCCCCTATCCCCTGATCCCTAGTAAAGATACCCCCGCCTTGCTCGAACGTGGAAGTAGGGGTCGCGCACCTGCACGCGGATGGCGCGCCATCGCCCTTCCTTCGCGCCGGTGACCGGGTAGGCGAGGAAGTACTGCTGGCTGAGTTCGTTGGCGATGGCGGCCGTCGCGGGTCCGAGGTCGGCTGCCGTGCGGATGATCTCCGTCCGTCCGCCGCTGTCGTCCGTCATCGCGCGCAGCGCCAGTTCGTTCACGCGATCGCTGCGTGTTCCAGGCAGGGTGCCGCCCGGCCACGGGACCGGAGGCACAGGACGCACCGGCGGTTGTTGCGGGAACCTGCCGCCTCCCGGAATCGGGCCCTGCGGGAGCGGGATGCCCACCGGCGGCCGCGGGCGAGGACGTTGCGAGACGCCGACCACCTGGGGACCGTCGTTGCCGTCGATACCGACGGCGTAGACCAGCACCTCGGTCTGACGGATACGCCGCTGGACCTCCTCGACCCTGGTCAGGCTGTTGGTGTCGTTGCCGTCCGAGATGATCACGAGCGCCCGTTTGCGATGCTGGCCGGCCTGGGCCACGGCCACCGTCTCGGCGACGGTGTCATAGAGCGCGGTTCCGCCGTTCGGCCGAATCCGGGCCATCCGTTCGATGAGCGCCGCGCGGTCGCGCGTCCACCCCTGGAGGAGTTCGGGGTCCTCATTGAACCGGTAGAGGAAGATCTCATCCTCGGCGCCGAGCAGATCGACGACGAAGCGGCGAAGCGCTTCGCGGGCCGCGTCCATCTTGGTGCCTGCCATGCTGCCCGAGGTATCGATGGCGATGCCCAGGCTGACGGGGACCCTCTCGTTGGCGAAGTACGAGACTGGCTGGACCTTCCCGTCTTCGAACACGATGAAGTCGGCCGGCCGGAGGTTCGGGACGAACCGGCCCCGGGCATCGGTCACGGTAACCGTCACGTTGACCATTTCCACGTCGGAACGGAACCGTGGCGTCTGGGCGCCCGGCGTTGCCCGGCCTGGCTCCTGGACGGTCTGCCGGGGCATCGCGGTCAGCACCGCGGTCACGGACACGGCCAGAGCCAGGGCGACGAGATGACGGGACGCGACGCGGGCAGACATCCGTATCCAGGGACGCAAAGACGGTGCCGGAGGACCAGCGGTCGCTTTGGCCGGAAAACCCGCGGTCCCGGCCGGACGGCCAGGCCCGGTGTCCTAATGAAAGGGCTCCCGGTGTGCTCGCCACGTGACACCGGAGCGGGCTGGACTTCCGCCCGGCTTGGAGTAACCTGTTGGACGCCATGTTGTCGCTCTTCAGATTCCGTCGGTCGCGGGGACCGCTCGAACTCGCGCTGGGGATGTCCGGCGTGCGGCTCGGTGAACGCCTGCTGCAGGTTGGCCGGGGCGACCCTGGTCTCTTCGCTGCGGCGGCGGCAAAGACCGGCCTGACGGGACAAGCCTGCGCGGTGGTGAATGCACCGGCCGACCGGGCGGCCCTCGAAGCGGCCGCGGTCAGGGAAGGCGTTCTCGTGGAAGTGGCAGAGGCGGCCGGGACCTGGCCCTACGTCGGGGAGGCCTTCGACGTCGCCCTCATCGACGGGAATACGCTGCTGACGCTCGACGCGTCGGTCCAGTCGGTGCTCGGCGCTGAACTCCGCCGCGTGGTGCGCGGAGGGGGACGTGTGCTGGCCATGCACAGCACGCACAAAGGCTGGGGCCGCCTTGTTGGCCTCGAGACGACGCCATCCGGTGAGGTGGCGTCCGCGCTCACGCATTTTCTGGAGCGTGCGGGTTTCGGCCCCGTACGTTTCCTCGCTGCCCGTGAAGGCCTGACGTTCGTCGAGGCCTTCCGGCCTCGAACGTAAGCCCGTGGTATAGTGCCATCGTGAAAAAACCTGTCGAAATCGCCCCGGCCCAGGGCAAATTGGGTATCCTCCTCGTGGGTCTCGGTGCCGTCAGCACCACCTTCATCGCTGGCGTCATCGCCGTTCGCAAAGGTATCTCCCAGCCGATCGGATCGATGACCCAGATGGGCACCATCCGCCTGGGCAAGCGCACCGACGGGCGCGCTCCGCTGGTCAAGGACTTCGTACCCCTGGCCGACCTCAACGACATCGTGTTCGGCGGGTGGGACATTTTCGAGGACAACGTCTACGAGTCGGCCAAGAACGCGGGCGTGCTCGACGACCGCCTGCTCGAGCAGATCCGGCCTGAACTCGAGGCGATCAAGCCGTGGAAGGCCGTGTTCGACCGGCAGTACGTCAAGCGCCTCGACGGCCCGAACGTCAAGAAGGGCAAGCACAAGCTCGATCTGGCCGGCCAGGTCATCGAAGACATCCGGAAGTTCAAGCAGGACCACGGTCTCGCCCGCCTCGTCATGATCTGGTGCGGCAGCACCGAGATCTTCATGACCGAGTCGCCGGCGCACGAGTCGCTGGCGGCCTTCGAGAAGGCGCTCGAAGCCAATGACCCGTCGATCCCGTCGTCGATGGTTTACGCGTACGCCGCGCTCAAGGAAGGGATTCCGTTCGCCAACGGCGCGCCCAACCTGACGGCGGACGTCCCGGCCATGCTCGAACTCGCGGCGCAGAACAAAGTGCCGATCTGCGGGAAGGACTTCAAGACGGGGCAGACGCTCATCAAGACCGTCATCGCGCCCGGTCTCAAGGCCCGCCTGCTCGGCGTCGAGGGCTGGTATTCGACCAACATCCTCGGCAACCGCGACGGTGAGGTGCTCGACGATCCGGAGTCGTTCAAGACGAAAGAAGAGAGCAAGAAGTCGGTGCTCGATTACATCCTGCAGCCCGACCTCTACCCGCAGCTCTACAAGGACCTGTGCCACGTGGTCCGGATCAACTACTACCCGCCGCGCGGCGACAACAAGGAAGGCTGGGACAACATCGATCTGGTGGGCTGGCTCGGCTATCCGATGCAGCTCAAGATCAACTTCCTGTGCCGTGACAGCATCCTGGCGGCGCCCATCGTGCTCGACCTCGTGTTGTTCCTCGACCTGGCGAAACGCGCCGGGTGGAGCGGCATCCAGGAATGGCTCTCGTTCTTCTTCAAGAGCCCGCAGCACGCGAAGAACCTGTATCCCGAGCACGATCTCTTCATTCAGTCGATGAAGCTGAAGAACACGCTCCGTTACCTCAAGGGCGAGGACCTCATCACGCACCTGGGGGCGGAGTATTACGACTAGGGATTAGGGAATAGGCGATAGGGAAGAGGGAAAGGGAAGAGGGGCAAGGGAACGTTCCCATGCCCCATGTCCCATGCCCCCGAGAAGGAGCAGCGATGCAGGGCAGACCGATGTTGATGCCGGCCGTCTGGGGAGGATTGGCCATCGGTATCCTCTCGGCGCTGCCCATCGTCGGGGCGCTCAACCTCTGCTGCTGTCTCTGGGTCGTTACCGGCGGCGTCCTGGCGTCTTACGTCCTGCAGTCGAATACCGAGGCGCCTATCTCCGCGGGCGACGGCGCGATCGTCGGCCTGATGTCGGGACTCGTTGGAGCGTTCGTCTACGTGTTCGTCTCGCTGCCGGTCAGCCTGCTGATGGGCCCGATTCAGCAGCGGGCCATGTCTCGACTGGCCGACACCCTGCCCAACCTGCCGCCCGAGGTGCGCGATGCCCTCGGGTCGGCGGGCAGTGCCGAAATGGCCGCCGCGGGCGCTGTCATGGGTTTCGTCGCCATGCTGTTTGCCGGCGCCGTTTTCGCCACCGCCGGCGGTTTCCTGGGCTACCTGTTCTTCCGCAAGAAGCCCGAGCCGCTTCGTCCGCCGGACTATCCGGTCGGGAACTAGAGGCTAGAGGCTAGAGGCTGGAGGCTAAGTGTAGCGCCCGACTTCAGTCGGGCCTGGCTTGGCCGGGCCGAGAGCCGAAAGCCGAAAGCCGGGTTCCCCCTACAGTCCCCTCCCCGATCTCCCGATACATACGGGACGTGATCTCCGTCTCGAACCTCTCAAAACGTTTCGGCCAGTTCGTCGCCGTCGACAACCTGTCGTTCGAGGTCCAGGCGGGGGAGGTCCTTGGGGTCCTCGGCCCCAACGGCGCAGGCAAGACGACGACGATGCGGATGGTGACCGGGTACGTGCCGCCCAGTGCCGGGCGCGTGCGGATCGGGGGGCACGATCTCTACGATCGCCCTGTCGCCGCCAAGAAGTTGATCGGCTACCTGCCCGAGAATCCGCCGCTCTACCCTGAGATGACCGTCGGCCGCTACCTGCGGTTCGTCGCGGCGCTCAAGGATGTCCCGCAGGCACGCCTGACGTCGGCCGTGGGCCAGGCTCTGGAACGCACGCGACTCGCCGATGTCACGGACGAACGTATCGGCACCTTGTCGAAGGGGTGCCGGCAGCGGGTCGGCCTCGCCCAGGCGCTCGTGCACGAGCCACCGGTGCTCGTGCTCGACGAACCGACCTCGAGCCTCGATCCGAAGCAACGCGCCGAGGTACGCGAGCTCATCAAGACACTCCGCGGCTACCACACGGTGCTGGTGTCGACGCACATCCTGCCGGAAGTCGGAGAGGTGGCCGACCGCGTGGTCATCCTGAATCGCGGCCGGGTGATGGCCGTCGATACGCCAGGTAACCTGGCGAGCCGCCTGCGCGCGCGCGAGGTCGCCTGCGTCGAACTCGTGGCGCCTGACATCGAGTCCGAGGCCTCCGGCGATGCCGTGCAGCGCACGTGCTGCGGTGTGCCTGGCGTGGAACGTGTCGAGATCGATCGTCAGTCGAAGCCGGGGCTGATCGTCGCGCACCTCGAATCCCCCGCTGGCGTCGACGTGCGCAGCGCCGCCGCCGAGGCCATCGTCCGCCAGGGCTGGCGACTGCTGTCGCTGAGCGGCGAGACGTTGTCCCTCGAGGACATCTTCCTGGCGCTGACGGCGGACGACGCGACGCCAGAGGCGGAGTAGCGCGTCCCGAGCTCGTCATCTCGGCCGACGGCTCACACGCGCCCCCCGTGCCACCGTGTGAAAGCCCGCGCAGTTCGTACCAATCCCCTAACGAAATCAACGACTTAGGCCGAGACATCGCCCAGGAGACGTGGTGCCCGTGCGCCCGACGTCTCGGTGGAGAGGGCGATTCGAATGGAACGCACACGCCGTTGCCGGCCAGCCGTGATCGCGCTGTCGCTCGCCGTCGTCCTGGCGGCCGCAGTGCCATCCGCCGCGCAACTGGTCCAGCCGTCTTCGGCATCGGTGAGCGTCCCGCCCGCCCTCGTCACACAGGGGCCGCCGAAGACCTCGGAACGGGGTCTCGGACCCCAGCGGCCGGCGCTGAAGCCGCTGGCGGTGAGCCAGCTCGAAGAAGGCCGGCGTTCCGAGGCCACGGATCAGCCGTTCTCGCTCAGTTTCGCCGAACCGATTTCCGTCCGCGAACTGCTGCTCGTGCTCGTTCGCGATACGAACCTGAGCGTCGTCCCGGCGCCTGACGTCGACGGCACCTTCAGCGGCGAACTGAAAAACGTCACGCTGCGCCAGGCGCTCGACCTCATCCTGCCTCCGCTCCACCTCGACTACCAGCTGGCCGGGACCGTGCTGAAGGTCGCGAAACGGAAGATGGAGACCCGGATCTTCCCGATCAACTACGTGGCGAGCCGCCGGACCGGTTCGCGCAGCAGCGGTTCGGGCGGCATCCTGGGCGGCGTCCTGGGCGGCGGCTACGGCGCGGGGACGGCCGGCAACGCCGGCACGATGGCGGGTGGCGGCTACGGAGCGTACGGCGCGGGCATGATGGGGCCGGGCATGGGCAGCGGCGGCTTTGGCGGCAGCCAGGCGTCGGTGTCGAGCACCGACAGCGGCGACCTCTTCGACGAGATCGCGGCGGGCGTCAAGACGCTGGTCTCCGCCGACGGCAAGCACAACGTCGACCGCAAAGCCGGACTCCTCCAGGTGACCGACTTCCGGGATCGTCTGGATCTCATCGGGCAGTACCTCGAAGCGGTCGAAACGCGTGTCCTCAGGCAGGTGCAGATCCAGGCGAAGGTGCTCGAGGTCGAACTGCGTGACGAGTTCTCCGCGGGCATCGACTGGTCCGCGGTCCTGCGGTCCGCCGGCAACGCGGTTACCGTGACCCAGCGCCTTGCGCCGACCAGCGGCGGTGGCGCATTCACGGTTGGCCTCGACCTGCACGACTTCCAGGGGCTGCTCGACGCCTTCGCCAGCCAGGGCCACGTCAACGTGATGGCCAGCCCGCGGGTCATGGCCATGCACAACGAACCGGCCGTGATGCGCGTGGGTACCCAGGACGTCTTCTTCGTGACGACGTCCCAGGTCGACGCGACGACGGGCCAGGTGTTGCAGACGACGGTGACGCCCCAGGCGATCACCGAAGGCATCGTGCTCAGCGTGACGCCTCAGATCGCCGCCGACGGCATCGTGCACCTGAGCATCACGCCGTCGATCACCGAGCGGACGGGCACGGCCACGTCACGCCTTGGCGATCAGGTGCCGATTGTCGCGGTTCGCGAGACCGACACCATGGTGCGGGTGCACCAGGGCGAGACCATCGTGATCGCGGGCCTGATGCAGGAGCGCGGCCTGGTCGAGAAATCCAAGGTGCCGGTGCTGGGAGACGTGCCGCTCGTCGGCGGGCTCTTCCAGCGGAATCAGACGAGCAAACGCAAGACGGACCTGGTCATCCTGCTGACGCCGACGGTGATGGCGCCGCAGGACATCGCGGCGGATACCGCGGCGGACCTGGACCGGCTGTTCGAAGCCCAGCGGGCGCCGGTGCGCAAGTAGCGCCGGCGTCCGAGACACGAGCGGAGAGGCCAGCGATGTACGAGGAGTTCTTCGGTTTCACCGAGAAGCCGTTCAGCCTGACGCCGGATCCGAAGTACCTGTATCGCAGCGAGTCGCACGCCAACGCGCTCGAGTTGCTGCAGTACTCGATCCGCCGCCGCGAAGGGTTCGTCGTCGTGACCGGGGACATCGGCACCGGCAAGACCACGTTGTGCCGCGCGCTGCTCGAGCAGATCGATCGGCGCACGTTCACGGCGCTCGTCCTGAACCCGTTCCTGTCCGAAGACGATCTGCTCAAGCTGATTCTGCAGGACTTCGGCGTCGTGTCGCGCGAGGACGTCAAGGCCGGCCGCCTGAACGGCGTGAGCAAACAGGAGCTGATCGACACGCTGTACGATTTCCTGCTCGGCCTCCTGCCGCTGCAGGCGAGCGCGGTGTTGATCATCGATGAAGCGCAGAATCTCCCGCTGCAGGTGCTGGAGCAGTTGCGGATTCTCTCGAATCTCGAAACCGACAAGGAGAAGCTCCTGCAGATCATCCTCGTCGGTCAGCTCAACCTGCAGACCGTGCTCCGATCGCCGGAACTGCGGCAACTCGACCAGCGGGTCTCGATCCGCTACGAGCTGAAACCGCTGACCAGCGAAGAAGTCGCCGAGTACGTCGTGCACCGGCTGCACGTGGCAGGTGTCCGAACGGGCGTCAGCTTCACGCCGAAGGCCATCAGCGCCGTGCACCGGTACTCGGACGGCATCCCGAGGGTCATCAACCTGATCTGCGATCGCAGCCTGCTCGGCGCGTATTCGGCGAGGTCGGGCCGCGTCACGCCGGACCTGGTGGAACGGGCGGCCCAGACGCTGGACCTCCAGCCCGCGCCTCGCTCCCGGTTCGCGTGGCTGCGACGCCGACCGCCGATCGAGGCCACCCACAACCACTCGACCGTCGCGTTCCGGTGAGGCCGTGAGCCGGACGCTGGACGCCCTGCGTCAGTCCTCGGAGGACCGTGGCCCCTCCCGCCGCGATCCGCCCCGCGACCCGACCGAAGACTCGATTCTCGCGTCGCTCGGCTACCCGGCCGTCCAGCCGTCGCCGGTCGCCCCGGCTCGAAGGCTCGGCATCGCCCGCCTGCTGCTCGGCTTCGCGGTCATCGGACTGCTGGCGATCGCGAGTTGGTTCGGGGCCAGCACGATCGGATGGTGGCCGCATCGGACGGTCGTCCCCACGGCGCCGGCTTCAACCAGCGTGGGAAACACCCGCGTTCCTCCGGCGCCGGAGTCCCGACCTCAGATCGTCTCGCCGGACGTCCCGCCGGTTCCCGTGGGCGTCCCGGCCGATGTCACGCTCGATCGCCTCCCGTCACCTGCGGCCGCCGCCCACGCGGTGGCGACGCCCGCGACGGCGGCGTCCGCGCCCGTGCGAGCGGTGCCACCGTCCCCGCCGGAAGCGCCACGAAACGGCGGGCCGGAGGCCGACCATTTCCGCCGGGCGCTCTACTACCATCGCACCGGCGATTTCGAGAACGCGCTGATGCAGTACCGGGCCGTGCTCGCCGCCGATGAACTCAACGTCGAGGCCCACAACAACATCGGCCTGCTCTACCTCGACAAGAAGCTCTACGACGATGCCATCCGCGCGTTCCGCCGTGCGACGGTCATCGACGAGACGTACGACAAGGCGCACAACAACCTCGGCATCGCGCTGCTCAACTCGGGGAATCCCGACGCGGCCGCGGCGGAGTTCCGGTCGCTGGTCGCTCGCGACCCGCGCAACCTCGAGGCGCTCTCGAACCTCGGCACGGCCGTAAAGGCCCTCGGTCGTCCGGACGAAGCGCGCGAGGTGCTTCAGCGTGCCATCGCGATCCAGGCGACGTACGCGCCCGCACACTACAACCTCGCGCTCATCTGCGAAGAGAGCGGCGATCTCGTCCGCGCCATCCAGCACTACGAGTCCTTCCTTTCCTCGGCCGGCCCCGACAACGCGGCCCTCGCCTCCGACGTCCGCGCCCGCGTACAGCAACTGAAGGCGAAGCTGATCTGACAGGGATTAGGGAATAGGCGATAGGGAAAAGGGAACGGGAAAACCCCCACACATTCCGTAGCTCTCCAACGGCCACTTCTTCGCAAAGTGGAGCAGCGTCCCCCGCTGCGCACTCACGTGCAGTGCCGGGATCCTCCCGGAAATCCAGTGAAAACCTGCGTGATTCCGCGTGTTTCCGTGAGGGCACGTGCCTTGCTGTCACCACGGCGTCCGCCGCGGCCGAAGTGTCGGGTCCCGCGAAGGACGAGTCGGGGCAGACAGGAGAGGTCGATGCGCACTGGGCGGAATCACGAACGCGGGCTGTCGCTGGTCGAAGTCTCGATCGTGCTGCTCGTGCTCATGCTCCTGACCGGCGTCCTGGCCCCGTCGATCGGCGACTTCGTCGATGACGCGAAGTGGGTCAAAGCGAAGGAGGACTGCGAAGCCATCGGGCTCACGGTCGTGCGCCTCGTGCGTGACGTGGGGCCGTGTTTCAAGTTCGATGGTGCCGGTCCCTGCACGAAAGCCAATCGGGTCGACCTGCTGTTCAGCGACGGCCCCGTGGTCACGCCGGCCATGCTCGGCGGCGATGCGACAACGGGTGTCTCTTCTCCCGATCTCGCATCCGCGTTGAACTGGGATACCGGGGAATCCCGCGGTGACTCCATGACCGCCCAGTTCGTCGACAACGTGCCGGGCTACGCCGGACCCGACGGGAGTCATGCGGGGCCGTTTTTCAGCGCCGGCTGGCGCGGGGCGTACGTGTCCCCGCCCATCGGCCCGGACCCGTGGGGACGCCGCTACCTGGTGAACACGGCGTTTCTCGCCGCGGCCGCGGATGCCGCGCCGGGCGTCGGGGAGGGGCAGCGCAGCGGAGGATGGTCCCGCGATGTCTTCTGCCTGTCGGCCGGCCCAAACGGCATCTACGAGACCGCGTTCGGCGGAACCGCCGGCAGCGGCACTGCCAGGCGCGGGGATGACCTCGTCTTCGTGGTGTCCGGGGGCTCACGGTGACGCCGGTTCGAGCGAGGAGTCTCGTCATGACACGCAGGCGCACGAATCGCGGATTGTCTCTCGTCGAAGTGACCATCATCCTGCTGGTCCTCATGCTGCTGACCGGCGTGCTCGCCCCGTCGATCATGGACTTCGTCGAAGACGCGCGGTGGGTCAAGGCGAAGGAAGACTGCGAGGCGATCGGCGTGTCGGTGGCGCGCCTGACGAGGGATGTCGGGCCTTGTCTGAAGTTCAACGGCACGGGCCCCTGCGACAAGGCCAACCGCGTGGACATTCTCGCGAGCGATGGGCCGGACGTCACACCGTCCGACCTCGCCGGTTCGGCCCTCACCCCGTTCAGCAGCAGTGCCGTGACCCCGGGCAGCATCAACTGGGACCACGATTCGGACGCACTCGTCGGTGATCGCATGGAGCACCAGTTCTCCGTCAACGCGCCTGGTTACGCGACGCTGGCGTCGGGCGGGCCGTCTCCGGTGGGACCGCTCTTCGGACTCGGCTGGCGCGGCGCGTATCTCTCGTCGCCCATCGGTCCGGACCCCTGGGGGCACAGGTACCTGGTCAACGTGGCGTTCCTGGCCTCCGCGTCGGATACCACCGGAGAGGACGCCCGGTCGATCGAGGCAGTGGCGCCGCCCCTCTCCGGCGGGGAGTGGATCGCAAGAGACGTGTTCTGCCTGTCGCCCGGGCCCAACGGGCGTTACGAGACCCACTTCGGAGGTTGCGCGGCTGGCAGCGGCACCTGCAGGGAGGGAGACGACCTCGTCTACGTGGTGTCCGGTGGCAGGCGATAGCGACACGGCGCGTAGCAGCGGCCGTTTCGAGGCGACATCTTGTGATGCCCGCCGGGCTGGTGTCGGTGGGTGCTTCGACAAAGTGAACGCCGTCAATACGTTGCGAGCGTGATGCGCCGGCGGAGTCCGCGCGTGAGGACCGGTAGCGGTGGCGACGAACGGAATTGGAGCCACACCCGCTGTTGGGCGGGAACCGTGCACCCGCGTGCACGATTGCGCAGTCTTCAGTGCAAATGACTGATTCCCGGACAGTTGGCGTATGATCGCGACATTCGAGTTCGAGGAACGCTCGTTGCAGTCTCTCCAGCGCTGGTCGTGGCCTGACTCCGGGGACCGGGCCTTTGCTGGAGTGTGGACGGGTGATAACGCATGACACGAGCCGGGCGCACGATCGGCCGACGGGGCACACGGGGGTTCACCCTGGTGGAACTCACGGTGGTGCTGGCCGTCATCGTGACGCTCGCACTGATCCTGACGCCGTCCGTTACGGCGTTCATCAGCGAATCGCGCCTGGCCCGTGCACGGGTCGATTGCCAGACGATCGCGTCTGCGGTGGTGCAGTTCTACCGTGACACCGGATTCTTTCCTCAGTGGACGGTCGCCCAGGCAGGCGGTGCGGGGCCGGCGAACCAGAAGCTCCAGGTGCTCGTGACGTCGGGATCGGCGCCGATCGAGTCCGTGTCATCACCGTGGACCCAGGGGACCTGGGGGTTGTTGACGGATCAGTTGACGGCCAACACCCCGGGCTATGCCCTGCGGACGCCCATCTCGACGCACGGCTGGAACGGCCCCTACGTCAGCACGGAATTTCGCCCCGACCCCTGGGGCAACCGCTACATCGTCAACATCGGGCTCGCCGAAACATCCATGGGGGTCGTCAACGAACTCGGCCAGCCCAAGGCCGCCGTGTGGGTCCTGTCGGCCGGTCCCAACCGCACGCTCGACACCCCGTTCCTTCAGCCCGTGACGGCCGCTGCCGTCGGCGGCGACGATATCGCCTTCCGGATTCAGTAGTCCGCCCCCCGCCCTTCCGGTCCCCGCATCCTTCGCGAGCACGCGCAGGCCATTCGCCCGAAAATGCTTGAATCTGCACAGGTTCCGGCGGGGCATTCACTACGGTTTGTGTGGGGATCTGCCGAAAAATGTAGTGACGTATGGCCCAACGTGTCGGCATCGAACTGCTTCCGTACTCCTGTCGCGTCGTCGAGGCTGACGCCGCGTCGGGCTGGTCGCGGCGGGATCGCCCCGCCGGAGCAGACGTTCGTGTGATTGCCGCGCACGAGTTCCCCTACGCGGCGGACACGCCAGGCGTGTGCGCGACTGAACTTCGACGCGTACTCGGCCGCCGGCGCCGCGAGGTGCGCATGGTGGCGTGGGGGATGCGCGGCTCGCACCAGGCGTTCCTGCTGCCGAACGCCGCCCCGGCCGACCTGCTCGTCCTCGCGCGCCGAGAGGCGCGATCGTCGGAGGGCGGTGATTCCGGTGTGCCGGTCGCCGGGTCTGTCGCGGATGCCGCCGTGCCCGGCGAACAGACGCCATCAGGCCGTCGCGAGGTCGGGTACGTGGCGGTGTCGGCATCGGATGTTCAGGCACGGCTCCAGCCGTTCATCGACGCCGGCGTCACGGTCACGTCCATCGTGACACCCGCCGTCGTTCACGCGCGACTCGCCGGTCGGCGATGGGGCCACGCGGGCGCCCCGACCACCGCGGTGATCGCCCTCAACGGCCGAGCCATGGCGATGACGATCGTGCGCAACGGCGTTGCGCTGTTCGCCCGCGAGCTGCCGTGGGGATTCGAGACCGATCGTACGCCGGGGTCGGCGCTCGACATGACGGCGTGTGCCGTCCGCGTCGCCTCGGAGTTGCGGCGTTCCATCGTGTTCCTGTCGCAGAGGACGCCGGTGGACGTCAGTCATGTGCTCTTGTGCGGCGACATGCCTGAGCTCCGGAACCTGACGGCGCCGCTCCAGCAGGACACCGCGCTCGCGGTCGAGGTCCTGGACACCACCGAAGAGGCCGAGGCGGGCGCCCTCGGCAGAACCCCGTCGGAGCGGCGTCAGCGGGCGGCCGCGATGCGTGTCGCGTGGACGCTGGCGTCTGAGTCCGCGCTGCCATCCCTGCAGCCGCGTGAGGCCGGGGCTTCGGGACCTGGCGCGTCGTTCGACGCGCAGGGAGCGCGCCGCCTGGCCGCGGGTCTCCTGAGCGGGATGGTGGTGGTCGGCATCGCCTGGGGAATCGTCGCGTGGCTGGCTGCGGGTTCGCGGGCTCGCGTCGACGGACTGCGGCGTCAGAACGCGGCGCTCGAGGCCGACCTGCAGCGCCTGGAGACGGCGCGTCAGTCGGCGGCCCTGGCCCGCGTCCGTTCCGATGCGCTCGACGCGTTCGACAGCCAGGGGCCCAGGCTGGCGCGAGTCCTCGAGGTCCTTGCCGCCGCCACGCCGGGCGACGTTGTGCTCACGGCGATGGTCGGCGAGTCGGTGGCCGGCGCCTGGAGGCTGACGATCGAGGGCGAGGCCCACGCCGGGACCCCGGCTTCCGCCCAGGCGCTGTTCTCCGAGTTCCTTCGTACCACGTCCGCCTCGCCGCTGATCGGCCCTCCGGTCCAGACGCCGGTGACGAAGGTCGAGGGCAGCGTCCTGACGTTTTCGGCGGCCTTCGAGGTGAGAAAGTGACGGCGCGCCACTCGCGGGCGGTCGCACAGGTGGTGCCGTGGTTCGCGGCAGTCGGCCTGGCGGTCGGGGGGTACATGTTTGCCGTGTCGCCGCTCGCGGCCGAATACCGGCGTGATCTGGACGAGGCAGCCCGGCTCGAGGCTCGGGGCCACGTGATGCGTGACGCCATCGCGCGCGACGGCACGGCCGCCGCGGCCGACCCGACGGCGCCCGTCCTTCGTTTCGAACGGCGCGTATCCGAGTCGGATGTCGTGGCCGAACTAGCCGAGCGGCTGGCGCGCCTGGCGGAGGAGAGCGCCCGCGATACCGCCATCCGATCGGTGCGGCTGTCGACGGGCGACGCGGGCGCCGGCGCGCCTGCGGCGGACGTCCGCTTCGGGCTGTTTCCGTCCCGCGTGACCGTGACGCCGGTGACCGTGTCGTTCGAGGCGCCCTACGCCACGATTGCGCGGCTGGCGTGGCGGCTTCGTGAGCTGCCGACCGTCGTCGATATCGAGTCGATTCGGCTGACGCGCGGATTGCCCTTCATGCGCGCCGACGTCAGGCTCCTGGTGTGCCGTCGAAGCGCGGCGCTGCCGGCCCTGGCCGAAGGGGGGCGGCCGTGACCGTCCGTCCTCAGCACCTTCGACTCGCGCTGACGGCGCTCGGCGCGGCCGTGCTGTACAACATGTGGGTGTTCGTCGGGCCGTCGGCGGCGCCCTCGGGAGGGCACGTACGGCCGCAGCCGCTGCTGGCGCTGAACGAGACGCCGGTCGTCGCGCCTGGCGTCGTTGCCGATCCGGCGTCCATCCCCGCGCCGCCGCCCGTCGACCTGTCGTCGCCGCTCGTGCTGCGGCGCGACCCGTTCCTGTTCGGCGACGAACGACGCGATCGGTCCGCGGGGGGCGAGCCGCCGGCACGCCGCGCGGATCCCGTGGTGAAGACCATCCTGTACTCGCCGACGCGGCAGACCGCGATTGTCGATGGCAGGCTCGTGAGTGCAGGTGACGTGGTGGGCGCGTTTACCATCGTGGCCATCGAACGGGATGCCGTCATCGTGTCGGCACCCGACGACGAGCCGCGGCGCGTGGTACTCGCCAGGCCCGGGGCGGCGAGACTGCCGCGATGACGGCCGACGTCGCGCGGCGATGGAGAGTGTGAGCGTATGTTCCATGTCCTCGTGATTGACGACGACGAGCAGATGCAGTTCTTCCTGAACGAAGCCCTGCAGCGATACGGCTACGCGGTGACGTTGCGGAAGACCGCCGAAGAGGGCCTGCAGGTCGTGAAGGCCGAGGCGCCGGACCTCGTCCTGCTCGACATCCGCCTGCCGGGCATGAGCGGCCTGGAGGCCGTCGGCGAGGTGCTCAAGATCGACCCCGGCGTGCCCATTCTCGTCATGACGGCGCACGGGTCGCGTGACAGCGCCGTCGAGGCGATCCGCCGCGGCGCGTACGACTACTTCTCGAAACCCTTCCGCCTCGAGGAAATGGAGATCGTCATCCGCCGGGCCCTCGAGAAGCGGAGACTGCATTTCGAGATCGAGCGGCTGCGCGACGAACTGGCGTCGACGCCGGGGCACGGCTGGGCACCATCGACCAGCCGGGCGATGTCGGAGGTCATGCACCTCATCGACCGTGCGGCCCCGACCGATTCGACCGTGCTGATCCTCGGCGAGAGCGGCGTCGGCAAGGAACTCGTCGCGGAGGCCATCCACACGCGGTCCTCGCGCAAGCCCCGGCCGTTCGTGCGCCTCAACTGCGCGGCCATTCCCGAGACCCTGCTCGAGTCGGAGCTGTTCGGCTACGAACGCGGCGCGTTCACCGGCGCGCAGCAGCGCAAACCCGGCAAGTTCGAGCTCGCCGACGGCGGCACGCTGCTCCTCGATGAAATCGGCGACATGACACTCGCCACGCAGGCCAAGATCCTCCGCGTGCTCCAGAGCCGCGAGGTCGAGCGTGTCGGCGGCACCACCACCATTCGTGTCGACGTGCGCATCATTGCGTCGACCAACAAGGACCTGCTGCGCAGCGTGCGCGACGGCCAGTTCCGCGACGACCTCTACTTCCGCCTCAATGTCATCACCATCCAGGTCCCGCCGCTGCGGGAGCGGCGCGAAGAGGTCCCCGGCCTCGTGGACTTCTTCCTGGCCGAAGCCAACCAGCGCCTGGGCCGGGCGATCAAGCGCACGTCCTCCGATGCGCTCGCCGCGCTGATGGCCTACGACTGGCCCGGGAACATCCGGGAGTTGAAGAACGCCATCGAACGGGCGGCGGTCGTCACGGACGGTGATGTGGTGACGCTGGCGGGCCTCCCGCAGCCCATTCGTCCGGCCGGCGTCGGCCTCGTCGCCGGTGTCGCCTCGCAGCAGTGGGATGCCCAGGGCGCCCTGTCACTCGACGAGAAGATGGCGCAGCTCGAACGGGCGTTTGTCATCGAAGCCCTGTCGCGAACAGGGGGCGTGCAGGCACAGGCGGCACGCCTGCTCGGCATCACCGAACGATCGATCTGGCACCTGGTCAAGAAACACCGGATCGAAGTCGACAAAATCAAGGAGCGGGCCCAGTAGGGCTTCGGCGTGTCGATGATAGGGGACCTCCTCGTCGCGAGCCGCGTGATCACACCGGCCCAGCTGGACCTGGCCCTCAGGGAACAGGCCCGCACCGGCGCGGCCCTCGGCGACGTCCTGGTCGCGACCCGCGCCCTCAGCGAGGACGCGCTCTCGCGCGCGCTCGCGGCGGAGGCGCGCGTGCCGTTCGCCAGCCTCGAGGGTGCCGCGCCCGACCCCTCCGCCGTCCGCTTCGTGCCCGAGGCGTTCGCCCGGGCCCGCCGTCTCGTGCCGGTGTCGTATGCCTCGGGGCGCCTGTCGGTGGCACAGGCCGATCCGTTCGACGTGCCGGCCGCCGACGAACTCCAGCGCGTGGTCGACGTCCCGGTCGACCTCGTCTGCGCCCCGGGGCGGGCGGTCGTTCGCCTGATCGACGCGGCGTACGGCGCGGCCGGGACCACCGCCCTCCAGAGCCTGATCGACCAGGGGCTCGAGTCGCTGGCGCAGCCGCAGGCCGAATGCCTTCCGGAGACGTCTCCGGTCGTGCGGTTGATCGACACGCTGCTGCTGGACGCGGTACGCGCCGGCGCCAGTGACCTGCATGTCGATCCCGAGGACGCTTCGGTCCGTATTCGGCACCGGGTCGACGGGGTGCTGTCCGCCGTGGACGCCCTGCCGCGCGACCTGCTGCCTCCGCTCGTCAGCCGGCTGAAGGTCCTGGCCGGGCTCGACATCGCCGAACAGCGGCTGCCGCAGGAGGGCCGTATCACCCGGAACGTCGAAGGCCGCAGCGTGGACTTCCGCGTCTCGACCTTCCCGACGGTGTTCGGCGAGAAGGTTGCCGTTCGGGTGCTCGAGAAGGCGCGGCTGGTGCGCGGGCTCGGCGACCTCGGGCTCGACCGACAGAACCTCGCCCGGTTTCGCGGCCTGCTGTCGCGGTCCCGCGGGATCGTGCTCGTCACCGGTCCCACCGGCGCCGGCAAGACGACGACGCTCTACTCGGCCCTCAACGCGCTCGGAGGGGCCGAGAAGAACATCATGACGGTCGAGGATCCGGTCGAATACGAAGTCCCGACCCTCCGGCAGACGCAGGTGCGGCCGAGGGCCGGCCTCACGTTCGCCTCGGCCATCCGGTCGCTGCTCCGCCAGGACCCGGATGTCATCATGATCGGTGAGATCCGCGATCCGGAGACGGCGCAGTTGGCCGTGCGCGCGGCCCTCTCCGGCGTGCTGGTGTTCAGCACGCTGCACACGCAGGACGCGGCTGGCGCCGCCCCCCGCCTGATGGACATGGGCGTCGAACCCTACCTGCTCGCGTCTGCCCTGGCCGGCGTCGTGAACCAGCGCCTCGTGCGGCTCGTCTGCCCGGCGTGCCGGACGACGGCCAGCTACCCTCCGGACGTGCTGTCCAGGCTCGGCCTCGAGGCAGGTGTCGCGACGTTCGTCAGGGGCCGGGGATGCGTGGAGTGCGGGCAGACCGGCTATCGTGGCCGCACCGGGGTCTACGAGATCCTGGCCGTCGAGGGTGGCCTGAACGACCTCATTCACGCGCGGGCGGACTCGACCCGGATCCGGGCGGCGGCCGTCCGCTCGGGGTTCTCGTCCCTGCTGGATGACGCGCGGGCGAAGGCCACGGCCGGCCTTACGACCCTCGACGAAGTCCTTCGCGTGGCGTACGAATGACGAGCGCGATGCCCGAGTTTGCCTACGTCGCAGTCGGGGCCGACGGCCGAAGGATACGAGGCAGCGCCGCTGCCCCGAATGAAGACGCGCTGGCCGCCATGCTGCGCGACCAGGACCAGTATCTCCTCGAAGCCCGCGAGCCGGCGATGCCGTTCGATCCCGGGGCGATTCGTGTCTTCGAGCGTGTGACGCGGCGCGATCTGATCTTCTTCACGACCCAGCTGGCAACCATCGTACAGACCGGCGTGAACCTGGTCGACGGACTGGCCGGCGTGGAGGCGCAGAGCACGAAACACGCCCTGCGAACCGTCGTCGCCGACGTCCGTCGAAGCGTGGAGAGCGGACGCAGCCTGTCGGACGCGATGGCGCGGCACCCGGCCGTGTTCGATGCCCTCTACGTGGCCATCGTCCGGGCCGGGGAAGCGACCGGACGGCTCGACCGTGCCCTCGATGACCTCACGCAGCAACTGGACTGGCAGGACCGCCTGGCCGTGCGCGTACGCGAGGCTCTGACGTATCCGCTGATCGTCGTCGGCTTGCTGAGCGTCCTCATGGTCGTCCTCGTCGGCTTCACGATACCCAGGTTTGTCGCCGTCTACCGGAACATCAATCCGAACCTGCGGCTGCCGCTGCCGACCCGGGTCGTGCAGGCGGTCGGCCTGTTCGTGGCCGACTACTGGTGGCTGCTGCTGGCAGCCCTGGCCGTCGCCGGCCTGGTCCTGAAGATGCGCGTGCAGACGCCGGACGGGTCGGTGTGGTGGTCGCGCGTGCTGCTGCGCGTGCCGGTGTTCGGCGAGGCCCAGCGCAAGATCGCGTTGTCGCGCTTCGCGCACCATTTCGGGTCGCTGCACGAGGCCGGCCTCGAAGTGGCGCCGTCGCTGTCACTCATCGAGCGAGTCCTCGGCCATCCGTACCTCGCCCAGCGGTTCCGAGGCGCCGTCCAGCGTATCCTGTCGGGCGAATCGCTCTCGCGCTCGCTGGCCGCCGTCGGCGAGTTCTCGCCCATCGTCATCCAGATGGTGGCGCTCGGCGAGACGACGGGCCAGATGTCCCGGTCGCTCCAGCAGGTGAAGCAGTACTACGACAGGGAAGTGGACCAGACGGTGAGCCGGGCGGTCACCCTGTTCGGACCGCTGGCGCTGGCGGTGCTCGCCGCGGTCTTCGTGCTGATCGCGGTGGCGTTCTACCTGCCGCTCTTCAGTCTGTCGAGGGCTATCCAGCCATGAACACCACGCCGCGCCGCGATCGCGGGTTCACCCTGGTGGAAGTCGTCATCGTCCTGGCCGTCGTCGCCATTCTGGCGGCGGCGATCATGCCGGCGCTCCTGCAGCAGGCGATCGAGCGGAAGGTCGACGCCACGCGCGGCGAGATGCGGTTGCTGCACGAGGCCATCGCGGGACGCAGCGATGTGCCGGGGTCCTTCGGATTCGTGGGCGACATGGGGCGCCTCCCCGTGACCTTCGACGAGTTGCTCCGGCCGCAGCCGGGCACGCCGCTGTTCACGACAAACACCTTCAGGAACGTCGGCATGGGATGGAAGGGGCCCTACGTCAACGCGGGCGACTCGAGGAACGACGCGCTGTTCGACGCCTTCAACCGGCCGTACGAGGGGGCATCGACAGGCCAGGTGCGCAGCGCGGGGCCGGACGGCATCGCCGGCAATGCCGACGACCTCCTGTACCCGCCGAACCCCGCCGTCGTGCGCGGGCGCGTCATCGTCACGTTGAAGCGGATGGCGGCCGAGGACATCAGCTACACCGTCGATCCCCCGGGCTACGAAGTGCGGCTCTACTATTCGGATGGCGGCCGGGAGCGGTTCCTCGCCGACAACATCGCCCCGTTCGTGTTCGAGCACATCCCGCAGGGGATCCACGCCGTCCAGGTCGTTCGGCTCAAGGATGCCCAGGCCGTCGTCCAGGACACGGTCCAGACCTTCGGTGCCGGGGCCACCCGGTTGCTCGAACTGGTGTTCAGGCTGTAACCTTTTCGGGAACCTCCGCGCCCCGGGAGCCGTCTCTTACCTTACGAGACCCTCCACCGAACGGGGCGGTCGCCTGCGTAGTCGGACACCTATATGGCACTCATCGAGACCGTGGATCTGTGGAAAACCTACGTGATGGGCTCTGAAGAGATTCATGCCCTTCGCGGCGTGTCCGTCAACATCGAGCGCGGCGAATACGTGGCCATCATGGGCCCGTCCGGCTCGGGCAAGTCCACGCTGATGAACCTGATCGGCTGTCTGGATACCCCGTCGAAGGGCAGTTACCTGCTGAACAGCAAGCAGGTCAGCCAGATGAACGACGACGAACTGGCGCGCATCCGGAACGAAGAAATCGGATTCGTGTTCCAGACGTTCAACCTGCTGCCGCGCGCGACGGCCCTGCACAACGTCGAACTGCCGCTCGTCTACGCCGGCATCCCGGCGAAGGAACGGCTGGCGCGCGCCAAGTCCTCGCTCGAGAAGGTCGAACTCGGTGACCGCATGAGTCACCGGCCCAACCAGCTCTCGGGCGGTCAGCGCCAGCGCGTGGCCGTGGCCCGTGCCCTGGTCAACAACCCCTCCATCATCCTGGCCGACGAGCCGACGGGCAACCTCGACTCGAAGACCGGCAACGAGATCATGGGGCTGTTCGGCAAGCTGCACGCGGCCGGCAACACCATCATTCTCGTGACCCACGAAGCCGACATCGCGGCCTACGCCAAGCGCGTCATCCACATCCGCGACGGACGCATCTCGGACGACATCAAGCAGGCGGCGTAAGAGCAGGGACGAGGGAACAGGCGAGAGGCGAGAGCAAGGAAACGTCGCGCTTCTTGCCGACCGCTGAGCCGCTGCGACATCGCAGAATCTGCTTCGCCGCCGGCGCGTCCGCGCCCGGGGCGGCCGTTCCTGGCCCGGTTCTCCCGCAATTCAAGTCAGACGGGATTCGACCCCCGCTTGGCTCGATCTTCGCACCGACATCACCGGTACGGCCGGCGCGGACGATGGTAGGATCGCCGCGTGACGGCACGGAGGACACACCACATGAGTTCGGTGGCACTGGCGCAGCCATGGACGTATCGCGACCTGGTCGCGTTGCCGGACGATGGCCTGCGGCACGAACTCCTGGATGGGGAGCACGTCGTGTCGCCATCACCGGGAACGTCGCACCAGATGATCTCGATGCAGCTGTCGCTGATCCTGGGCGGGTATGTGAACGAGCATCGACTCGGCCAGGTGTTTCACGCGCCGTACGACATCAAGCTGTCGATGATCACGGTGCTCGTGCCCGACCTCGTGTTCTTCACGGCTGAGCGATTCGCGCTGGTGGTCAACGAGAAGCACGCCACCGCGGCGCCCGATCTCGTCGTCGAGATCCTGTCGCCGGGGACGCGGCGTCGGGACAAGGGGCGCAAACGGGCGATCTACGAGCGCGAAGGCGTGGGCGAGTACTGGATTGTGGACCCCGTGGCCAGCGAGGTCACGACGTTGAGACGGCAGCAGGGCGAAGACGGCTTCACGGTTGTGACGACGCTGGCGCAGAAGCGCGGTGACGCTCTGACCTCACCACTGTTCCCGGGGTTCGAGATTCCGCTGGCCCGGGTCTTCAGCTGAGCGTGGCCAGCAAACCTGCGACTCTCTGGATCGTCGCGGCGGTGCTCTATGCAGCACTGTCGGCGGTCTGCTTCCTGTCGAGTTCCATCCCTTTCCTGTCGTCACTGGTGGAAGGGCATTGGGGCCTCGTGTGGGCGCTGGGGCCTCCGGCGGCTCTGCTGTACGGCTCGGACTACCTGGCGACTTACCTGATTGGGAGCGCGATTGTGATCGCGTGTGTCGCCGGAATCACCCGCGGGTTTCGTCGCGCGTCTGCTCTATTGTTGGTGTCAGCTGTTCTCGGACTCTGTTCGTGGGTCGCGTTCGGACTCGTCGCATACGCACCGACGATGTGAAGCGCACTCGGGTGCCCGCACGATTCGGGCCCGAAGCCGCGAGCCGCAAGCCGAAGGCCGCGGGCCTATCCCCGTGCCCAGCGCCCCGGCGCCAGTTCCCGCAACGGCGCGGTGAGATCCACCGACGTGTCGTCGAACACGATTCGCGCCGGCTGCTCGCCAAGTTGCGGCGTGGCCGACACGAGCGCGCGAGTGTACGCGTGCATCGGCTCGCAGAGCACGTCCTCGGTCGGGCCCGTCTCGACGATGCGGCCGCGATACATGACCGCGACGCGGCGGCAGACGTGACGGACGAGATGCAGATCGTGGGCGATGAGCAGCAGCGTCAGCGACAGGCGCTCCTGCAGGTCCATGAACACGTTGATGACCTGCGCCTGGATCGACACGTCGAGGGCCGACACCGGCTCGTCGGCAATCAGGAACGACGGCCCGAGGGCGAGCGCGCGCGCCAGGCCGATCCGCTGACGCTGGCCGCCGCTGAATTCGCGGGGATACCGGCTCCGCACCGCCGGGTCGAGGCCCACCATCTCGAACAATTCGATCACGCGCGCGCGCCGCGACGTCGGCGTGCCTACCCGGTGGATGACCAGGCCTTCCTCGACGATGGCGCCGGCCTTCATGCGGGGATTCAGCGACGCGCTCGGGTCCTGGAAGACCATCTGCATCTCGCGCCGAAGCGCACGCATCCGTGCCGGTGCGGCGGCGAACACCGATTCGTCCTTGAACAGGAACTGGCCCGAGGTCGGCTCGATGAGCCGCAGCAGGCATCGGCCGGTCGTTGTCTTGCCGCAGCCGGACTCGCCGACGAGGCCCAACGTCTCGCCTTCGTCGATGGCGAAGCTGACGCCATCAACGGCGCGCACGGCATCGGGCCGCCGGCCGAATGCGCTGTGCCGCGAGTACGTCTTCACGAGGTCGCGTACGTCGACTAGCGGCACGCGGCGCTCCCTGGGTACAGCACGCAGCGGACGGTGCGACCCGGCGCGGCGTCGATCGGGTCGGGCGGGCGGCGCTCGCAGGCCTCCGTGCGTTCCGGACAGCGGGGCGCGAACGCGCAGCCCGGCGGCGGCGCGGCCATGTCGGGCACCACGCCCGGGATCGCGAGCAGGCGGCTTCCGGGTGATCCGCCGGGCCGCGACGCGAGCAGGCCGCGGGTGTACGGATGCAGCGGGTTCGCGATCACGTCGGAGGCGGGACCCTCCTCGACGATGCGCCCGGCGTACATGACCGCGATGCGGTCGGCGATACCCGAGACGACGGCCAGATCGTGGCTGATGAACAGGACCGCCAGCCCCCGAGCCGACTGCGTCGCGCGCAGCAGGTCCAGCACCTCCGCCTGCACCGTGACGTCGAGGGCGGTCGTCGGCTCGTCGGCGATGAGCAGCGGCGGGTCGCACGCGAGAGCGGCGGCGAGCAGCACGCGCTGCCGCTGACCGCCCGACAACTGGTGCGGATAGTCGTGAACCCGTTCGGCGGCCTTCGGGATCCTGACCGCATCGAGGAGCGCGATCGCGCGCTTCTGCGCATCGGCCTTCGGCACCCGCTTGTGGACGACGAGCGACTCGGCGATCTGATCGCCGATGGTGAAGACCGGGTTGAGCGCCGTCATCGGTTCCTGGAAGACGAACCCGATGCGCGACCCCCGCAGGGCGCGAACACCCGGTTCGCCGGCGCGGGTGACGTCCTGGCCTTCGAACATCACCGATCCAGCCGTCACCCGGCCAGGCGCCGGGCACAACCCGATGAGGGAGAGCGCAGTGACGGACTTGCCGCAGCCCGACTCGCCGACCAGGCCGAGCACGCGGCCGCGTTCGAGCGTGAAGCTGACTCCGTCGACCGCGCGCAGCGTCCGCGCGGCCCCCATACGTTCGGTCGGGAAGTCCACGGTGAGGGAAGTGACGCTCAGAAGAACAGGGGATAGGGAAGAGGCGATAGGGGATAGGGAAGGGGCGATAGGGGACGGGGAAGAGGCGATAGGGGACGGGGAAAGGGGTTGGGGATTGGGGGTTGGGGATTGGGGATTTGGGGTTGGCTCGTCCATGTTGTGGCCTGGGCTCTTCCCTTATCCCTAATCCCTTTCCCTCTTCCCTATCGCCTATTCCCTTGTCCCTGTCAGTCCAGCACCGCCTCGCGGTATTCGCCGAACTCCTCGCGCAGCGTGTTGGAAATCTCGCCAACCGTGGCGCGGGCTTCGACGGCCGCGATGATCGGAGGCATCAGGTTGGAACCGTCTTTCGCGGCCTGCCGGATCCCGGCAATCGCGGCGGACCACTCCGAGGCGGAGCGGCTGGCCCGCACCTGCCTGACCCGCTCGACCTGCTCCTTCTCGACCGACGGATCGATCCGCAGCAGGTCGACTTCGACCTTGTCCTCCGACGTGAACTTGTTGACCCCGACGACGACCTGCGTGCCGCTGTCGATGGCCTTCTGCGTCTGGTAGGCGGCTTCCTGGATCGACCGCTGGATGAAGCCGGCCTCGATCGCCGACAACGTCCCGCCCATCCGGTCGATGGTGTCGATCAGTTCGCGCGCGCCCGCCTCGATCTGGTTCGTCAACGACTCGATGGCGAACGACCCGGCCACCGGGTCCACCGTGTTGGCGACGCCCGATTCGAACGCGACGATCTGCTGCGTGCGCAGCGCGATGGCCGCCGACGCCTCGGTCGGCAGCGCCAGCGCCTCGTCGCGGCTGTTGCAGTGCAGCGACTGCGTGCCGCCGAGCACCGCCGCCAGGGCCTGGATGGCCACGCGGACGATGTTGTTGTCGGGCTGCTGGGCGGTGAGCGTCGAGCCTGCGGTCTGCGTGTGGAAGCGCAGTTGCTGGGCCCGCGGGTTGGTCGCGCCGAAGCGGTCGCGCATGATCGACGCCCACAGGCGCCGTGCCGCGCGGAACTTCGCGATCTCCTCGAGGAAATCGTTGTGCGCGTTGAAGAAGAACGACAGCCGCTGCCCGAGCACGTTGACATCGAGCCCGGTGTCGATGGCGGCCTGCACGTAGGCGATCGCGTTGGCCAGCGTGAACGCCACTTCCTGCACCGCCGTCGAGCCGGCTTCGCGGATGTGGTAGCCGCTGATCGAGATCGTGTTCCAGTTCGGCACCTCGCGTTCGCAGAACGCGAAGATGTCGGTGACGAGGCGCATCGACGGCCGCGGCGGGTAGATGTAGGTCCCGCGCGCGACGTACTCCTTGAGGATGTCGTTCTGGACCGTGCCCGACAGCGCTTTCGCCTCCACGCCCTGCCGCCGCGCTACCGCGACGTAGAGCGCGAGCAGCGTGCTCGCCGTCGAGTTGATGGTCATCGACGTCGACACCTTGTCGAGCGGGATGCCGTCGAAGAGCTGGGCCATGTCCTCGATCGAGTCGATGGCCACGCCCACCTTGCCCACTTCACCGAGCGCCAGCGAGCTGTCCGAGTCGTAGCCGATCTGCGTCGGCAGGTCGAAGGCCACGCTGAGGCCAGACACGCCCTGCGCCAGCAGGTACCGGTACCGCTCGTTCGACTGCTTCGCCGTCCCGAAACCCGCGTACTGACGCATCGTCCACAGGCGGCCGCGGTACATCGTCGGCTGGATGCCCCGGGTGAACGGGTACTTGCCAGGCTCACCCAGCTGGGCGGACGGATCCCACCCCGCCAGGTCGGCCGGGCCGTAGGTCAACTGTTTCGCGTCCATACGCCCCTACGCGCGCTCCTTGAGCTGGTTGATGGCGTGGCGGCCGGCGTACTTGGCGGCCGACCCAAGTTCTTCTTCGATGCGGAGCAACTGGTTGTACTTGGCGATCCGGTCCGAACGGCTGGCCGAGCCCGTCTTGATCTGGCCCGAGCCTGTCGCCACCACGAGGTCCGCGATGGTCGAGTCTTCGGTCTCGCCCGAGCGGTGGGAGATGACGGCGGTATAGCCGGCCTTGTGCGCCATCGCGATCGCGTCGAGGGTCTCGGACACCGAGCCGATCTGGTTCAGCTTGATCAGGATCGAGTTCGCGATGCCGCGCTCGATACCCTGCGCCAGGATCGACGGGTTGGTGACGAACAGGTCGTCGCCGACGATCTGCAGCCGGTTGCCGAGACGCTCGGTCATCGTCTTCCAGCCGTTCCAGTCGCCTTCGGCGTGGCCGTCTTCGATCGACACGATCGGGTACTGCG
>CAZJRM010000003.1:43475-55137 GCA_964547975.1 uncultured Vicinamibacterales bacterium | reverse complement strand
CCTTGGCGGGGGGCGCTCCCTCATTCGCCGCGCCGGAGGGCAGCCCGAACCTCCAGTTGGGCAGGTAACTGCCCCTGGGCAGTTCGAACACGATCGCGTCGTCGCGCCCCTCTTCCCGGTAATACCGCTGAAGCTTGTCGCGCAACCGTCCGGCTTCGACCCGGACGAGAGAATCGACCGCCGGGTTGTAGTCCGCCGTCTTGCCGTACACGTGCATCGCGATGAGCACTTCTTTGGGCCCATCGTCGTCGCCGGCAAGCCTGGACTCGACGACGTAGCGCAGGAAGGCGCTGGCGCGCGAGGCGCGCGCGAAGGCCGGCGAGGCGAGGACACGCTCGAGCTGAGCGCGAATCGCCGCGGGCGACGGGGTGTCCGGGCCGGACGTCACCTGCTCAGGCACGGTACCACGCTAGCGGCTCGGTCCCCGCCGCGCAAGAGGCTGCAGCTACCGCGCCGGCTTCGTCGCGCGGATGAACCCGCTGAAGAACTTGTTGTCCACGAGCGGGGCGATGGCGTCGACATCGATGCCCTGGGTGTTCAGGAACTCGCGGGCGTCCTGCGCCCGGTAGACGCGGGTTGGCTCGATGGAGACGTCCGCGAATCCGGCCGCCCGCAGCTTGTCCAGGTACTCCTGCTCGTCGAGCGCGCCGGCAATGCAGCCGACCCACAACTCGACACTCTGGCGAATCGCGGCCGGCACCTCCCCCCGCACAACCACATCGGAGACCGCGAAACGACCTCCGGGCTTGAGCACGCGAAACGCTTCGCGCAGCACCTGGTCCTTGTCCGCCGAGAGGTTGATGACGCAGTTCGAGATGATGACGTCGACGGAGTCGTCCGGCAACGGGATCGCCTCGATCTGGCCCTTGAGGAACTCGACGTTGGTCGCGCCAGCCCTCCACTGGTTCTCACGGGCCAGCGCCAGCATTCCGTCGGTCATGTCGAGCCCGTACGCCTTGCCGGTCGGGCCGACGCGTTTCGCGGACAGTAGCACGTCGATCCCGCCGCCCGATCCGAGGTCGAGGACCACCTCGCCCGGGTTGAGCGTGGCGAGCGCGGTCGGATTGCCGCACCCGAGCGACGCCTTCACCGCTTCGTCTGGCAGTCCCTCGGTCTGGGTCGTGTCGTAGAGATTCGCGGTGACGGGATCGACGGCGCCGGTGACGAGCAACTCCGGGGCGCCGCCGCAGCAGGTCGGGGCGCAGCAACTGGTGTTCTGGCCGTCGAGCACGCGGAGTGCGGCGCGTCCGTAACGGGCTTTGACGGTATCGGTGATGTCTGACATGGTCGGTCTCCTCCGTTGGCCGCGCCGTTTCAGCAGGCGCAGCGTTTGATGAGTTCTTCGGCCGAGACGGCACGGTTCCGGCCGCAGCATTCCGAGTAGAGAAAGGCCAACAGCGTCTGCAGCGATTCGGTGTTGACCGTGTAGCGCAGGAACGTGCCCTCGCGCGCCGCGCGCACGAGGCCCTCGTGGCGCAGCTTCTCGAGGTGGTGGGACAGGGTCGATCCGTTGATGCCGAGTTCCTCCTGGATGTCGCCGACGACGAGGCCGTCGGGATGGGCGGAGAGGAGAAGACGCATGATGCGGAGGCGCGGTTCGGCGCCCATGGCGGCCATCATGTCGGCGAGACGGGCGACGTCGGCCGTGTCCCGTTTAGATTTCATACTTCTACAAATATCGAAATATACCGACCGTGTCAACCATCGGCCACCGGCGATACGGCGGAGCGCCCGGCCCCGATGGCACGGAAGCTGCGTGTGGACGCATCGGGCGTCGACAATCCGGCGAGACAGGTCTTCGATCACGAACCTCCGTTCGTTCATCGCGCGAGGGTGTACGAACGGCCGTACCCGTGCCGTTTCGCGCCGATCGGCCCGTCCGGACTTCCGCGGCGGTTCTTCGGAACAGGGCCCCGCGCGACGACGGAAACCCGGCAGCGGCGCCGCGGCCCGCCCGCCCGCCGCCGGAGTGTCGACATCCGCCGGAGGTGTCCATGAGCGGATTCGGTCGGCACTCTCAGCACGTCGTGCGGATGGCCGGGCTCTTCGTCCTCGGCATCTCCGCGTTCTTCGTCGTCAGGGCGGTCGCGGTCCCGAAGGACTTCGGGGCCTACGGTCACTACCGGGCGTCGGCGCTCGAGTCGAACGCCGCGAGGCCGCTCGTGTACGCGGGACGCGATGCGTGCGCCGATTGTCACCCCGACGTCATCGAGACGCGGACGGGCGGCAAACACGAACAGATCGGCTGTGAAGCGTGTCACGGTGCTGCCGCGCGGCACGCCGCGCAGGAAGACCAGGCACCGTTGCCGGTCAAGCCCCACCCGCGCACCGGATGCCTCCGGTGTCACGCCAACGATACGTCACGGCCCCAGTGGTTCCCACAGGTCGTCGCGGCCGAACACGCGGGCGACCAGATCTGCATCACGTGCCACAACCCGCACAATCCGGTGCCCACGCCGAAGGGCGGTGCCCTGTGAACGTCGACCGCCGGGCCTTCTTCCTCGAGACGGGCAAGCTCATCGTGTTGTCGTCGGCGGCCGCCATCGGCTGGGAGGCGTTGCTCGCCGGCGCGCCCGAGAAGGCGCCCAGCTACGACCGCTCGAAACACTGGTGGGGCATGATTCTCGACATCGAGCGGTGCATCGGCTGCGGCAACTGCGTCCGCGCCTGCAAGACCGAGAACAGCGTCCCCCTCGAACCCCACACCTTCCGCACCTGGGTCGAACGCTACGTCGTCGAACTCGACGACATGGAGCACCCGAAGGTGGACTCGCCCAACGGGGGGTACGAGGGGTTCCCTCCGCTGCAGCCCGGCACCGGGAAGATCAAGACGTTCTTCGTCCCGAAGCTGTGCAATCACTGCGCGCACTCGCCGTGCGTCCAGGTGTGTCCCGTCGGCGCGACCTTCGAGAGCGACGACGGTGTCGTGCTGGTGGACAGTGAATACTGCCTCGGATGCCGGTACTGCGTGCAGGCGTGCCCGTACGGGTGCCGCTACATCGATCCCCGGACGCATACGGCGGACAAGTGCACGCTCTGCTACCACCGCATCACCAGGGGCCTCACCACGGCGTGCTGCGAGACGTGCCCGACCGGCGCGCGGACGCTGGGGGACCTGAAGAACCCGAACGACCCGATTCACGAGTTCCTGCGCACGCACAAGGTGCAGGTGCTCAAGCCCCAGATGGCCACGGGGTCGAAGATGTACTACAACGGCCTGGACGGCTCGGTGCGATAGGCGGGAGGCGCTATGGGCGGCGTGGAAGGTTTCATCTACCCGAACGAGCTCGAGCTCCAGTGGAGCGTGCTGATCGTCCTGTATCCCTTCATCACCGGCCTCGTGGCTGGCGCGTTCATCCTCGCGTCCCTGGAGCGGGTCTTCAACGTCGAGGCGGTCAAGCCCACCTACCGGCTGGCGCTGCTGACCGCGCTCGCCTTCCTGATCGTGGCGCCTCTGCCGCTGCAACTGCACCTCGGTCACCCCGAACGATCGCTCGAGATGTACCTGACGCCGCACACGCAGTCGGCGATGGCGATGTTCGGTTTCGTCTACCTCTGGTACCTGATGGTCGTCCTGGTGCTCGAGATCTGGTTCGACTACCGGAAGGAGCTCGTCCTCAGCGCGCGCGCCGCCGCCGGCTGGCGCCGGCAGGTCTTCCGTGCGATGACCCTGTGGTCGGACGACATCAGCGAGCAGGCGCTGGCGCTCGACGACACGATCGGCAGGTGGCTGACCGTCATCGGCATCCCGTCGGCGTTCCTGCTGCACGGCTACGTCGGGTTCATCTTCGGTTCCATCAAGGCCAATCCATGGTGGTCCACGCCCCTCATGCCGATCGTCTTCCTGTTTTCGGCCATGGTGTCGGGCATCGCGCTGGTCATGCTGATGTACGCCGCGACGTGCCGGCTGCGCGGAACGCCAATCAGCATGCCGTGCTTCGACACGATCGCGAAGTACCTGTTCTACGCGTTCGTGATCGACTTCTCCCTCGAGATGCTGGACCTGATTCACCGGATCTATGAATCGGACGAGTCGTTCAAGACGCTCGACTTCATGGTGCATACGCGGCTCTTCACGTCGCAGATCGTGCTGCAGATCATCGTCGGCACGCTGGTACCGCTGGCGCTGCTCGCCGCGACGCAGCTCAGGACGTTCGCCGCGGCTACGCGCCGGATCCTGTACACGGTCGCGGGTGTCCTGACGCTGATCGGCATCTTCGCGATGCGCTGGAACGTCGTGATCGGAGGTCAGCTGTTCTCCAAGAGCTTCCTCGGTTACACGTCGTACAAGGTCGAGTTCGCCACCCAGGAAGGGCTGCTGATGGCTGCGGCCCTCATGATCCTCCCGTTCGTCATCCTGGCCGGCCTGGTGGCCCTGCTCCCGCCGTGGCCGGGCGCCGGGCCTCACGGCCAGGAGGCGGGTCACCGCGCGTAGTCGGCAACGGTATCGTGCTCAACCCTCGCGCACGACGCGGCGCGAGCCCCCGGGGAGAGGCACATGAACGACCGTATTTCGGCGCTGGAGCAGCGAATCGATCGGCTGACCGAACTCGTGGCGACGCTCGATGGGCGTCTCCAGGCCCTCGAAGGGGCGCGCAACGGGCCGCTCCCGGCCGGTCCGGCCGCGGCTGGCGAGACGGGCGCGGTCCGGACGGAGGCGCCGGCGGGTGAACGCCTGGACATGGTATCGGCCCTCGGAGTCGTCGGACGGCTCTTCATGGCCGTCGGCGGCGGCTACCTGCTGCGTGCGGCTACCGAGGCCGGAACGGTCACGCCGGCCGCCGGCATTGCCATCGGTTTCGCATACGCGATTGCCTGGGTCCTCGCTGCCGACCGGGCCGCCCGCGGCAGCCGATGGACCGCCGCGGGTCATGGCCTCGCCGCGGTACTCGTCGGCGTACCGCTCCTCTGGGAGGCGACCACCCGATTCAGAGTCCTGACGCCCGCGGGCGGAGCGGTCGTGCTCGCGTTGCTCGTCACCGTGCTCCTGGCCGTCGCCTGGCGGCGGCGACTCCAGACCCTGGCCTGGGTTCCGGTGCTCGCCGCCTGCGTCGTGAGCCTCGTCCTCATTGCGGGCACGGGCCAGCTGGTGCCGTTCGCCCTCGTCCTGATCGCGCTCGGCACGGCGACGTTGTGGATGGGGTACTCGCTCGACTGGGTCGGTCTGCGCTGGCCCGTCGCCCTTCTGGCGGACTTCGTCGTCTCGGCGCTCACGATGAGAGCCTTGTCGCCGGAAGCACCCGACTCGGCGGTGGTGTCGGTCGGGGTGCAGGTCCTGCTCGTCGCCGCCTACCTCGGCAGCACCGGCGTTCGCACCCTGGTGCGCGGCCGTAACGTCGTGCCCTTCGAAGTGGTCCAGACCGCCGCCGTCCTGCTCGTCGGGTTCGGTGGCGCGCTGGCGGTGGCCCGTGCGACGGGATCGGGCATCGGCCTGCTCGGCACGATTTGCCTCGCCTTCGGGATCGCGTCGTACGCCGTGGCGTGGTGGTTCGTGTCCCGCCGACCAGGCCTCGTGCGCAACGCCTACTTCTACACCTCGGTGGCCATTGTCTTCGTGCTGGCGGGCTCGTCGCTCCTGTGGAGCGCGGACGTGAGGGTGTTCGGGTGGGCGGCGCTGGCGGCCGTGGCCGCATGGCTGTGGACTCGTGCACCGCGATTCTTCGTGCTGGCGCACGCGGCCATCTACCTGATCGCGGCCTGTGTGGCGGCCGGGGCGTACAGCTATGGGATGCGCGCGCTCTTTGGAGCCGCCGCTGGCCCGTGGACGGGGCCGACGTGGGCCATGTCCGTGATCGCGGCGGTCGGCGTGGCGGCGGCGCTCCTCGTCGCACGCAATCCCGGCGCCGACGCGCCGCGCGCGAGCCATGTCCCGAGGGCGCTCATGGTGCTCACGCTGGTGTGGACGCTCGGCGGTATCCTCGTCGGGATGCTGGCGCCTATCGTGGCGGCGTCCGGAGCCGGGGACCTCGATGCGGGACGACTCGCGACGTTGCGCACGAGCATCCTCGCGTTGTCGGCGCTGGGCGTCGCGTATCTCGGCAGTTGCCGCGGATGCATCGAGTGGAGCTGGCTGGTGTATCCCCTGCTCGTCGTGACCGGCGCGAAGATGGTGCTGCAGGACTTCGGCGTGTCGCGTCCGTCCACGCTGTTCGTCGCCCTGGCGCTCTACGGCCTCGCGCTCATCGTCGCGCCGAGGCTGCGCCGAGGGCCTACTTCGCCTCGTGCGATGTCGGCGAGTTGATCGTCGCGTCCGGCCCCACCACGATCTTCGCGACCTCGAGTGGTGTCTTGCCGGCGCCGAGGGCGAGGTCCTTCAACGTCGTCTTTCCGGACGCCGTGAAGCCGGCCGCGGCCAGGCGGGAAACCGCGGTGTCGAGCGGAATCGCGTATTGCGCGCAGATGTCATCGATGGTCTTGCGGCCCCAACCGCCGCCCCCCATCGCCACCTGCGGCTTCGCGTCCGCGCTCTGCATCTTCTGGAAGACCTGCTGTGGTGTCATGCCGTTCGCCGTCGCGATCTCCTGGAGAGTCTGACTCGAGGTCTCGACTCTCACGCCGCGCGCGTCGAGGTTCTCCTTCGCCTTGTCGAACGGCATCTTCACCGTCTCGGCGAGCTTCTCGACCGTGAGTTCTTCCGCGTGGGGCAGTGGCGGTTCGGAGGTCGGGACCGTCCACGCGTTCTTGATGTCGTCACCCGCGTCCATCACGGTGCTGAATGGCGGTACGCCGACGATCGTCGCGATCATGAGCGTCAGGCCCACGGCCGTTGCGGCGCCGAGTTCGCGTTTCATCCGGATTCCCTCGTGCATCTTCGACTTCACGTACGCGACGAGTACCTTCCAGTTGAAGTAGATGTGGAAGCTCGCCGCCAGCAGGAAGATGAACGAGAAGATGGTGTGGACGGCCTGCCACTGGGCCTTGGTCAACGCGACCAGCGTCCAGACGGACCAGTTCGCGACGCGCCCGGGCGGCGCCACGTAGAGCACGATGCCCGAGAGCCCGAGCACGACAAACGAGAAGACGATGTAGAAACTGATGAACGCTTTCCAGGAGAAGGTCTTTGGCGTGCTCATGGCGTGCTCCGGTTCGGTCGTCGAGTCGTCAGTGCCAGGGCCCCACCCCTCGACCAGGCTCGGGGTGCCCTGAGCGAGCCTCCTGACGAGCGAGTCGAAGGGCAGGCTCCAGGCCCTAGTAACCCGCTGTCAGGCTGATCCCGACGGCGTGCGAGCGATAGTTGTAGAAGGCGTCGTTCGATTCGTGGCGCATGTAGCGATAACTCAGGTCGGCCGACACCAACGTGGCGCCGCCCTTCGTCTTCAGCAGCGGCTGTGACCAGGCGGCCTGCGCGATGGCGACGCGGTCCGAACGCAGCGCGCCCGTCGCCAGCGGCAGTCCCGCCGCGTCGAGGGCGCCGATGCCGGTGTAGTCCTTGTCGGCCCACCAGCCGGTCGCCGAGAGTTCTGCGCCGTTGCCGAACGCGTGGGTGAGCCCAGCCTGCAGGAATAGCCCGTCGCTGGCGAAGGGGTCGTCGTAAATGCCGTCTTCGAAGAAGCCCGCGGGTGTTGTTACCAGCAGAGGCGCGACCGATCCGAATGTGCGGCGCGCCGTCGCCTGGAGGTGAACGCCGGTGCGGTCGGTGAGCGACTGGGCCACGCGCGCGAGACCAGTGAAGAGACCGGCCGCCCCGTCGGTCTGTGTCGTGGCATACACGGGAATGCTGACGACATGTGAGGTCCCCGTCATCCCGGCGCCGACGGTTGAGCCCTGGCCGAAACGTCCCCCGCTCGCGCCGGGCGAGACGACGATGTCCGTTGTCCCCGTTTCGGTGGTGACGACGCCGTCGTAGTGCTTCGCGCCGACCTGGAACTCCGCGACGAGCGTCGTGCGGGACGGGAGATTGGCGAGCACACTGGCAAACGCACGGTGTTCGAACTGCGTCAGCGCGGACAGGTCGTCGAATCGGCGGTAGTCACCGCGATAGCCTGTCCGGAGGGTCGTGGACTCGGCTGGGTGGAACTCGGCGTTCACGCCGCCGCCAAGGCCCGAGTAGGCGGCGCTGGTCCACGCGTCGCCGTTGGCCCGTGCCACCGCCGAGGCATTGAAGAACACCTTGCGGTCCGTCGCCTCCATCCCGCCCAGCTGATAGGTGAACGAGGCGTGGTGCTGGAGGAACGTCCAGTCACCAGGAGAGTCGTAGTCGCCGGCGGTGAGGTCGTAGGCCACGCGGCCTCGGTCTGCGGCGAAGACATGATCGAGGTTGACCGCGCCCGACAGGTTCTGGCGCGACTCGGTGGCGGACGCCGATGGGCTGAACGAATCCAGCGTGCCGCCGAAGGTCACGGCAAACGACGATTGCGCGACAGCAGGCCCGGAGGGGAGGAGGAGCCAGACTGCGGCAACGACGACGATTCGCGCGGGCGTCAGTGTGAGTCGAAACACGGTCAACCTCGAACGGCGTGATTGAAACCGGGGCCGGGCGGTGGCTGTCGGGCACGCCAGGAACCGACGGTCACCTGGAAAACCCGACCCCGGAACGGGAAGCCTGTCTAGCGGCGGCCGCGGCCCATCTGCCGGCCCTTGGGGCCCGTACCGTCGCACGTGCCCGTGCCCGTGCCGGAAGCGACGCCCGACCCGGCGCCGAAGCCGCTGCCGTCCCGCGGGCCGAGCCGCTTGCCGCGGCCCTGGCCGTAGCCCTTGCCGCCGGACGTGCCGGCCTGGTAGTTGTCGCAGATGCCGTCGCCGTTGGCGTCCACGAACGCGGCGCCCTTCGTCGGGGCCTGCGGCGTGGGGGTGGACTGCGCCGAAGCGGCGATGCTGGCTGCCAGAACGAACCCGAGTGCGATGACCAGTGCGCGTTTCATATCCGTCTCCTTCAGGCGTGCGTGGCGTCTTTGTTCCCTGGCCGCCTCGTGACGGCCGACACCCTCGGTAGTTCAATCCGCTGGCCAACTCCGCGTCTTTGGCGCGAGTCCCCATAACAGATTGATGCGCAGCAACTTATGCTGCTACTGGCGTGTCGTGGATCGCCGGGGTTCGTGGGGATTCTCGACCGCGAAGTCGATCCGCTCGACCAAATGGTCGAGCGGAAATGGGGCCAGGCCCCGTTTCGGAGACGGCGAAAAGGGGGCCTGTCCCCCTTTTCAGGACTCGAGGTTGTACTTCTTCAGCTTGTAGCGGAGGTGGCGCTCGCTCATGCCGAGCGCGCGAGCGGCGCGGGTCTGGACGCCTTCGGCCCGCTGCAAGGCTTCGAGAATCAACGCGCGCTCGAACTCGGACACGCGCTCGACGAAGGTCTGCGGCTCGCGAGAGCCCTCTGCCTTCAGCCGGCCCAGGTGGATCGGGAAGTCGGAGGACGACAGGACCGGCCCGCGAGTGAGCACGACGGCCCGGTGCACGAGGTTCTCGAGTTCGCGAACGTTACCCGGGTAGTCGTACTTCACGAGCAGGTCCATCGCCTCGCGCGAGACGCCTTCGACCGGCACCGATGCCTCCCCGGCAAAACGCCGCAGGAAGACGTCGACGAGCAGCGGGATGTCTTCGCGGCGTTCACGCAGCGGCGGTAGCTCCACGCAGACGACGTTGAGGCGATAGAACAGGTCCTCGCGAAACTCGCCGGTCCGGATGAGCGCCGCCAGGTCGCGGTTGGTCGCCGCGATCACGCGCACGTCCACCTTGATCGTCCGCGTGCCGCCGAGGCGTTCGAAGGCCTGCTCCTGCAGCACGCGTAACATCTTCACCTGCGCGCCCTTCGGCAGGTCGCCAATCTCGTCGAGGAACAACGTCCCGCCGTCGGCCAGCTCGAACCGCCCGCGCCGCTCGCGGTCGGCGCCGGTAAACGCCCCGCGCTCGTGGCCGAAGAGCTCGGACTCGATCAGCGTGTCCGGCAACGCGGCGACGTTGACGGCGACGAGGGGCCCCTTCGCGCGCGGACTCGCGAAGTGAATCGCGCGCGCGAGCACTTCCTTGCCGGTGCCGCTCTCGCCGCGAATCAGGATGGACGCGCGGCTCTGCGCCGCCCGAGCCACCGTGTTGATGGCATCCGCCATCGCCGCATTCGACGTATCGAGCCCCGACAGGCGGTACCGCGACGCGAGCTGTTCGCGCAGGGCTTCGTTCTCCGACACGAGCGCGCGGCGTTCGAGCGTCCGCAGGACCAGCACCTCGAGTTCGTCGAGGTCCACGGGCTTCGTCAGGTAGTCGGCCGCGCCGCGCTTCATGGCGTCCACGGCCGTCGAGACTGTTCCGAACGCCGTCATGACGATCACAGGCACGTCCGGGTTGATGCCCTTCAGCCCGTCGAGCAGCGCCAGGCCGTCCTTGCCCGGCATGTTCAAGTCCGTCAGCACGAGGTCGATGGTCCGCGACGCCGCCACCTGCAGGGCTTCGTCCGCGTTCGCGGCTGTCACCGCTCCGTGCCCGCGTTTCCTCAGGAATCCCGCCAGCACCGTCCGCTGCGCGGTTTCGTCGTCGACGACGAGGATTGTTCGTTCGGCCATGTCACGCCTCCTCGCGACGGGGGAGGTGGACGATCATGCGCGTACCGTGGCCCACCGCCGTGTCCACCTCGATGGAACCCCCGTGGGCTTCGATGATCTGATGCGTCACGGCCAGCCCCACACCGGTGCCATCGGCCTTGGTCGTGAAGTAGAGGTCGAAGATCTTCGGCAGGTGTTCCGGGGCGACGCCGGGACCCCGGTCCTCGACGACGACGGTATGGCCGGCCGAGTCTCGCGTCGCACGCAGGTGGACGGTGTCTCCGGCGGGCGAGGCTTCCACGGCGTTGCGCAGCAGGTTGTCGATGGCCTGGTTGAACTGGTCGGCATCGAGCGTGGCCGTGCCCGCGCCGGCGACGTCCGGCGCAACGGTGACGCCGCGCGACAGCGCGAGCCCCGCGACGGCTGCGGCACGGTCCGACAGCAGGTCCGCCAGGTCGACGGCTCGTGGCGCCAGCCGGGGCGGACGGGCGAATTCCAGGAACTGCTGCACGATCCGGTCGATGCGCCGCGTTTCCGACGACAGGACGTCGAGCAACTCGCGGCGCTCCTCCCGTTCGGCTTCGGTCGTGGGGCCGAGCGCGTCCAGGAATTCACGGCGCAGCCGCTGCACGCTCATCCCGATGGCGTTCAGGGGATTGCGGACCTCATGCGCGACGGTCGACGCCAGTTCGCCCATGGCGGCCAGCCGATCGCGACGCCGGAGCGCCTCCTGCGCCAGCGCGTGCTGCTCCCGGAGCACGCCGTGCTCGCGGCGCAGTCCGACAAAGGCCACGGCGAGCAGGCCCAGGCCGAGTGCTGCGACCAGCGAGATCACCAGGCGCGTGAGCGACCGCCGTTCGGCACTCCGCAGGCCCTCGAGCGACAGCCCCAGTCGGAGCGTCGGCGCACTCGACTCGCCCGCGGAAAGGCGGCCTGTGAACTCGAGGACCGGTACGCCTTCCACGTCGAGTTCGCTGGCGGTGAGCCCCTCGGGCAGCGGACCGACGGCCTTCGCAGACGCCGACGGGGTTCCAGCGGCGGACGCGTTCAATGCCGCCTGGGCAAGCCTGCCGTGCGCGGCATGCGCCTCGCCGTCCTGCAGGATGACGTACGCGATCTCGTTCGTCCCGGCCGCCACGTCTCCCAGCACGTGGTCGATGGACGCCTGCTGCTGGAGGTCGGCGATA
>CAZJRM010000003.1:0-43465 GCA_964547975.1 uncultured Vicinamibacterales bacterium | reverse complement strand
CGCACCGCCACGGCTCCGCCGGACACCTGCGGACATCCGCCAGCCCCGGCCCCATCGTGACCCGTGGATTTCGCTGACCGCTTCCGAGTCGCCGCCCGACAACAACTGCTCCGCGAGCGTATTGCCGAAGCCCCCGCCGCCGCCCCCTCCGCCGCCACCCCCGGGACCAGGTCCGAAGCCCCGGCCGGCGCCGGGAGGCGGACCGCCCAGGCCGGCGCTCATCTCACGGGTGCCGGCGGACGAAATCACGGTGACGCGGAACAGGCGGTGCGTCCGCGCGATCTCGTCCAGAGCCTCCTGCGTGAGATCGCGTTGCCGGTCCAGGCGCTCCAGGAGCCTCGCGTTGTCGAGCAACCGCGCGCGCAGGGACGCCTGCGCCTGGGCCGTGGCCGCGTCCGCGGATCGGGCGGCCGCCGCCACCGCCTGGCGCAATGAGGCGGCCTGTTCGACGAGCAGTGTCAGCAGATCCTGACGGGTCGCGCGATAGTCGAGCCACCCGACGACCAGCAGGCCGGACGACAGGAGGAGTGCCGCGGCGGCGATCCGCGGGGTCAGGGCCAGGCGCGAAGCCGATGTCGTGGTGTCGGACACGGTTCAGAGATTCACGAATCGTCGTGACGGATTCGTGTTCGCGCGGGAACACGAGGGCGGCGTTGCGCGTCACTATATCAGGTCGGCCGCACCTCCTGAGAAACGCCGCGATGCCGATATAATGGTCGGATAGCCCACAAGCTGGGGGAGACATGTCGGACGCGGGTGAAGGACTGGTCGACGCGAGTTCGCGTCTGGCCGAACGCATGGAAGAACAAGAGGAAGCGCGGCGGCTCGCGCGCAGCGCCGGACCGCGTATCGACCCTGAACGCGCCCGGGCCCTGGAGTCGCTTCGCCTCGCGAAGGCCGACATCGAGCGGCAGCTGGGCCTGACGACGCACGAAGGGCGCCGTCATCAATTGCAGGTCGCGCTCGCGGACATCGAACGTCGTCACGCCGAACTGCACCCGCCTGCCGGATCCGCCCACTGACCGACCGACGCCCCGACGACCGCGCGCGCCGTTACCACGAAGCGACCAAGCATCACCCGGGGCGCATGGCGCGGTCGCTCGGGTACCTCGACTGGGCGAACCAGCCCGATCCGTTCCGCCGTTACGATGGCACCCCCGTCGTGGATCTCGTCGCGCCGCTCGCTGACGCGTCGCGCGACCGCGAGTGGGCGGCCCGCTCGTACGACACGCTGTTCGACACGTCCGCCGGGGAACATCTCGCGGCCGGACTGCCGGCCGTTTCCGTGTTCCTGCGCTACAGTCTCGGCCTCTCGGCCTGGAAGGCGGCCTCCGGTTCGCGCTGGGCCCTGCGTGTCAATCCGTCGAGCGGCAATCTGCATCCCACGGAGGGCTACGTCATCCTGCCGCCCGGCGTCGCCGGTGCCGAGGCGGGGGTGTGGCACTACCGCCCCGACGTCCACGCGCTCGAGCGCCGCTGCCTCTTCGCCGCCGCCGCGTGGTCCCGGGTGACACCGCGGCTGCCCCGCGGTGCCTTCGTCGCGGCCCTGTCGTCAATCCACTGGCGCGAGGCCTGGAAGTACGGTGAACGGGCGTTCCGCTACTGCCAGCACGACACCGGTCATGCGCTGGCGGCGATGAGCATCGCCGCGGCGATGATGGGGTGGCACGCGCAGGTGCTGACCGGCTGGAGCGCGGCCTCGCTCGCGACGACGCTGGGACTCGACCGCGACGCGGACTACGGCGCCGCAGACCGTGAAGAACCGGAATGCGTGCTGCTGGTGTCTCCGGAACCGGTTGGATACGTCGTGGCAGCACCGTGTCCCGCAGGGCTGCAGCCCTGCGCCACGACCGATGGCGGCCCGCCTCCACTGATTACCGGTCCCGTTGACCCGCTCGCTCTGGCCTCGGCGTGCGCCGGCGGCGCATGGTCGGGCACGGCGAACGCGCTCAGTGCCGACCGCATCACGTGGGAGGCGATTGACGACGTCGCCGAGGCGACACGTGCAGATGGGACCGTCAGGGCGGAGTTGCGGCTCGGCCGGCACGTGTCACCCGGAGACGCGGCCGCGGGGCGTCCGGGCGGCGACGCACCGCCGGCCTCCCGGATCCTGCTGCAGCGGCGGTCGGCCGTGGCCATGGCGGGCGAGGGCGAACTGTCGCTCGACGCGTTCTGCGTCCTGCTTCGCCGGCTGCTTCCTGGCAACGTGCCGCCATGGGACGCCTGGCCACACACGCCCCGGCTGCATCTCATCCTGTTCGTGCATCGCGTCGCCGGGCTGACGCCAGGCCTCTACGCGCTCCCGCGCACGGCCGACGGACTCGACGTGATGCAGCGCGAACTCCGCGCCGACTTCGCGTGGATCCACATCCGCGGCGTCCCCGATGATCTGCCGCTCTACCTCCTCGCGCCGGCCGATGTGCGGCAGGTCGCCGCCGCACTCAGCTGTCAACAGACCATCGCATCGGGCGGGTGTTTCGCGGTCGCGATGCTGGCCGAGTTCGACGCGGCCCTCGACACCGGAGCCCCGGCGGCGTACCGCCTCCTCTTCCGGGAGGCCGGCATCATCGGCCACATGCTGTATCTCGAAGCCGAAGCCGCCGGCGTGCGCGGCACGGGCATCGGCTGCTTCTTCGACGACCACGTGCACGACGTTCTCGGCATCCGCACCCACGCGCTGCAGAGTCTCTACCACTTCACCGTCGGTCACCCCGTGGACGATGCGCGGCTGCAGACGGAACCTGGATATGCGTGGGAGCGCGCCAGGCAGGGCTGAAGCCCTGCCCCGCGCCAGAATCCCGACCAGCGCCGCTGCACCAGATGTCCTGCTGCAGGCCGCGAAACGGCCTGTAGTATCATTGCAGGGTTCAAGGACATTCGAGTTCCATGGCTAGACCTGTTCCCGACTGGGACACGCTCACGTTTTCGCTCACCGAGACCGACGCCATCTATCGGTCCGAAGGAGACGTGTCGCGCGCGCCGGTCTGGGATGAGGGCGTCATCGTGCCGTGGGCGCCGATCACGCTCTCGCCGGCGGCCGCCGTCCTGTCGTATGGGCTCGGCATCTTCGAAGGCCTCAAGGCCTTCCAGTGGGAAGACGGCACGATCCGCCTGTTCCGCCCCGACAGGAACGCGGCGCGTTTCGTGCGGTCGGCCGAACGCCTGGCGATGACGCCGTTCCCCGCGGACCGGTTCGTCGAGGCGTGCGTGCGCGCCGTGGACGCGAACCGCCGATTCGTGCCGCCGTTCGGCCGTGGTTCGTTCTACCTCAGGCCGATGCAGCACGCCGTCGAGCCGCGCCTCGGCTTCGGCCCGACGTCCCGTTTCGAGGTCACGATTTACGGCTCGCCCGTCGGCGCCGTGCAGTCCGGCTCGACCGACGGTCTTCGACTGCGTGTCGTCGAGCAGGCGCGCGTCGCACCGGGCGGCACCGGCGCGGCGAAAGCCATGGGCAACTACGCCGGCGGCATGTTCGTCTCGGCGCCCTGGAAGCAGCAGGGATTCGATGACGTGCTCTACCTGGACGCGCGACAGGCGGCGTGGGTGACGGAAACGAGCGGCGCGAACGTGTTCGCCGTGCTGAAGAACGGTTGCCTCGTCACGCCACCGCTCGACGACCAGGTGCTGCCCGGCATAACCCGCGACTCGGTCATCACCGTCGCCCGGCAACTGCTCGGCCTGACGGTCGTGGAACGTCCGCTGGCTGCGGACGAGGTGTTGCACGACGCCGTCGAGGTGTTCTGCACCGGCACGGCCTGGACCGTGAAGAGCGTTCGCGAGATTGCGCATCGCGACCGCGTGGTCCGCTTCGGCCCGCAGGATATCCGTGCGCAGCTCTGGGAGATCCTCAGTGGCGTCCAGACGGGCCGCCGCGAGGATCCGTTTGGGTGGACCCGCGAGGTCCCTCGGAGCTGAAGCCCCGGGCCGTGCCCGGACGATTTCCCGATTCAGACACAGGCAGTCGCATCATGAAGAAACTCGACGAACTCCGCCAGGAGATCGACGCGGTCGACACGCACATTCTCGAAGCCCTCGCGACACGCCGCCAGCTCGCGGGCCAGGTGATCGAAGCGAAAGACGAACAAGGCGCACCGCTACGCGACGCGCTGCGGGAGGAACGCCTGCTGGCGCAGTTGATTGCCGGCGGACGCGCGCGCGGCCTCGACGCGCACTTCGTGACGCGCGTGTTTCACGAGATCATCGACGATTCCGTGCGGGCGCAGCAGCTGCACCTGATGCCCGAGTACAATCAGGCCGAGCTGAAGACCGTGGCCTTTCAGGGCATCGAAGGCGCCTACTCGGAACTGGCGGGCCGCAAGTTCTTCGCGGCGTCGGTGGACCACTCGGTGTTCGTCGGCCACGCGACGTTCGAACAGGTCGTCAGCGCCATCGAGGACGGCAGCGCCGACTTCGGCCTGCTGCCCGTCGAGAACACGACGGCCGGCAGCATCAACGACGTGTACGACCTGCTGTCGTGCGCGCAACTCAGCATCGTCGGTGAAGAAGTCCTGCGCGTCGAGCACTGCCTGCTGGGCGTCGATGACGTGCCGCTCACGGCGCTGCGGCGGGTGCTGTCGCACCCGCAGGCGCTCGCGCAGTGCATGAAGTTCCTGTCGAAGCTGCCGAACTGCGAACCGCAACCCTACACCGACACGGCGATGGCCGTGCGCCTGGTCAAGGAACACAACGACCCGTCGTGGGCGGCCATCGCCAGCGAAGAGGCGGGCCGAAGGTACGGGCTGAAGATCCTGCGCCGCAACGTCGAGGACCAGCAGCACAACTACACGCGGTTCGTGGTCGTCGCGAAGCATGCCGTGCGGGTCGACACCCGCATCCCGTGCAAGACGTCCGTCGTCATGGCGACCTCGCACGAGGAGGGATCGCTGCTGCACGCCCTCAGCATCCTCCACGAGTACAAGATCAACCTGACGAAGCTCGAGAGCCGGCCGATTCCCGGCATGCCGTTTCAGTACCTCTTCTACATCGACTTCGAAGGCAACGCGTCCACGCCGCAGGTGGGCGAGGCGCTCGGGCGCCTGCGTTCGGCGACGACGTCGCTGAAGGTGCTCGGCAGCTACCCGAGCCAGCACCGCGCGCGCACGGCGCCCCAGGTGCAGGCGCTCGTCAGCGAACCGCCGGCCCCTCACGTCCAGGAACCCGCCCCGGCGGCCGCACCGGCCGTGAAGGTGTCCTATCGGCTGGCCAGCCGGCAGCACAAACCCGACGACACGGTGATCGACGTCCGGGGCGTCCGGATTGGCGGCTCTCGATTCGTCGTCATCGGCGGGCCGTGCGCCGTCGAGTCGCGCGAACAGATTTTCGCCTGCGCGCGGGCGGTGAAAGAAAGCGGTGGCGCCCTGCTGCGGGGAGGCGTCTTCAAGCCGCGCACGTCTCCCTACAGCTTCCAGGGCCTCGGTTTCGAAGGGCTGGAGATGCTGGCCGCAGCGGGCCGCGAATACGATCTGCCCATCGTGACCGAGGTCCTGTCGCCGCAGGACGTCGAACCCGTGGCGCGCGTCGCGGACGTGCTCCAGATTGGCGCGCGCAACATGCAGAACTTCAGCCTGCTCGCCGAGGCGGGCCGCGTGAACCGGCCCGTGCTGCTGAAGCGCGGCATGATGTCGACGATGGACGAGTTCCTCAACGCGGCCGAGTACATCCTCGACCGGGGGAACCACCAGGTCATCCTCTGCGAACGGGGCATCCGCACGTTCGAGACGGCGACGCGTAACACGCTGGACCTCGGGTCCATCCCGATCCTGAAGTCCCTGACGCACCTGCCGATCCTGGTGGACCCGTCGCACGCCGCGGGACGCCGCGATCTCGTGATGCCCCTCGCGCTGGCCGCGCACGCGGTCGGCCCGCACGGCCTCATCGTCGAGATGCACCCGGACCCGGAGAAGGCGCTCAGTGACGGGCCGCAGGCCCTGCGGTTCAGCGACTTCGCTGAACTCCTGGGCCGGATCTACCGATAACCTGAACGAGGGGGCGCCCGCGGGGCTTGACGTACCGGCCCGCCTCGGGTTCTCCTAGGAGAGGTTCCACGCTCACGCCATGACGACCTCGCAGCCGTTTGCCGCCCGTACCATCGCTCTTCACCACGTGGTGACGTCGCTGGTGGTCCGCCTCGGCCTCCTGCTGCTGGTCATTAGCCTTACCAGCACGGTCGTGCTGGAGGTGAGTGGGTGATGTAGCCGGGCGATAACCAACCGGGACCGCAATCGAGGCCATCACCCACCGCCGGGTGATGGCCTTTTTCGTTGTCCGCGGCGCAACACGTGAAGGATGTGTGCCATGTCGAATGTTCCCCCGAGAGTCTGGTTCAACGGTCGCCTGATTGACGCGTCGGCGGCCACGGTCAGTTTCCTCACGCCGGCGCTGCACTACGGGATCGGCGTCTTCGAGGGGGTCCGCTGCTACCAGACGGACAACGGGCCGGCGATCTTCCGCCTGATGGAGCACACGAACCGCCTGTTGCGATCGGCCCGGATTCTGGGGTTCCGCGAGGTGCCGTACGACGCCGATACCCTGAACTCGGCCACGGTCGAGACGGTGCGGGACAGCGGCCTCGGCGACTGCTACATCCGGCCGGTGATCTTCCTGGCCGACGGCGGCTGGAACCTCGACGTGGATGGCGGGAGGCCCCATGTCGGCATCGCGGTCTGGGAATGGAACGCGTATCTCGGGGAGGCCGCCCGGCAGCACGGCGTGCGTGCCAACGTTTCGTCGTTCACGCGTCACCATCCGAACGTCCAGATGACCAAGGCCAAGGTGTCCGGCAACTACGCCAACTCCGTGCTGGCCAAGACCGAGTCCCGGCGCCTCGGGTTCGACGAAGCGATCATGCTCGATCCGCAGGGGTACGTCGCCGAATGCACGGGTGAGAACATCTTCGTCGTCCGGGACGGCGCGGTCTACACGCCGCCGTCGGCCGCGATCCTCGACGGCATCACCCGCGCCTCGATCATGACGCTCGCCCGGGACCTCGGCATCAGCGTGACGGAGGCGCCGATGGGCCGCGACGTGCTCTACGGCGCCGACGAGGTGTTCGTGTGCGGTACGGCCGCCGAGGTCATCGGCCTCAACGAAATCGACTTCCGGACGATCGGGCGGGGCGGCGTGGGTCCCGTCACGCGGGCGCTGCAGGAGGCGTATCACGCGGCTGTCCGGGGCCTGAACGATCGTTCCGGGGAATGGCTCACGTACGTCGATGGCGCCGCGTCGTCGGACCGGTTGTCAGCGGACGCCCCAGCCGCTTAAGCTGGGACGGTACGACTTCCCACGGAAAGGCACCATGGCCATCGAACAGACCCAGGTCCTCCAGGCGCTCAGGAGCGTCCAGGACCCCGATCTTCACAAGGACATCGTCAGTCTCGGATTCGTCAAGGACCTCGCCATCGACGGGGGGGCCGTCTCGTTCACGGTCGAACTCACCACGCCCGCCTGCCCGATGAAGGAGCAGATGAAGGCGCAGGCGCAGGCGGCCGTCGCGGCCCTGCCCGGCGTCTCGAGCGTGGCCATCACGATGACGGCGCAGGTCCGGGCGGCCGTGTCGCCCGACCTCAACAAGGCGCCCATCCCGGGCGTGAAGAACGTCATTGCCGTCGGCGCGGGCAAGGGTGGCGTCGGCAAGTCGACCGTGTCGGTCAACCTTGCCCTGGCGCTGGCGCAGACCGGCAGCCGCGTCGGACTGATCGACGCCGACATTTACGGCCCGAACATCCCGATGATGCTGGGGCTGAAGGCGCAGCTGGCCACCGACGGCGAGAAGATCGTTCCGGCCGAGCGGTACGGCCTGCAGGTCGTCTCGATGGGCTTCCTCGCGGCAGACGATGCGCCGGTCATCTGGCGCGGGCCGATGCTCCACAGCGTCATCAAGCAGTTCTTCCACGACGTGCGCTGGCTCGACCTCGACTACCTGATCGTCGACATGCCGCCTGGCACCGGCGATGTGGCGCTCAGCCTGTCGCAGACGGCCTACGTCGCGGGCGCCATCGTCGTGACGACGCCCCAGCAGGTGTCGTTGTCCGACAGCCGCCGCGCGGTGGCGATGTACCAGAAGCTCAACATTCCCGTGCTCGGGCTCATCGAGAACATGAGCCACTTCGTGTGTCCATCCTGCAAGCACGAGAGTGACATTTTCGGACGCGGCGGCGGTGAGAAGGCCGCGGCGGAGATGGAGATCCCGTTCCTCGGGCGGATCCCGATTTACGAACCGATCCGGGTCGGCGGCGACACCGGTGTGCCCCTGCTGAAGACCGACCCGGATTCGCCGGTGGCGGAGGCCTTCCACGCGACGGCCGAGCGCACGGCGGCGCAGGTGTCGATCCAGAGCTTCCGGACGCCGATGATCCCGCTCAAGGCGGTGTAGTGAACTCGTACCTTCTGCACGACGTCCTCGCGCACTACCCGGGAGTGCGCGAGGAACACCTGCGCAACCTGCAGAAGTTCGGGCTCATCGGCCCGAGTATCGGAGCCGGGGCCGACCGGCGGGTTGGTTTCGGCGACCTGGCCGTGATCCGGCAGCTCTACAAGGCCTTGCAGGACGGCGTGCCGTTCAAGGCCGTCCTGCGTTCGATGCTCGCGTCGCGGGAGGGGCAGCTGGCCCTCGACTTCCGCCTCGATGCCCAGCCGGCGACCGTGGTGTCACTGCCCGCCTCAGGCCACGCGCGGGGACGCTGGACGCAGCTGACGCACGCGGGGACGACCTCGCGGACGCCGGACGGCCTGGCCGAGGAGTACTTCCATCTGGCCTCGACGCTGGACGACGGGACGGCGGCGAACCTGTCGAAGGCGGCTCTGGCTTACCGCCGGGCCCTGGAGATCGACCCGTCCCTGGTGCCGGCATTGATCAACCTGGCGAACATCCACTACGCCAGCGACCGGCTCATCGAGGCGCTGGCGCTCTACGACCGGGCCATCCGGCTCGAACCGGACGTGTTCGAGGGGCATTTCAACCTGGGCAACATCCACCACGACCTCGGCCGGTTCGACGAAGCCGAGGTGTGTTACCGCAAGGCGCTGGAGTTGAATCCCGCCTACCCCGAAGCGCATCTATATCTGGCAGTGGCGCTCGAGAAGGCCGGGCGGTCGGAGGCGGCCAGGCCGCACTGGAAGGCGTATCTGTCCCTGGCCCCGAACGGCGAGTGGGTCGAACTGGCCAGGGAGTTCAGCGAGTAGCGTTCAGTAGTAGTAGCGGTCCTGGGGCGGGGGCGACGGGCGCTTCTTCGGGGTCCGGCGGACCTTGTAGAACTCGCACTCGAGGCACCAGGCTTCGGCATTGAAGGTCTGAACGCCGGCCATCGGGGCCACATCGCGGTGGGTGCAGTGCGCCGGGGTCGAGTCTTCGGCGGCCTGCTTCCAGCGACAGGATTCGAAACGCTGAACGGCTGGCGAAAGTGTCGTTTCGGCCGGGATGGCCGCCGGTTCACCGGTGTCGACCGCCGGGAGGGCTTCAGTTTCGTCAAACATATCCAAGGATTGTGCCATAGCGGGGACTTGCTCGCAAGGATGTCGGGCAGGATTCTTGCTAGCCTTCGCGTTCCTGATACACATTTGGCGTGACCCGGCTATCGGGACTGAAGCCGGACCGCCTACAATGCTGTGTTGAAGGACGAACAGGACGTCGAATGCGAGTGCTGCTGACCGGAGCGACGGGCTACATCGGTGGGTCCGTCATGGAAACGTTCTTGCGGGCCGGACACGCCGTCACGGTGCTGGCCAGAAACCCCGGGCGTGTCGCGACGTCCGTGGGGGAGGTCCGCGTCGTCCGGGCCGATTTGGGCCGGCCCGCTGACTGGGCGGCGGCGGCCGACGGCCACGAGGTCTTTGTCCACACGGCCTTCGAGCCGTCGCCCAAAGGACCGGCCGTCGACGCGGCCGCCGTCGAGGCCCTGCTCGAGGCGGCGCGAAAGGCCGTCAGGGCCGGGCGCCAGGCGGCGGTCCTCTATACATCCGGCATCTGGGTGCTCGGCCAGGCGCCGCTGCCGACCGCCGAAGACGCGCCGACGGATCCGGCGGCACTCGTGGCCTGGCGGCCCGCCGTCGAACAGGCGGTGCTCGGGGCCGAGGTGCCAGGCTTGCGCACGGCCGTCATCCGGCCGGGCATCGTGTTCGGCGGGGCGCGGGGTATCGTCGGCGACATGTTGCGCGGGGCGTCCAACGGCCTGATCCGGGTCATCGGGACGGGCCAGAACCGCTGGCCGCTCGTCTACCACCGCGACCTGGCTGACCTCTACCTCCGCATCGCCTCCACGGCGACGGCCTCCGGCGTCTACCATGCGACCGACGACAGCGACGAGCGGGTCATCGACATCGCGGAAGCCATCGCGGCGCACATGCAGGTGAGGCCCGACATCCGCCACATGCACATCGACGAGGCCCGCGCGAAGCACGGCCCCTACGCCGACGCCATCACCCTCGACCAGGTGGTGAAGAGCCCGCGGTCGCGGGCGCTCGGGTGGGAGCCGGGGTTCAAGTCAATCACGGCGAACGTGTCGCGTCTCTTCGAAGAGTGGCGCCGGGGGCAGGAGTAGTCTGGCCGCTTCCCGGGCCTCGTCCAGCGTGGTGATGGTCCCGTCGAGCTGCTGCTCGTAGACAACCTTCAGGATGCGGCCGACCTCCGGCCCTGGGGAGAGTCCCATCGCGAGCAGGTGGCGGCCCAGGAGGATGGGATCCGGGGCGCGATGCTCGACGCCGAGCGCCCTCGCTCTCGTCTCGAACCAGTCCATCGCCGAACAATCGAATTCGCCCGTTCGACCCTGGCAGTCGGCGCGGGCGAGGCGCGCCAGCAGATCGAGATCGACCTTCTGGGCCAGGCGCCGGAACGCGCCGTCCGACACGGGGGTCGACGCCTTGTGCCACATGCCCGGGGCGAGGTGGTACTGCACGAGACCCAGTACCTGCGCGCGGACGTCGACGTCGCCAATTGTGTGCACGTTCAATCGGTCGAGGAAGGCCACGGTCGGCGGAACCCCGCGGGCCTCGTGGTTCAGGGAGCGGATCCGGCCGTCGACGAACGAGGTCGTGGCCGGCTTGCCGAAATCGTGGCACACGGCGCCCAGCATCATCGACATCCGGCGCCCGCGGTCGAGATCGGCGATGAACAGGCGCGCGCGATCGATCACGAGCAGCGTGTGCACCCACACGTCACCTTCGGGATGCCATTCCGGTTCCTGCGGACAGCCGACGAGCGCGGCCATTTCGGGAAACAGGCGCGCGACGACACCAAGTTCCAGGCCGAGCGCGAAACCGATGGACGGTTCGTCGGCCCGGAGCAGCAGCTTCTCGACTTCCGCGTAGATCCGTTCGGGAGCGAGGTCGTCGAGGGGCAACGACGCGCACAGTGCGCGCGTCGGCCCGTCCATCCTGAGGCGGAACCGGGCCGCGAACTGCAGACCCCGAAGCACACGCAGGCTGTCGTCACCGAACGTCGTCCGGTCCACCGCGCGCAGGAGACCGTCCCGCAGGTCGCGTTCGCCGCCGATGTGATCGATGGTCGTCCCCGTGAGCGGGTCGAACATCAGGGCGTTGATGGTGAAATCACGCCGGCGGACGGCTTCGGTCTCCGGCATGAACGGATCGCCGGTGACCACGAATCCGCGATGGCCTCGACCCGCCTTCGATTCCCGCCGCGGGAGCGCCACGTCGAGGTGCCCGACCTTGTAGACCGTGAAACTCTCGCCGACGGCGTCGACACGGCCGATGGCGGCCAGCACCGCCCGCAGCCGTTCCGCCGTCAGCCCGTACACCTCGAGATCGACTTCGTCGGCCTGGAGACCGAGCCACCGATCGCGGACCCATCCGCCCACGATGAGCGCGCGGCCGCCTGCGTCCCGGACGGCGCGGGCGACCTCGAGTGCCTGCAAGAACGGATCGGCGGGCAGGGTCATGGGAAGAGGCTTGCGGGAATGGCCCGCTCGTTGCGATGATACATCCAAGGGCAGTCACACACTTCGAGGAGGGGCATTTCGTGCGCAAGCTGTCTACGGCTCTGGCGGGCGTCGTCGTCGCAGGCGCGGGTATCGTCGTGCTGTCCGGCACGCCGGTCTGGACCCAGGGGGAGAAGGAAGTACACCTGGCCAACGTGCACCAGTTGACGTTCGGCGGGGAGAACGCGGAAGCCTACTTCTCCTTCGACGGGACACGGCTGTCGTTTCAGGCGACCAAGCCGGGCGGCTGCGACCAGATCTACACGATGGCCGTCGACGGGTCCGACGTGAAGAAGATCAGCGAGGGCGGGCGCACGACCTGCGCCTACTACACCCCGGACGGACGCAGCGTCGTCTACGCCTCGACGTTCAAGGCCGGCCCGGCGTGTCCCCCGACCCCGGACTTCTCGATGGGTTACGTCTGGCCGATCTATGCCGAGTACGACATCTACAAGGCCGATGCCGACGGCCGGAACATCCGCGCGCTGACGACGACCCCGGGCTACGACGCGGAGGCGACGATCCGGAAGGACGGCCGCATCGTGTTCACCAGCGTGCGGGACGGCGACATGGAGATCTACTCGATGAACGCCGACGGCGGCGACGTGCGGCGGCTGACGCATCGGGATGGCCCGGACGGCGGGCCGTTCTTCTCGCACGCGGGCACGCAGATCGTCTACCGCGGGCGCCAGCTCAAGGCGGGCGAACTGGACGACTACAAGCTGCTGCTCAGCCGCGCGCTGTGGCGGCCGACGGCGCTCGAGATCTTCGTCATGAACGACGACGGATCGAACCTGCGCCAGGTGACGTCGCTCAACGCGGCGAGTTTCGCGCCGTTCTTCAGCCCTGACGACAAGAAGATCATCTTCTCGTCGAACGCGCACAATCCGAGAGGGCGCGATTTCGAGCTGTTCATGATCAACGTCGACGGCACCGGCCTCGAGCGGATTACCTACAACGATTCGTTCGACGGGTTCCCGATGTTCTCGCCGGACGGCAAGAAACTGGTGTTTGCGTCCAACCGGTACGCGGCGAAGGAAGGCGATACGAACGTGTTCATTGCTGATTGGAAGTAGGGTCTCGGCCGACGGCCTCGGCCTCGGAGGCAGGGATTGGGGATTGGGGATTGGGGATTGGGGATTGGGCTGTTCCCAACCCCCGACCGCCGCGCGTGACGCTATCGTTCCCCGAAGATGCCCTTCAGGACGAACCCGACGTTGGCCGGGCGTTCGCCGAGCCTCCGCATGAAGTACGGGAACCACTGCTTGCCGAACGGCACGTAGACCCGCATGCGGTAGCCGTCGGCCAGGAGTGACGCCTGGAGATCGCGGCGGATACCGAAGAGCATCTGGAACTCGTACTGGTCCGGTGCGATGCCCTGCTCCCGCGCGAACGCCTTGGTCGCCTCGATCATCTTCGGGTCGTGCGTCGCGATGGCCGGATAGACACCTTCGGTCATCAGGATCTTCATGATCCGGATGTAGGCGGCGTCCACGTCTGCCTTGGCCTGGTGGGCCACCGCCGCCGGTTCCTTGTACGCGCCCTTGACGAGCCGGACGCGGATGCCGGCCTTCGAGACGGCCCGCGCGTCGTCTTCCGAGCGGAAGACGGCGGACTGGAGCACCACCCCCGCGTTGCGATAGCCCTCCGCCCAGACGGCGTTGAACATGTCGAGCGTCTTCTGGATGTAGGGCGTGTTCTCCATGTCGACGCGCACGAAAAAGCCGTTCGGCTTCGCGAGGTCGAGGATCCGCCGGATGTGCTGGACGCAGACCGCCTGGTCGATGTCGAGGCCGAGCTGCGTCGGTTTCACCGAGATATTGCGGTCGATCCCGGCGGCGATGATCTTCTCGATGAGGGTGAGGTAGACCTTCGTGGCGGCCTCCGCCTCAGCGAGTGTCGTGATGCTCTCCCCGAGCTGATCCAGCGTCAGCGCCATGCCGGACTGCTGGAGGGCGCGGGCCGCCTCCATGGCTTCGTCCGCGGTCTCGCCCGCGATGAATCGGCGCGCGAAACTCGTCGGCCTGGCCATCCCGTAGCGCGAGGCGGCCTGTTCGAGGAACGTACTGCGCGCGAGGGCGTGAAAGAACGACTTCGAGAGGGCATCGAGCATGACTAAGTCCTGTCGGGAGACGCGGCCGCGCCGGCGGACGCCGGCGCCGGAAACAGGTGCTGGATCGTCCGTGCGTAGTAGCGGAGGACGGACCGTTCGCGCACGCGCAGCTTCGGGCCGTCCTTGTGGATGATGCCGCGCTTGAGCAAGGCGCCGGCGCCTTCCGAGACGACACGTTTCGGGTCGCGCACGGCGATGCTCGCGCCCGCCGCCTCGAGCTGGTCGAGGAGGCCCGCCACGCGGGTCTCGAGGTCAGCCGTCGCGATCGACGGTCGCATGCCGGTGGCAACCACGGCCGTCGGCAGGACCTTGTAGAGACGGCCGATGGCGTCCTTGATGCGGTGCGCCAGGTCGACGACGTCCTTGCGCGAGTCCGGGTGGTAGGCGTCGAGCGTGATGGGCTCGCCGAACGTCACGACGGCCCGCGTCTTGTACCCCACAGCCATCGTCATCATCTCGGCCAGTTCGCGCGAGAAGGCCCGCTGACGGCGTTTGACGCCGCCCTGCCGCGCCAGGGCGCGATCCTCGAGGACGAGGTCGTACGAGATGGCGGTGGGAATCACCTGCACGCCCTTCACGCCCGCCTGGAGCGACGCCTGCAGCAGCCCGGTCTTCGGCGACTTCATCTCGCCGCTGTAGCTGCGGCCGCCTTCCGGATAGAAGAACAGGTCGCGCCGCTTGAGTACCTCGGCGACGTACGCCTTCAGGGTGATGAGGTAGATCGGGTCCTTCGTGGCGCGCCGGATCGGGATCGCGCCGGTGACGTGACGGTGGATCAGGCCGAGCGGCCCACCGAACAGGTTGATGCCCGCGGCGATGAGCGGCGGTCGGATCCCCAGGTCGTCGAGGAGGATGAGCTCGACCAGGTAGTCGGTGTGGCTCTTGTGATTCGAGACGTAGATGACGCGCCCGGCCTTCACCGCCCGCCTCGGGATGTCCGGATTCTCGACGGTGGTCGTGATCTTCCGGAAGATCGGGTAGAGCGGGTGCTGCAGCAGCCGGTACAGCTGGTACCGCTGGGTCGTGTGCAGTTCGTCCAAGTATTCCGTGACGCGCGCCGCCGCCTCGAACGGCGTGCAGCCATGGCCATCACGCAGGAGCGCCACGATCTCGCTGCGCTCGAGGACCGCGTCGCAAACGTCGTCGAGTTCCCGGTCTCTCACGCTCGTGCCTGCTCCCCGCGCTCGAGTTCCCGGCAGATCGCGTCGGTGAATTCCGTCGTCGTTGCCGTTCCGCCCAGGTCGCGCGTCATGATCGTGCGTTCAGCCAGCGTGCGCGTGACGGCAGCCGTCACGGCGTCGGCCCGCGGCGCTTCGCCGATGTGGCGCAGCATCAGGATGGCCGACAGGAGGAGGGCCATGGGGTTGGCCAGATTCCGGCCGGCGATATCCGGCGCCGTGCCGTGCACCGCTTCGAACACCGCCTTGTCGGTTCCCATATTGGCGCTGCCGACGACCCCGAGGCCGCCGACCAGGCCGGCGCACAGGTCGGACAGGATGTCGCCGTACAAGTTCGGCATCAGCAGCACGTCAAACTTCTCCGGCGTCATGACCAGGTGCATGCACGCCGCGTCGACGATGCGCTCGTCGTACTCGATGTCCAGGTACTCCCGGGCCACCGTGCGGGCGCAGTCGATGAACAGCCCGTCGCTGAGCTTCATGATGTTCGCCTTGTGCACGGACGTGACCTTCCTGCGGCCGTGGGCGCGGGCGAACTCGAAGGCGAATCGGGCGACGCGGGTCGACGCCTTCTCGGTGATGATCTTCAGGCTCTCGACGACCCCGGGGACCACCTCGTGCTCGAGGCCGGAATAGAGGTCCTCGGTATTCTCGCGGACCAGCACGAGATCGATGTTGGAGTACCGTGCGGGCACGCCGGGCAGGTTGATGACGGGCCGCAGGTTCGCGAACAGATCCAGCGACTTGCGCAGGCCGACGTTCACGCTCGTGAACCCCGTCCCGATTGGCGTCGTCAGCGGACCCTTGAGTGCGACCTTGTTGCGTTCGACTGAATCGAGCAGGTCGTGGGGGAGGGTCGTGCCGTAGCGTTCGAGGGCGTGGACGCCTGCGTCATGCCGCTCCCACTCGATCTGCGCGCCCGAGGCGCGGAGGATGCGGACGACGGCGGCGGAGACTTCCGGGCCGATACCGTCACCGGGGATCAGCGTAATCGTATGCGTCATATCCGCCCGTATTATGCCGCACAAGGCTGCCCGCGGTCTGCCAAATGCCGCCGGTTGACGGGTGACGGGCCGGTGACGGGCCGGCCCCGGGAAAGGCGCCGTGGTCCCTATGCTACACTGCCGGAGTTTATGGAGATCTGACGTATGAACACCGGGAAGACCACGCCGCTCGCTCGCCTGACCGCCGAACAGGACCGCCGTAACGCCGAACTGCTGACCGAGTCGCCCTGCCTGGGCCCGCGTTTCGAATCCTCGGTGCTGCCGTTCCGCCTCGACCCGGCGTCCGGGGCGCTCGGCGAGGCCGCCGCCACGACCTTGTCGGCCCTGGAGAAACGCGCAGCGACCATCGCGATTTCGTCGCTCGTGTCCCTTGCCAAGGCCAACGATATCGACCATCTCGGCGGCGGCCTGGAGCTGATTCCCGGCCTCCTGATGACGCTGAGCGTCGTCGACTACGAGCGTCGGCACTTCACGATCGAACACGGGCACACCAGCATCGGCTATTTCTCCGCGCTGGCGGCGCTCGGGTTCCTGCCCGAATCGCGGGTGATCGACGCGTTCCGGCGCAGCCTCGACATTGCCGGCCACGTGTCGTGGGTGCCGGGTGGCACGGAGCTCAGTTCGGGACGTCTTGGCGCGATCGTGCCAGTGGCCGTCGGCCAGGCCCTGGGGCTGAAGGCGCACAAGGGGGAGGACGCCGCGGTCATCTGCCATTGCGGCGATGCCGGTTGGATCTCCGGGCAGGCCCTGAACGGATTCGTGGCGGCGAGCCTGCACCACGCCCCCACCATCTTCGTGATGCACCGCAACGGGATCCAGTTGTCGGGCACGACCGCGCGCGTGATGCCGAAGGACCCGCGCCACGTGGCGACGAGCCTCGGCATCCAGATCCTCGAAATCGCGTCGCTGCACGATCGCAGCGCGGCCTGGGCGGCCTACGCCGAAGCGTTCCGCCTTGCCAGAGCCGGCCAGCCTTCCTTGATCTACCCCGTGGGCTACCGGTCCGAAGGCGGGCGCACGGTGACGGTGTCCACCCTTGGGACGATGTTCGGGATCGAGCAGGCGGTGGCCGAGTTCGCGGCGAAACACGCGGTCGATCCGGGCACCGAGATCTGGATTCCCGGCTCGCTGATGAGCTTCCGCGACGCGCACGCCATGATGGAGTGTGTGTTCTACGTGAACGGCCTGCCGGGCGGCGAGGCACACCACGACGGCGGCATGAAGGGCAAGGACGCCGCGAAGGTGCTCGGCAACCCGATGCTGCAGTTGACGGCCGACGAGACGGCCGCGCTCGATCGCCTGAAGGCGAAGGCGCCGCGCGTGGTCGTGACCGAGGCGCGCCCGGCGCGCGGTACCGCGAACCTCGTGCTGACCGACGCCGAAGCCGGGGCGGTGGCGTTGCCCGGGACGGACAAGGCCGTGTCGGCACGGGCCGGATCGGAAGCGGCGTACGCAGCCGTGGCGAAGAAGTACCCGCAGCAGTGTTTCTTCGTGTCGTGCGACCTGAACCCGTCGACGAAGATCGGCAAGGCCGCCGCGTGCGTGCCCGCCAGCCACTCGTTCGAGATGAGCATCCAGGAACAGGCCGCCGCGCTGATGGCGGACGGCCTGTCGTTCAGCAGCCGGGCGCCCCAGATCAACGTCTTCGCGACGTTCTCGGCGTTCTTCGAAGGTATCGCCCGCGAGGGATTCGAATTCTGGCGTTACCAGCGCAATCTGACCGGGGCAAACGAAGGTCTGAACGTCATCCTGCACCTGTCGCACGTCGGCACGAACACCGGCCGCGACCACTTCTCCGGCTGGAGCCTGGACTGGATCAACCTGGCCGTCGGCTACCTGCCGTACCTGCGGCGGTTCTACGCGCCGTCGGATGCCCGCAGCGCGTTCATCGCCGTTCGTGACGCCGCCGCCGGGTGGGGCGGGCACATCGTCGCGATTCCCCGCGACAACCTGCCGGTGCTGACGAAACAGGGGACGAACGAGCCGCTCTGGAGCGGCGCTGACCCGTGGACACCGGTGACGCCGTACCGGGCGAACGAAGGCGCCAGGACCGCGGTGCTCGTCGTGGGGGCGCCGGCGTTTCTCGCCGCCGAGGGCGCCGAACTCGCCGCGAAGCAGGGGCACCCGGCCGACGTGTTCATCGTCAACGGACTGCCGCTCGACACGGCGTTCCTGCGCGGCTTGCCGGGGCGCTACGAACGTGTCGTGACCGTCGAGGACGGTCTCATCGGGAATCTGGATTCAGGGCTGCGCGGCTTCGCGGCGTTTGTCGCGACGCACCTGGCCGGTTCCGGAGTCGCGCTCGAGCACGCCGGACTTTCCGATCCGCGTATCGCGCCGTCGGACGACTACCGGAAGGTGTGGGACCATTTTGGTCTCACGGCGGAGGGGATCGCGGGACTGATTTAGAGCAGGGGACCAGGGAAGAGGCGATAGGGATTAGGGAGGGAAGAGGGGCGAGGGAAAGACCCTCGCCGTCTCATCCCGACGCGCGGTTCGAAGGGCAGCCGCTAGCCTTTCGGGACGAACGCTGCCGGCATCCGGCGCTTGTGGTCGCTCGTGCGCGCGAGCCGTTCGATCTTCGCCACGGTGGGCTCCGCGACGCCGGCCGGCCCTTCGTTCAGGTACTGCTCGAGTTCGGCGTAGGTGAATCCCATCTCGCCTTCATCGGTCTGTCCCAGCCAGAGGCCGGCGCTCGGCGCCTTGTCGATGACGGGCGTCGGCACGCCGAGTTCCCGCGCGAGCGCGCGGACCTGGCTCTTCACGAGTGACGCCAGGGGCAGGACGTCGACCCCACCGTCGCCGTACTTCGTGTAGTAACCAATTTCGATTTCGCTGCGATTGCCGGTGCCAGCCACGAGGTAGTGCAGCCGGTTGGCCACGAAGTACAACGTGGTCATCCGGAGGCGCGGCTTGAGGTTGGCGTGGGCGAGTTTCGTGGCGTCCCCGCTGGCGGGCTGTCCCTGCGGGCCGATGCCGTCCACGGCGCGGTTCGCGGCCGCGAAGAGGGCGTCGTACGGGCCCGACAGGTCGACGGTGATGGTCGGGAGCTTGAAATGGTCTGCCACCAGGCGCGCGTCCGCCGCGTCCTGAGGGTTGCTGTGGGCGGGCATGATGACGCCGAGCACCTGGTCACCGACCGCCATCTGCGAGACGCGCGCCACGACGGCCGAGTCGATCCCGCCGCTCAGGCCCAGCACGATGCCACGGACGCCGGCTGCGGATACCTGCTGGCGGAGCCAGTCCGCCATCTGGGTCGAGAGTGTAGACATCTGGGAAATATACCCTATCTGGCTCGCCCTTCGACTTCCGCTCAGGGCACCCCGAGCGAGGTCGACACCGATGTGCCTGCGGCCGGTCACCCAATCTTCGCGTAACATGTCGCGGTGATGGCGAATCGGACCGTTGTCGTGGCGAGCGCGCCGACGCGCGTGTGCGATTGTGGCGGCTGGACGGACACGTGGTTCGCTCGTACCGGCGCCGTGTTCCATATCGCCGTCGAGCCCCGCGTCCAGGTCTGCGCGACGGCCCGCCCGCGAGGCGGAACGGCGGCCGTTGTCGACGTGGATGCGCCGGACGTGGGCGACCGGTTCGTGTTCGTGCCCGGGCGCCGGCCGTTCGGCCCGCACCCGCTCATCGAGGCCGCGATCGAGTCCGTCGGCCTGCCGCCAGGCGTCGACGTCTCGCTGTCGATCCGATCGGACATGCCTCCCGGTGCGTCCACGGGCACGTCAGGTGCCCTGGGGGTCGCCATCATCGGCGCGTTGCGCGGTCTCGCGGGCGCGGCGGTGTCGGCGCTCGACGTCGCGCGAGCGGCGCATACGGTCGAAACGGAGCGGATCGGACAGCAGAGCGGCGTGCAGGATCAAATCGCAGCGGCGGCCGGCGGCATCAACTTCGTCGACATCGTCGACTACCCGCGAGCCGAGGTGACGTCGCTCGACGTGCCGGACGCCTGGCGGGAGGAGCTCGAGGGACGTCTCCTGCTCGTCTACCTCGGCCGAAGCCATACTTCCTCGGCGGTGCACGAATCGGTCATCCGGGATGCCGTGACGACCGGCGCGGCGTTCCCTCCGCTCGAAGAACTGCGGCAGGCGGCGCGAGCGGCGCGAGATGCGGCGCTGGCGTCGGACTTCGCGGCTCTGGGCGAGGCCATGAAGGCCAACACCGAGGCCCAGCGTCGCCTGCATCCAGCGCTCATCGGCACGGACGCGACACGCGTCATCGACCTGGCGGGGCGCTCGGGCGCGCACGGTTGGAAAGTCAACGGCGCCGGCGGGGAGGGCGGCACGATCACGCTGCTGGCCAACAGCCGCGACGGGCGGCAGGCGTTGGCCGATGGCATGGCCGAGATGGGGGGCGACCTTCGTGTCATCCCGATTCGCCTGGCGCGGGAAGGGCTCATCGTCACATGTCAGCAGGGCTAAGACGGCCCTGCAATCCCCAATCCCGAGAGTAGAATCCCTCATGCCCAGCTGCCCAGCCTGCCCGAACGTGGTGCCCGACGGTTCTCGATTCTGTCCGGCGTGCGGCACGTCTCTCGACGCCGACGCGACGCGCGCTCCCGTGTCCGAACGTCCGGGGGGCGGCGACGAGACCCGGCTTCCAGATCCGTCGAGCCGGGTTCGCGTGACGACGACGCCGTCGCGGATGGCCTCGACCGATGCCTCGGGGCACTACACGGCCGGGACTCTCCTGGCCGGCCGGTACCGTATTGTCGGACTGCTCGGCAAAGGCGGCATGGGGGAAGTGTACCGGGCCGACGACCTGACGTTGGGACAGCCCGTGGCGCTGAAGTTCGTCCCCCGGGACGTGTCGCGTGACGTGCTGCGTCTCGAGCACTTTCTCGACGAAGCACGAGCGGCCCGCCAGGTGGCCCACGGCAACGTTTGCAGGGTGTACGACGTTGGCGAAACCACCGATCCGTCCGACCCTCTCGCGTCGCGGCGGTTTCTCACGATGGAGTACATCGACGGAGAAGACCTGGCGACGTCGCTCCGCCGGATCGGGCGGTTTCCTGTCGACAAAGGACTGGAGATCGCGCGGCAGCTCTGCGCGGGCCTCGCCGCCGTGCACGAGCGCGGTCTGTTGCACCGGGACCTCAAGCCGGCCAACGTCATGCTCGATGGGCGCGGCCGCGTGCGGCTGACGGACTTCGGCCTGGCCGGCGAAGCCAGACCTGCCGCCGGCGCCGACCACGTGTCGGCCGGCACGCCCGCCTATATGGCACCGGAACTGCTGAAGGGTGAACCGGCGACCGTGGCCAGCGACATCTACGCCCTCGGCCTGGTGTTGTACGAGGTCTTCACCGGGACACGCGCCTTCGATGCCGGAACGGTCGTCGAACTGCGTCAGCGCCAGGAACACACTCGACCGTCGAGTCTGTCGAGCCGGGTCGGCCGAATCGATGCCGCCATCGAAGAGACCATCTTTCGCTGTCTCGATCCGCGGCCGGCTCAGCGGCCGGGGTCGGCGATCGCGGTGGCGGCGGCGCTGCCCGGCGGCGACCCGCTGGCGGCTGCGCTTGCGGCGGGCGAGACGCCCTCGCCGGCGATGGTGGCGGCCGCCGGGGAGAATCTCGGCCTCACGGTCAGGGCTGCCGTGAGCCTCGTCGGGGCCTACTTCGTGCTGTTCGCGGCGGTGATCGGACTCATCGCCGCCGACGGCTTCACGCGGCATGTCCCCCTCGATTATCCGACGGACGTGCTCGCCAACAAGGCCGAGGACCTGCTCCGCACCTTCGGGTACGCGCAGCCCCCCGCCGACCGGGCGCACGGTTTCTACTGGCACACGGACTACACGCAGTACGTGAACCGCGAGCGCAAGGAGGCCGACCGCTGGAAACCGATGCGAGACGGCATCGAGGCCGGTGTGCTGTTCTGGTATCGCGCGTCGGATGCGCCGCTCGTCCCGGAGAACTTCTCGGGCGCGAGCCTGGCAAACGGACGCGTCAGCCTGTCGGATCCTCCACCCATGCGCGCGGGTGACCGGCGCGTGTGGCTCGACACGAAGGGCAGGCTGACGCGTTATGAAGCCGTGCCGCCGCAACTGGACGCCGACGCGGGAGCGTCGACGCCGGGAGTCGACTGGGACAGGCTCTTCGTGGCGGCCGGTCTCGACCGGACGCGGTTCACGTCCGTTCCGCCCCAGTGGGTGCCTCTGGCGGGGTTCGACGTCCGCGCCGCCTGGACGGGCAGCCACGCCGGGCGTCCGGACACGCCCCTCCGGATCGAGGCGGCAGCCTGGCGCGGCCGGCCCGTCTTCTTCCGCGTGATTGGTCCGTGGACGCGCCCGGAGCGTCAGCGGATGGCGGGCGCCACCTCCGGCCCGACTCTGGCAAATGTCGTGGGCCTCACGCTGCTGCTGCTGCTCGTGGCCGGGACCGCAGGTCTCGCGAGGTACAACGTGGCCCACGCGCGCGCCGATACCCGTGGTGCCTTGCGTCTGGCCGTCTTCGTCGCTGCGCTCGTGTTCCTGGGGTGGATGCTGAGTGCCGACCACGCGTCGTTGCCCGCTGAGATTGGCCTTGGCATCATGGGGGCGTCCGTCGCGCTGTTTTCGGGGTTGGCCGCCTGGCTGTTGTACGTGGCGCTCGAGCCGTTCGTCCGCCGCCGCTGGCCCCATACGGTCATTACATGGAACAGGCTGCTCGCGGGGCGGTTCAGGGACGGCCTTTTCGGCCGTGACCTCCTGATCGGGTCGGTGCTGGGGATGGCGCTGGCCGTGCTGTTCTTCAGCCACCTGGCGCTCGGCCGTCTGTTGGGTCCGTACGACCCCGAGCCCCTGACGCCCGTGTTGCTGCCGTTGATCGGCACGCGTCTCGTGGCCTCGGCCCTCGTCTCGTTGCTCTACGACTCGATCATGGGAACGCTGACGATCTTCAGTCTGATCTTCATCCTCCTGCTCGTCCTGCGGCGAACGTGGGCCGCCGCCGCCGTCGCGCTCGTCATCGTCGCACTGCAATCGCTGGGAGGGACCATTCACCCCGCCCTCGACGTCACGTTCAAGGTCAGCATGGTCGGCGCGTTCATCTTCGTCCTCTTCCGCTACGGCCTGGTGGCATTTGCCGTGGGCAACTTCGTGTTGTCCACCGTCGGCGGAGGATTCCCGATGACGGCCGATCTGGCGCAGTGGTACACGGGGCCTTCGCTGGTGGTGTTCGCGGGGCTGGCGGCCGCCGCCGTGGTCGGGTTCAGGTTGTCGATCGGCTCGCAGAAGCTCTTCGGCGGGACCTTTGAACCCTGAAAGCCCTGAGTCCCACGCCCGGGTGCCGCCCTACTGTCGTTTCCGAATCATCGCCTCCACGTAACGTGACCGCAGTTGCCGGTTGGCGAGCACCTGCTTGATTGGCGGCAGCGCCAGGATCACGCCGAGAATCGCCGCCATGGCGCGGTGGCTCCGGAGTGCCTGTTCGTTCACGATCAGGTCGGCCAGTTTCCCCCGCTCGATGGCCATCTCGACGACCCGGTGCGTCGAGTCGAGAGGCGTGATGACCCGCTCGGGGCGTGATACGAGACAGAGGTGGCCGCGGGAGCAGGCGGCGACGCACACACCGCAACCGAGGCACAGATCCTCGCTCAGGACCGCGCGTTTCCGTTTCCGCTTCACCGGATCCTGCGCCGACACGAGCGACATCGCCCCCACGGGACACGCGCTGACGCACAGTCCGCACCCGGTGCAGAGGGCCGCGTCAACGGCCGGCAGGAAGTTCGTCGTGTGAATCGGGTGCAGGCTGCCGAAGCGCTGCGCCGCGATCATCGCCTCGCAGCAGCATCCGCAGCAGTTGCAGATGAACGCCACGTGTTCGCGGACGTTCTCGCCGAACTGGACCAGCCTGAGATCCCGAGCCTGCTGGAGCAGATCCAGTCCTTCCACGGCGTCCACGCGCCGCGCGAAGCCGTGGGCGATGAGGGATCGCGCGACGTTCCCGAACGTCATGCAGATCTCGAGGGGCGCGGCACACGCCCGGCCGACGTGGTGCGCCTTGTGCCGGCAGTAGCAGACGCCGACGCCCATCCACGCCGCGTCGCGGACGACGGCGCTGGCGCGCTCGTAGTCCAGCACGTGCAGCGCCTGCTCGTTCGTCAGCACCGGCTCGTGCACGAACACGCGGCCGAGCTGGGTCTGGCCGGACGTGAAGAGTGCCTTGATGAAGTCTTCTTCGACCGTCAGGTACTGGTAGAAGAGCTCCGCCAGGGCCTTCTGGTCCACGTCCGTCCTCACACGCATCATCGAGAATTCGAAGAACCCCGCCATGGGCGGCGGCAGGACGAAGTGGCGGACGCCGTTCTGATCGAGGTCGAGGAGGAGCGCGCGGGACGCGAGGGCGTCGAGCACCGTCTCCGCCTCGGCTGGCGGCATCTTCCAGGCGCGGGCCGCGTGGTCGACGGTGAACGGCTGGATGGGCAGGCGCGCCACGAGCCCGGCTTCGCGCTCGGAGAAGAGCAGCGCGAGGATTCGGTAGAGGAGGTCGGAGGGCGGCGCGCCCTGGGGGAACCGGTTGAGCCGGTCCACCAGGTGCGCGTATCCCGAACGGGCGGTCAGGTGCGCCATGGCCACCTTCCGCGGGGGCGGGGGCGGTTACGCCTGCTTCTGCTGGTTGAACACGTTCATGGCCAGCGAGACCATCGCGCCGACGTCGGCCACGTTGGCCGGCAGCACGAGGTTGGTACTCCCCTTCGCCATTTCGCCGAACTGCGACACGTACTGCTCGGCCACGCGCAGCCGGACGGCGTCGTGTCCGCCGGGGGACTGCATGGCGTCGGCCACCTTGCGAATCCCCTCGGCGGTGGCCGTCGCGACGGCCAGAATGGCGGCCGCCTCGCCCTCGGCCTCGTTCATCTGCTGCTGCCGCCTGGCTTCCGAGGCTTTGATGACCTGCTGCTTCTCGCCTTCCGCGTTGTTGATGGCCGCGTCGCGCTGGCCTTCCGACGTCAGCACGACCGCGCGTTTCTCGCGCTCGGCGCGCATCTGCTTCTCCATCGCGGCCAGGACGTCGGCGGGCGGCGTGATGTTCTTGATTTCGTACCGCAGCACCTTCATGCCCCACGGCTCCGTCGCCTTGTCGAGTTCGGTGACGACCGCCGTGTTGATGTTGGTCCGTTCCTCGAACGTCCGATCCAGGTCGATCTTGCCGATCTCGCTGCGCAGGGTCGTCTGCGCGAGCTGCGTGATCGCGAACAGGTAATTGCTGATGCCGTACGATGCGCGCTCCGGATTCAGCACCTTGAGGAACAACACGCCGTCGACGCCGACCTGCACGTTGTCGCGCGTGATGCACACCTGGGCAGCGATGTCGATCGCCTGTTCCTTCAGGGTGTGCCGGTAACGAATGACGTCCACGAACGGGAACAGCACGTGGAAGCCGGCGTCGAGCGTGCCGGCGTACTTGCCCAGGCGTTCCACCACCACCGCCGTCTGCTGCGGCACGACGATGGCCGTCTTGACGAGGACGATGATGACGAGAACCGCGAAGGCGACGAAGACGATCAGGGTGCCGCTCATGGACCTACCTCACTCAGGTGCAATCGTGATGACGAGACCGTCCACCGCCGTCACCTTGCAGCGGCAGCCGGCCGGGAGGATCACCTCGCCCGCATTGCGGGCCGTCCACACCGTGCCTCGGAGTTCCGCCCTGCCGACCGTACCGCCCGGGATGGCGTCGGTCGGAATGGCCAACTCGCCGACGAGCCGATCGACCTTGGCCGACACGCCCGTCTTGCGGTGCATCATCCGCACCAGCGGGTTGCGGAAGAACACGAGGCTCACGACGGAGAACGCCGAGAACAGGAGGAGCTGGAACCACAGCGGTCCCGCCAGGCCCAGGAACGACAGCAGGCCCACGGCGACGCCGCCGAGGCCGAAAAAGATGAGATAGAACCCGCCGGGCGTCAGGATTTCGAGGCCGGCCAACGCGAGCCCGAGGACGGCCCAGTGCCACCACAACATGAGCATGCTCCAGATCTGCGCCAGCAGCGCGAGTTGATTATGGGGCAGCCCCCTCCCCACCGCAAGGGACCGCCCGGCGGACGGCGTGCCGGTCCCGGCGAATCCCCGCGGCGTCCCGGTGTCCTTCCCGGCGGGGGGACGGATCCGGTATCGTGTGGGGACTGGAGGGATCACCATCGTGACCCGAACGATCATCGCAGGCAGCGGCTCGAACATCCCGACGCGCAAGATCACCAACGACATGCTGGCCACCGTCATGGAGACGAGCGACGACTGGGTGCGCGAGCGCACGGGCGTCGAGCACCGATTCTTCGTCGAGAAGGGCACGACCACGCTCGAGTTGTCGATCCCCGCGGCGCGGCAGGCGATCGACTCCGCGGGGCTCACGCCGGCCGACATCGACATGGTGGTCTACGCCACGATGACGCCGGATCACTACATGCCTGGGAACGGCGGCCTGCTCCAGGCGAAGCTGGGCCTGCGCAACATCCCGTGTTTCGACATCCGCCAGCAGTGCGCGGGTTTCGTGTACGCGCTGCAGCTCGCCGACGCGCACGTCCGTGCCGGCCTCGCCAGGACCGTGCTCATCGTCGGTGCCGAGGTGCACACGATGTTCATGCCGTTCGGTGACGCCACCTGGGCGCGCCTCGACGGCAAGCTCGATACCCCGATCTCGAAGGAAGAGTGGGATCTGAATACGTCGTTCCGCCACCTCGAGGTGTTGTTCGGGGACGGCGCCGCGGCGATCATCGTGCGGGCGCACGAGGGCGACGACGGGCGCGGCGTGCTCGACCACATCATCCGCGCGGACGGCACCGACTGGAACCGGCTGTGCGTGCCCGGCGGCGGGTCGGAAGGCCGGCCGTACGTGGGGCCGGAGCTGCTCGCGAGCGGGCGGCAGTGGCCGCAGATGGACGGGCGCTACGTGTTCAAGATGGCGACCACGCGGATGGCGGAAGTGGCCCAGGAGATCCTCGCGCGCAACGGCGTGAAGGCCTCGGACCTGTCGATGGTCCTGATGCACCAGGCGAACCGCCGCATCAACGAGTACGTCCAGAAGCTGCTCGAGTTGCCGGATTCGAAGGTCATCCATAACGTCTACAAGTACGGGAACACGACCGCCGCGACGATTCCCCTGCTGTGGGATGAAGCGACGCGGGACGGCCGGATCAAGGCCGGCGACCTGGTCCTGACCGTCGCGTTCGGCGCGGGGATGAACTGGGGCGCGAACCTGCTGCGCGCCTGACACGCGTCGGCGTGTGTTACGATGCGGGCTCCACCTCAACACACTCTTGCGGGGCCGGCACCGTGACCACAACGAAGGGCACGCCGAAAGCGTGGGCCGTCCTGGCCTATACCATTGCCGAGGACACCGCCTCGTCGAGTCCGCTCGATACGTCGGCGCGCCAGGAACTGGCAGCCATCTGCCGTGCCGCCGACTTCGGACGGGTCAGCGTGGCCGCGCAGGTCGACTTCAAGCAGCGGCGCGGCGTCTACCGCACCGCCATCACCGAGCTCGACGAACACCGCGGATTCAACGACATCGATCCCGCCCGTAACGACCTGTGGCAGTCCATCCTGGCCGGTGTCGATACCGACGCCGCCCGCGTTCGCCTGCAGCGCGAGGCCACGGACCTCAACGCGGCCGACGCGGACGTGTTGCAGGACTTCCTCAGCTTCGGGCGCGCGACGTGCCCCGCCGAACGATACGTCGTGTCGTTCTTCGGCCACGCCGCCGGTCCCCTCGGCGTATTCTCGGACGCGGCGCCAGGACAGGCGGCGCACGACACGCTCCGTCTGCCCGCGATGGTGAACGCGTTTCGCGGCAGCGGGCACAAGGCGGCCGTCATCGTCTTTCGCGACTGCTTCATGAATTGCCTCGAGGCCGCGTACCAGCTGCGTGGCACCGCGGAGTTCATCGTCGCCACACAGGCGCTCGCCCCCGCCACCGGCACCTGGCCGTGGCCGTCGTTCATGGCGGGGCTCACGCCAGACGCCTCGCCCAGGGCGGCGGGGCTGGCGGTGGCCAAGGCGCTGGGCGCGTATCTCGACGAGCCGGCCAACCGATCGAACTTCGACACGGTGCCGTACTCACTGCTGGATCTCGGTGCCGCGGAAGGCGTCGGGAAGCGGTTGGCCGCCCTGGTCGACGCGCTCGAAGCCGCGCGGCAGGACCCGGCCCGCGCGCGCGCCTGCGGAAGGGCCCTCGAGGCGTCGCGGGTCGGAGACCCCGCGGACCCGAAGGTCCCGGGTGACCCGGCGCTGCTCGACGTGCCGACCCTGTGCGTGCGGCTCGCCGCGCTGAAGGGCGACCCGGTTGCGGTGCCGGCCATCGCGTTGGGACGGGACGTCGGATCGCGCCTGGTGTGCTGGCACCACAGCCAGACGCGCCATCATCTCGGCACGAGCCTGTTCTACAAGCCCGTGCGGCCTGAAGACCTGAAGCGATCGTACCTGCAGGCGGAAGACGAAACGGTGGCCAACGACGACGCCGCGAGCTACAAGGCCCTGGCGCTGTCGAAGGCCACCGGATGGCACCGGATTGCGTTGAACCCGCTACCGGCTGGCGACTGACGTGTCTACCGCTTCTTGGCGGCCTTCTTGGCCGGCTTGGCAGCCTTCTTCGTGGTCTTGCCGGCCTTCTTCGCGGCCTTCTTCACGGGCTTGGCGGCTTTCTTGGCCGGCTTGGCGGCTGCGCCGCGCTTGGCGGCCATACCCTGGGGCTTGGCGTCTCTCGGCATTCGATCCTCCAGTGGGGGGCAACCCCGATGTGTAACGGTCGCTCGATTCTATACCGAAGCTCAGTGGTGGTGGATGCCTGATCCCGCAACCGCGCCATCGTTCACGCACTCGATCGCCGTCGTCATCGGCATCAACACCTACGGTCGCGGCGTGCCCCCGTTGCGGACGGCGGTCAACGATGCGCGTCGGCTCGGCGAGATCCTCGCGAGGCAGCACGGGTACGACGTCATCCATCTGCTCGATGAAGACGCGACAGGCGCCCGCCTCGTGTCGCTGCTGAAGCACGATCTCCCGGCGCGCGTCGGTCCCGACGACCGGCTCGTGTTCTACTACGCGGGTCACGGAGTGGCCGTCGACGGACAGGATGGGCCGAACGGCTACCTGCTGCCGGCGGACGCGTCGCGCGCCGACGAATCGACGTTCCTCTCGATGCCCCTGGTCAGCGATGCCCTGGCCGCGTTGCCGTGCCGGCACGCCCTCGTCATCCTCGACTCGTGTTTTTCGGGCGCCTTCCGCTGGGGAAGTACTCGTTCGGCAGGTGTGCTGCCCGAAGTGATTCACCAGGAGCGATACGCGCGATTCGTGCGCGATGCCGCGTGGCAGGTCATCACATCGGCGGCGCAGGATCAGGAGGCGCTGGACCGGCTGGCCTCGGGCACCCTGGGCGGCCGCGACGACCAGGGTGAACACTCGCCGTTCGCGCTCGCGTTGTTCGAAGCGCTCGAAGGCCAGGGCGACGTGGTCCCCCGGAACGGGGGAGACGGTCTCATCACTGCCACTGAACTGTATCTCTACATCGACGATCGCCTGCAGGTGGCGACCATCGAAGCGGGGAAGCGGCAGACGCCGCGGCTCTGGCCGATGGCGCGCCATGACAAGGGCGAGTTCGTGTTCACGGTTCCCGGCCGCGAACTGTCGTTGCCGCCCGCGCCGCCCCTCGGGTTCGACGCCAACCCGTGGCGGGGCCTGGCCGCCTACGACCGCGCGGACGCGCCGCTCTTCTTCGGGCGTGACGCGCCGGCGGCGGCGCTGCACGAGGCGGTCGAGCACTCCGCGTTCGTGGCCGTGCTCGGGTCGTCGGGGTCGGGCAAGTCGAGCCTGGTGAAGGCCGGCGTGCTGCCGGGATTCGAAACGGACACCCGCTGGCAGGTCCTGCCGGTGGTGCGGCCGGGGACCACGCCGCTCGACGCGCTCGCGCAGGCCGTCTCCACCCTCCACCCCGGCGGACCGGCGATCGCACCGGAACTGGTCGAGTCGGCCGTCGACGCCTGGTGCCAGGAGAACATCGGCCGTCGACTGCTGCTCGTCGTCGACCAGTGCGAAGAACTCGTGACGATGACGCGCGCCGCATCGGACCGCGACGCGGTGTTGACACTGCTGGCGCGGCTGATCGAGGCCCACCCGCTGCAGTTCACCCTGATGATCACGCTGCGAACCGACTTCGAACCGCAGTTCGATCGTTCGTCGCTCGGCCCCGGCTGGAAGGACGCCAGATTCGTGGTCCCGCCGATGAGCCGCGCCGACCTGAAGGCCGTCATCGAGCAACCGGCGTCCGCCCGCGTCCTGTATTTCGATCCGCCCGCGCTCGTCGACACTCTGCTCGACGATGTCGTCAATACGCCTGGCGGCCTGCCGCTGCTGTCGTTCGCGTTGAGCGAAATGTACGTGCGGTACGTCACACGGCAGTCGTCCGACCGCGCGCTCACGAAGGACGACTACGAGACCATCGGCGGGGTCGTCGGCGCGCTGCGGTCGAGGGCCGACCAGGAGTACGACGCGCTCGACGAGGCCCACCGTGCGTCGATGCGGCACCTCATGCTGCGCATGGTGGCCGGTGGCGCCGGGAGCCTGGCGAAACGCCGGGTGAGCGACCGCGAACTGGCGTTCGCCGATCCGGCCGAAACCGCCCGCGTCCGCGAGGTCCTGCGCCGGCTGACGGCCGCCCGCCTCGTCGTCGAAGGCAGCGCGTCCGACGGTGAGGGGTACGCCGAGCCGGCGCACGACGCGCTCGTACGTGCGTGGGGCCGGTTGATCGGCTGGATCCACGAGGCGAATGCCGACGCCATCCCGCTCGGCATGCGGCAGAAGTTGTCGTCCGCAGCGCTCGAATGGTCGAGGACGGCCGATCGCGCCGCGCAGCGCGGGCTGCTATGGAGCGACAGCGCCAGAAGCGCCCTGCTCGCGCCCATCGTCAGGACGGGTGCCACGTGGCTCAATGCCCACGAACGCGCCTTCGCCGAGCGCAGCGTGCGCGGACGACGGAACGCGCGCCGTGCCAGGGTGGCCACGACCATCGCGATGGCCGTCCTGGCGGTGGCGAGCGTGATGTTCGGCTTGCAGGCGCGCCAGCGCGCGGCCGAAGCCCGGGAGCAGCAGCAGGCCGCGAACGCAGCGGCCGAGCGAGCCCGCGAGGAGGAAGCCCGCGCCGAGGCCGAGTCCGCGCGCGCCCAGCTCGAGAAGGAACGCGCGGTCCGGAGCCTGTTCTCGTCGCTGCAGCTCTACCTCTCCCGTGGCAATGCCGGAAGTCTGTGCACCTTCCCGGGCTGTCTCGTGGCGCCTCCGGGTGACGGCGATGAGGAGGCGTGGTTCTCCATCGGGCGGTTGCCCGGGGACGTGCCCAACCTGTGGGCGCCGACGGGAGAGGAGTCGCGTGAGTTCATCGCGGCGCGCGGCTACGGCGACGGGCACGTGCTGGTCTACGCGCACGACGGCCTCACGCGAGACGACGAGATCCAGGGCGAAGGCGCGGATAATCTGACGTTCGCGGAGAATGCGCTGCGCTGGCTGGATCGGTCATCGTCGCCGGCCGGGTGCCGGGCCGGCACGACCATCGTCTTCTGGGAAGGCACCTTCCTGAGAGCCGGCCAGATCACGTCGGTCAGGCGTTTCATCTCCCGCAGGGGATGGCAGTTCGTCGTCACCAGCCCGGCGTCGCTGGAATCGGACCTGCGGTGCGCGTCGGTGCTCTGGTACGTGAGCGACTGGGAACCGCCGTCGGACTTCGCGTCGCGTCACGTTCCGGCGATCGAGCGGTTCGTCCGCGGCGGCGGGGGACTGCTCGTGGGCGGCCTGGGGTGGTCGTACGCGGAGCAGGGGCCGGACGCGCCGTATGCGGCCGACGAACTGGGCAAGCCGTTCGGGTTCGCGTTCTCGCTGAATGTCTTCGAGGCCAACCCGCGGCGGCCGATCCGCCTACTGATGCAGTGACGGCCGGGCGCCGGAGACGACGAAGAGCACGGACGGCACCGACGTGTAGTTGTAGACGTACCACCGGCCCTCGTCGATCCAGTCGGCGAGGAACACGCTCGCGGGTTCGCGAACGCCCTCCGGCATGATGGACTTCGCGACCGACCGCTCACCGGTGACGAGATGCACGCGCTCGACGCGCGCGGGCACCTCGAAGCCGCGCTGGACGAACACGGAGGCGCCGTCGCGGCTCCACCCCACGACCCGGTCGTCCGGTGCCATCGGAGCGACCGGCCGGGTGGCCGTGACCCCGAGGCGGCCGAGGCGAGCCGTGCCGTCGCGTGCCGTGAGCAGCAGCGTCTGGCCATCCGGAGCCATGAGCACCTGCACGCCTTCCTCGGCGACGGGCTCCAGAGCGCCACCGTCGAGGTCGGTGCGGTAGCAGCGGGGCAGGCGTCCCGACTCCGTTCCGCACACCAGCACGTGCTGGCTGTCCGGGAACCACTGCACCGACGAGATCGGGTCGAACCGGCGTCCCGCAATTCGCCGCGGCGTGCCTGGCCCCGTGGGATACAGGACGACCTCAGGCGGCGATGTCAGGATCGCCGCCGCCCACCGGCCATCCGGCGACAGGCGCTCGGCGCTGCCGGCGCCGAGGCGCACGGCCCCGGACCCGTCGGTCGCGCGCAGCACGACACCGTACGCCGCCCCGCTGCGGACGCCGACATCGACCATCAGGAGCTGGCGTCCGTCGGCGGACAGCGCCCTCGCTCCCGTCGATCCCAGCCAGCCCAGTTCACGCTCGCTGTCGGAATCCGGTACCTGTGCCCGCACACCGAATGCCAGGTCTTCCCTCACGGCGAGCCAACGGCTGTCCCGCCCGATATCGTGCACGATGAGCCGCGCCGGCACCGTCAACACCGTGTGGTGCGGCGTCTCGCCGGACGCTGCGACCGCCATCGGCTGCATCATCGATCCGCCAGTCGCGTTGCCCGAGAACACGAGCGTCGCGCCATCCGGCGTCCACGAGAGGCCCTGGATCGACCAGAGCTCCGGCGTCAGCGCCCGCGCCGTGCCGCCGCGTTCCGCCACCATCACCCGCCCGCGATCGTCGAAGCGCCACGAGTGCGCCACGAACGCCACACGCGATCCGTCTGGAGACACGCGCGGATCGCTCAAGTACCCGCTCGCCTGGTGAAGCGGCGCGCCAATCGGGTACTCCAGCCGGTCGCGGCCATCGCCGAGGTCGAGCGTGATGGCCAGTGTCTCGCCGTCCGGAGCCCAGTCGGCTTCACGGACGCCCTCGAGGAGCGGGCGCGGAGAGCTGCCGATGGTCATCCGGGCAAGCGTACCGGCGTACAGGCGATGCGTGAGGTGACGGGCCTTGATGATCAAGGCCAGTTCGCCGCTGCGCGACACCGACAGCAGGTGTGCGCCGGGCACGTCGAGCCGCTGAGGTGCCTCCGCCGACGGGCCGATCACGTATAGCGACGGCTCGTGACCGCGTGACGCGGCGCTGTAGACAATCGTCTGGCCGTCGGGCATGAAGCGGGCGTTCATCACCGGAAGCCGATCGAACGTCTTCGCTTCGTAGCTGATGGCCGGCGGTTCAGGCTCCTCGCCGCGCCACATCGTCCAGGCGCCCGCGACGCCGACGAGCAGGCCGCCGAGGACGGCGACCGGCAGGAGGACCGGTGCGATGCGGCGTGGCTGCGGCGGAGCCGGCGCCGGACTCGCAGGCGTCGAGATGGTGCCTGCGACGAGGGCCTCGAGGGCGTACGCCACGTCGCTCGTCGACTGGAACCGCTGCGCCGGGAGTTTCTCGAGGCACCGACGGATGGCGCGGTCGAGTCCTGGCGGCACGACGCCGGAGGGCATCGCCGGCGGATCCGATCGCACGATAGCCGCCATGACCTCCACCGACGTCTCGCCCTGGAAGGCCCGGCTGCCCGTGAGCATCTCGTAACAGACGGCCCCGAGCGCGAACACGTCGGCGCGTGAGTCGACGGGCTCTCCGCGCACCTGCTCGGGCGCCATGTAGCCTACCGTGCCGAGCACCATCCCCGGCAACGTTCCCTGGTGGGGGCCGGCGGCGAGGGTGACCTCGGACTCGCCGCCGGCGGATCCCGCAATGCGCGCGATGCCGAAGTCGAGGAGTTTCGCCCGACCGTCGCCCGTGAGAAAGATGTTCTCGGGCTTCACGTCGCGGTGGACGATGCCCTTCTGGTGGGCGGCCGCGAGTCCGGCGGCCACGTGAGTGGCGATCTCCACCGCGCGGCGGGGCGCCAGCGCGCCTCGCGCCAGGGCCTCCCGCAGCGTCTCACCTTCGAGCAGCTCCGAGACGACGTACGGCGTGTCGCCTTCGGCGTGCACGTCGTAGACGGCCACGACGTTCGGGTGGTTCAGGGCGGCTGCCGCCCGGGCTTCCTGGGCGAATCGCTGGAGCCGATCGGGGAGTGCCGCGACCGACGACGGCAGGACCTTCAGCGCGACGTCGCGGCCGAGACGCGTGTCGCGGGCGCGGAACACCTCGCCCATGCCGCCCGCGCCGATCTGCGCGATGATTTCGTACGGACCGAGGCGCGAGCCTGGGGCGAGGGGCATCGCGAGAGTATATCAGCCGGAACGACGTATCCTTGTGTGTCGGGCAGGGAGACCCGGCCACGCGGCCCCTCGCGTGGCGGCGGCAGCTTCGAGGTATCTATGGCACTGCGGTTCGCGTTTCTCGTGCTGGAGGAACACCCCTACGGACGGGAAATGCTGCGGATCCTGCTGGACCGCGGCTTCGAGCCGGCCCTCATCGTTCAGGAGGTGTCGGCGGTGGGCGACGTGGAACGCGAGAAGTTCCTCACGCGAATCCATGGCCAGCCCGTGCCGCCGCGCCTGACGCAGCTGGTTGCCGGGCGGGCCGTCCCTGTCTACTGTGTCGCCAACCACAACGACGGGGTCTGCGCGGAACTGTTGCGGGCCCACTGGCCCGACCTCCTGGTCCTGGGCGGGACCCGGATCCTCAAGCCCCACGTGCTCGAGATTCCGGCCCGCGCCACGATCAACTGCCATCCAGGGCTGTTGCCCTGGCTGCGAGGGTCGGCCTCGGTCGGCTGGGCGCTCTACAAGGACCTGCCCCAGGGCGCGACCGCCCATTTCGTGGATCCCGGCATCGATACGGGCGATATCATCGTCCGGCGCGAGCTGCCGGTGTCGCGGAAGGACACGTACGAGCGCCTGTGCTCCCGTGTCGCGATGCTGGCGGGAGAGCTGATGGCCGAGTCCGTCGCGGCGCTCGAGCGCGGCGAGGCGCCGCGGGTGCCGCAGGAACGCGGCGTGGGCGAGACGTTCAAGGTCATTCCCGACGCGCTCCTGGACGAGGGCAAGCGCCGCCTCGCCGAAGGACGTTATTCGCACCTGATCGACTGACAGCGGATGAGGGGCGTGCGATGACGACTCGTGAGCGCTGCGTGGACGCGGACCGCCAGGATCCGCTGGCCGGCCTGAAGGCCGAATTCGACGTGCCTGAAGGCGTGGTCTACCTCGACGGCAATTCCCTCGGTGTGCGCCCGCGCGCGGCGCGCGCGCGCAGCCTCGAGGTTCTCGACGACGAATGGGGGGCGGGCCTCATCCGGAGCTGGAACGACGCGGGCTGGTTCGAACTGCCCGTCCGCCTCGGCGACAAGCTGGCCCGGCTCGTGGGCGCGGGACCGGGAGAGGTGGTCGTGACGGACACGACATCGCTCAACCTCTTCAAGGCGCTCGCCGCGGCCTTGCGGATCCAGCAGGCGTCTCAAGCGGGGCGTCGCCTGATCCTCTCCGAGCGGGAGAGTTTTCCCACCGACCTGTACATGGTTCAAGGGATGATTGACGTCCTTCGGCAGGGCTACGAACTGTGCCTGGTCGATTCGGAGGCCGAGCTCGAGAGCAGGCTCGCGGCGGGCAACGTGGCCGTGGTGCTGCTGTCGCACGTCAACTACAGGACCGGGGCGATGTACGACATGGCCGCGACGACCGAACGGGCGCACCGGCATGGCGCGCTCACGATCTGGGATGTCGCCCACTCGGCCGGCGCCGTGCCGATCGACCTCGCCGGGGCCGGTGCGGATTTCGCGGTCGGCTGCACCTACAAGTACCTGAACGGCGGGCCCGGCGCGCCGGCCTTCATCTGGGTGTCGCCGCGGCACCAGGACCGGTGCTCGCAGCCGCTGTCTGGCTGGTGGGGACACGAGCGGCCCTTCGCGATGGCCACCGACTACACACCGGCGCGCGGCGTCAGGCGTTTCCTGTGCGGGACGCAACCCGTCCTGTCCCTGGCGCTCGTCGAGTGCGGCCTCGACGTGGCGCTCGCCGCCGACATGGCTGCCGTGCGGGCGAAGTCGCTGGCCCTGACCGACCTCTTCATCCGGCTGGTCGAGGAGCGTTGCGCCACCCATCCGCTGACGCTGGTCACGCCCCGTGAGCATGCCCGCCGCGGCAGCCACGTCAGCTTCCGCCATCCGTCCGGCTACGCCGTCATGCAGGCGCTGATCGGTCGAGGTGTGATCGGCGACTATCGCGAGCCCGAAGTGCTGCGCTTTGGCGTCACGCCCCTCTACGTGGGATACGCGGACGTGTGGGATGCCGTCGAGACGCTGCGTGACGTGCTCGACACCAGGGCGTGGGATCGTCCCGAGCACTTCCGGCGGGGCCTGGTGACATGAGCGACCGGGCGGAGGCCACCTGCGTGAGCGCTCCCGCGGACTTCGCGCACATTGCCGCCCGCGAGGAGGGCCTGCACCGGCGGCTGACCGCCGGGCAGATGAGCATGATTGCGATCGGCGGGGCCATCGGCACGGGCCTGTTCCTCGGCAGCAAGTTCGCGATCGGCCTGGCGGGCCCCAGCGTCATCCTGAGCTACGCGATCAGCGGATTCATCACCCTCCTGCTGATGGGCTGCCTGGCGGAGATGACGATCGCCCACCCCACGTCAGGCTCGTTCGGCGCGTACGCGGAGCACTACGTCAGCCCGCTTGCCGGCTACCTGGTGCGCTGGTCCTACTGGGCGTGCATCGTGATGGGCATCGGCACCGAGGTGACCGCGATCGGCGACTACATGCGGTTCTGGTTCCCGGGCGTGCCGTCGTGGATCTGGATCCTGCTGTGTCCGGCGGCGTTGATCGGCGTGAACGCGAGGAACGTCAGGACGTTCGGCGCGGTGGAGTACTGGTTTTCGTCGATCAAGATCGCGGCGATCGTCGGCTTCGTCCTGCTCGGGGCGTACGTGGTCTGGGGGACGGGCCGTCCCGACTTCGGGATCCGGCACCTGACCGAGCACGGGGGAGTCTTTCCGAATGGCATCTGGGGGATGTGGGTGGCCGTGGTCATCTCGATCTTCAGTTACCTCAGCATCGAGATGATCGCCGTGGCGGCGGGAGAGGCGGAACGTCCCGCCGAAGCGGTGCGGAAGGCCTTCCGGGCCACGCTGCTCCGCCTGGTCCTCTTCTACCTGCTGTCCCTGCTGATCATCCTCGTGATCGTGCCGTGGAACCGCATCGGCGAAGGCAGCAGCCCGTTCGTCACGGTCATGGAGGCGCTGCGCATTCCGTTCGCCGCCGGCATTCTCAACTTCGTCGTGATCGTGGCGGCCTTGTCGGCGATGAACAGCATGCTGTACATCACGACGCGGATGATGTTCAGCCTGTCCCGCGGTGGTGATGCGCCCGCGAGACTCGGTGCCGTGAACCGCAACGGCGTCCCGATCAACGCCCTGCTGCTCTCCACCATCGGCATCGCCCTGGCCGTCGTTGTTTACGTGCTCTTTCCGGCGCGCGCCTTCACCCTGATGGTGTCGCTCTCGATGTTCGGGGCGATGTTCACCTGGATGATGATCTTCGCGACACACTACGCGTTCCGCCGTCACCACGACCGGCACGGCGGCCTGGTATCCCCCTTCAGGATGTGGGGGTTCCCGGTGACGACACTGCTCGGGGGCACCCTGATGCTGGCGGTGCTCGTGACGACCGCATTCACCGAGGTCTTCCGCCTGACCCTGGTCTTCGGCATCCCGTTCCTCGGCCTGCTGGCGGCGAGTTTCTACGTGGTGCGTCAGCCGGGGCCACCCGGCCGCCACGACACCACCTGACGGGCTGGAGGGGACGCCTGAACCCGCCTTACATGGCCGCCGCCACCCTCGTGGCGATGAGCCTGGCGGCGTCGAGCTTGGACAGGGGGCCGTTCCGGTAGTTCGATGTGATCACGCTGACCTCGGCCCTGCCCTTCTTGAACGCGATCGAGCCGCCCATGTACGAGTAGCCGCCGTCGCCGATGTCGGGCAGCTTCCTGACTTCCTTGTCCATCGTCGCCATCGTGTCGCCGCCGTCCCACGTGTCGGACAGTTCCTCGATCTTCACGGAGATGGTCGGGCCAAGCTCGCTCGCCGTCGCGAGGTCGCACGTGTCCGAGCTGTCGCGCACCAGTCTGGCCCCCGGTCCCATGACCGCTTCGGCGTCCTTCACGGTCAGGAGATCGCAGCCGTGGGGAAGAGGTTTCGCCACCGGTGCGGGGTCGGATTGGCCGGCTGTCGACGCGGCGGTGGTTGACGCGGCATTGTTCGTGACCGACGCGGCTTTCGAGCAGGCGTGCAGGGCGCCGGCGGTCAGGCAGATCAGCGTGACGGCGAAGATGCGGTGGATCGTCATGAGCCCCCCAAGGATGGGGCCGATTCTACACCTTCGCGCCCGTGCACTGCCCGGCCGCCGGCGTGGTGGTTCGTTTCCAGGTTCACCCACGGGCTGGTTGCGGACGATCGCGGGATGACCCATACTGGCTGACGGGTCTGCACCACATCAGTCCACTCCGGCCGACCTTTGTCCGGCCCCAACGACAGGCGTGTACACATGCGTCGACGCGAGTTCTTTCTCACGACCCTGGCCGCGATGCCGGCGCTGGCCTTCTGGCCGACCGAGCGCGCGTGGGCAGCAGCCACGCAGGCCTTCGTGGTCAGGGCCGGAGCCAGCCGGTTCGGGGTACCCACCCCGTTCCGCGGCATCAGCCCCAACGACCTGAAACTCTCGTCGAAGGACACGGACGGCATCGTCTCGACGTTCGACTTCGTGGGGCTCGACCGGCGGGGGCCGTCCCTCCATCTCCACGAGGCCCAGGACGAGGCCTTCTACGTCGTGGGCGGCGACTACGTCTTCCAGTTGGGCGAAGAGATGCAGCGCCTGGGCGAGGGCGACGTCATCTTTCTGCCTCGGCGGATCAAGCACTCGTGGGTGCAGGTCTCCGAACGCGGCCGGCTGTTCTACTTCCTGCAGCCTGCCGGGCAGATGGAGGAGTACTTCCTCAAGACCATGCGGCTCGGCGAGAATCCCGACCCGGCGGCCCTCGCCAAGGTCAGGGCCGATTCCGGCATTACCAACCTCGGTCCCGGGTTGAAGGCCGACGAACCGCACGTCATCTCAGAACGGCTGAGCCACGGGTTCGTCGTGCGGGCGGGACGTGGGCGCCTGGACGACCGGGCGATGCACGATGACGTGGTCTCCATGGTCACCAAGGTATCCGGTGCCGACACGGGAGGGGCGTTGTCCATCTTCGAGGGCACCGGACGGACGAAGGGCGCGCAGCCGACCCACGTACATCCCGGACAGGATGAAGTCGTGTACGTCATGCGAGGCACCTGTCGGGTGTCGTGTGGCCGGGAGCAGCATACGCTCGATGCCGGAGACATGGTGTTCCTGCCGCGCAACGTGCCGCACGCCATCAGGCAGTTGTCCGGCGACGGGAAGTCCCTCTCGTACTTCACCCCGGCCGGATTGACCGAGGACTTCTTCCGCGCGCGGGCGGCGCTCCCGGAGCGCGCGGCGCCTGAAGCCGTTGCCACGGTCTACGCCACGCACGGGTTGAAGGTCGTCGGGCCACCGCCGGCGGAGTGATACGGACCGGCCGCAGTTCGTCTGCGTCCGGTCCTGGTTCTCGGCCGGTCCTCGGCGCAGGCTCTGGTGCGGGGCCGTTGACGTGCGGAACCTGCTGTGCGCTAATGCGCGCATGACACCCCGAGATCGACGGCGAATCCTGGTGGTTGTCGCGTGCCTCGCGGCGCTGGCGATCTGGTCGGGCCGGCCACGGCCCCTGGTCGCGCGCGGCACGCGCAACGACGTATCGAATGCGCGCGCGACGGTCGATCGCGTTCCGATTGACCGCGCGGCCGTCTCGGCGCGGCTGGCGGCCCTGTCACCCTCACACCCCCGGCTGCTGCTCACGCCAGCCGGCGAGGCCGCGCTCAAAGCGCGCATCCCGGCCGATCCCGTGATGCAGCGGATGTTGGCGGACCTGGTTGCCGAAGCCGACCGCCAGCTCCTGACACCGCCGGTCGAGCGTGTGCTCATCGGCCGCCGCCTGCTCGACAAGTCGCGCACGGCGCTGTCCCGCGTCCTCCACCTGTCGCTGGCATGGCGGCTCACGGGACAGACCGCGTATCTCGATCGCGCCCGGGCCGAACTGACAGCGGTGGCGCGGTTCAGCGACTGGAATCCGAGCCACTTTCTCGACGTGGCCGAGATGACGACCGCCGTCGGCTTCGGCTACGACTGGCTCTACTCCGGCCTGGACGAACCGACTCGCGCCCTGCTGCGGGCGGCCCTGGTGGACAAGGGCCTGAAACCGAGCCTGACGAACGACTCGTGGACGAAGACCACGAACAACTGGAACCAGGTGTGCAACGCGGGAATGACGGTGGGCGCGCTGGCGGTGGCCGAGTCCGAGCCAGAGCTCTCCGCCGATCTCATCGCGCGGGCCGTCAACACCGTGCCGATCTCGATGCACGAATACGCGCCTGATGGCGCGTACCCGGAAGGCCCCGCGTACTGGGACTACGGCACGTCGTTCAACGTGCTCCTGATTTCGGCGCTGGAGTCCACCCTCGGCACGGACTTCGGCCTCGGGGCGTTACCCGGGTTCATGGCGACGGCCGACTACTTCCTTCACGTGGTCGGGCCTTCGGGGTACTCCTTCAACTACTCCGACGCCGGGCGAGGCGGCCGCGGCGCCTCACCGGCGTTGTACTGGTTCGCGGCCCGTCGTCACGCGCCGTATCTGTTGTGGAACGTGCGGCCCGCCATCGAGACGACGATGGCGGGTTCCGGCGGGCGCACGCGGGACCGGCTCGAACCGCTTGTGATGGTGTGGCTGGCAGCGGACCACCAGGCACCGCCCGCGCCGGCGGCGTTGTCGTGGACCGGCAGTGGTCCGAACCCGGTGGCGTTTCATCGCACTGCCTGGGATCGCGACGCGACGTTCGTCGCCATCAAGGCCGGATCGCCAGGGCTGAACCACGCGCACATGGATGTCGGCGCGTTCGTGATGGACGCGCTCGGCGTGCGCTGGGCGGACGACCTCGGCAGCCAGGACTACAACTCGCTCGAGTCCAGGGGCGTAGACCTCTGGAACCGCACGCAGGCCTCCGACCGGTGGACGGTGTTCCGCATCGGCGCCTCAAGCCACAACATCCTCCAGGTGAACGGTCAGCCGCAGCTGGTCGACGGGCACGCCACATTCACCGTGAGGAAGGCCGGGCGCACGGTGGCCGACCTGGCTGGTGTCTATGCGGGCCAGTTCGCCGCCGTTCAACGCGGCGTGGCCCTGCAGACGGACGGATCCGTGCGCGTGCAGGACGAATTCACCATGCGGGACACGCCGGCCGAGGTGCGATGGGCGATGGTCACACGGGCCGCGGTCCGGCTCGGAGAGCCGGGCACCGCCGTGCTCGAGCAGGCGGGCAAGACACTGGCGTTCCGGGTCATCGAACCGGCTGGCGTCACCCTGGAGATCTTCGCGACCGACCCGCCCCCCGCCGCGATCGACGCCGCCAATCCCGATACGCGACAGATCGGCTTCCGCATCAGGGCCAGCCCTGGGGCGTCGAGGCGTTTCGTCGTGCAACTCGAGCCCGGCCCGCCGCGGACCCGCCCGGTCCCCATCGTGCCGCTGCGCGAGTGGTGACCCTCTTCGGCGTCCTGGATATCGAGCACTAGACCGCCGACAGTCGAGAGAGACCGATGGATGACACTTCCCGAACGCCGCCAGTTGCCGTGACGAGTGAGACGCTGGCGCAGTGGCTCGCGCTGAAGGACCGCGCTCTCGACGTCGCTGCCGAGGGCATCACGATTGCCGACGCGCGTCTGCCTGATCGCCCGCTGATCTACGTGAACGAGGGGTTCCAGCGGATGACCGGGTATCGGGCGGACGAGGTGCTCGGCCAGAACTGCCGCTTCCTGCAGGGCACCAGCACGGACGCGGCCGCCACGGCCGAGATTCGCGCGGCGCTCGCCGGGCAACGCGCGTGTGTCGTCGAGATCCTCAACCACCGGAAGGACGGCACGCCGTTCTGGAACCGGCTGTCGATTACGCCCGTGCGCGACGCGGCCGGCGAGGTGACCCATTTCATCGGGATCCAGTCGGATGTCACCGCGCGCCGCGATGCCGAGGCGGGCCTGCGCCGATCGAAAGCGGCCCTGGAGCACGACCTGCGCATGGCGGCCCGCGTGCAGCAGTCGCTGCTCCCCCCGCCGGAGGTCGACGCCGGCCGCGTCCGGCTTGCCCACGTGTTTCTGCCCTGCGACGACCTCGCCGGCGACAGCGTGGGTATCATTCCACTGGGCCACGACCATCTCGGTCTGTACGTCCTCGATGTCAGCGGGCACGGCGTCGGCGCCGCGCTGCTGGCGTTCACGCTGACCCATCTGCTGTCACCCCATGTGGGCGGTGTGCTGCTGGCCGAGGGTGAGCCATCCTCGCCCTCCGTGGTACCGCCGGCCCTGGTGGCCGAACGGCTGAACCGCCAGTTTCCGATGGACCGTACCCGGCAGTACTTCACCCTGGTCTACGGGACGATCGAGCCGACCTCGGGCCGTTTCCAGTACGTCACGGCCGGCCACCCGTCGCCGGTCCTCCTGCCCGCGAGCGGTTCTCCAGTCCCGGTGCCGGGCTCCGGCTTGCCCATCGGCATGATCGAGGGCGCGGCGTACGACGAGGAGTCGCTGGTGCTCGAGCCCGGTGATCGGCTCTACTTCTACACCGACGGGGCAATGGAAGCGTTCGACTCGCACGAACAGGAATTCGGGCTCGAGCGGCTTCTGTCGGAGTTGGCACGCTGGCGCCACCTGCCCTTGCGGGACGGCCTCGACCGCGTGGCGGCGACGGTGCGTGAGTGGTGTGGCGGCCGGCTCAGCGACGACATCTCTCTCCTGGCCGTGGAACGCCGCGCCTGAGGCGTTCCCGAGCTGCACGCGTGTCCGTCGGCACCGTCCGGCAACGCCGTGACGTCTGCCGGCGTCATACCGACATCGGGTCGAGCGAAGTGACACCTTCATGCGAATCGCCAAAGCCTTCTCCACT
>CAZJRM010000002.1:0-61723 GCA_964547975.1 uncultured Vicinamibacterales bacterium | reverse complement strand
CGCCGTCCTCGGCGTGGTGTCGGCGCTGGCGTCAGGGTGCGCGACCAACCCCGTCACCGGCCAACGCGAACTCGTGTTGATGAGCGAGGCCCAGGAAATCGAGATGGGCCGCGAGGCCGACAAGGACGTCATCGCGTCCATCGGTCTCTATCCGAACGCGGACCTGCAGCTGTACGTCCAGGCGCTCGGCAGCAGGCTTGCCGCGGCCAGCGAACGACCGCACCTGCCGTGGACCTTCCGTGTCGTCGACGACCCGGCCGTCAATGCGTTTGCCATCCCCGGCGGCTTCGTCTACGTGACGCGCGGCATCCTCGCGCACATGAACTCCGAGGCGGAACTCGTCGCCGTGCTCGGCCACGAGATCGGCCACGTCACCGCCCGCCATTCCGTCAGCCAGATGAGCCGCCAGCAACTCGCGCAGGTCGGACTGCTGGCCGGCATGATCCTGTCCCCGAAAGTGGCGCGCTACGGCGGCGCGGCCCAGGCTGGGCTCGGCCTGATGTTCCTCAAGTTCGGGCGCGCCGACGAGTCGGAGGCGGATCGTCTCGGCATGCGATACATGCTGCGGGGCGGGTACGACCCGCGGGAGATGAGCGACTTGTTCCGCATGCTGAGCGGCGTCAGCCAGCAGGCGCAGCACGCCGGGCGGCTGCCGCAGTGGTTGGCGAGCCATCCCGATCCGGAGAACCGCGAAGCCTGGGCCGAATCGGCCGTCGCAGGCCTCGGTCAGGACCTCTCCGGCCTCGCGGTCAACCGGCCCGCGTACCTCCGCCGCCTCGACGGGCTGGTCTTCGGCGAGAACCCGCGCGAGGGCTACTTCGAAGGCGAGGTGTTCCACCATCCCGACCTGACGTTCCGCGTGACCATGCCGATTGGCTGGAAACGATCGAACGAGAAGCAGGCGGTCAGCGCGATGAGCGCCGAGCAGGACGCGATCGTCGTGCTGCGGCTGTCGACCGAGCCGACGCCGCAGGCCGCCGCGCGGAAGTTCTTCGCGCAGGACGGCATCGTCGCGGGCGAGCCGTGGCGGCAGTCGATCGGGGGGCTGCCGGCCGTGTCCTCGACCTTCAGAGCCGTCGGAGACTCGGCGGCCGTCGAGGGGCTGGCTGCGTGGGTGTCCCTGAACGACCGCGTGTTCCAGGTGATGGGCTACGCGTCCGAGTACGCGTGGCCGAGGCGCAGCCGAGCGCTCGCCGATACGCTGGCGAGTTTCGCGCGCGAGACCGATCCCGCCGTGTTGAAGGTGGAACCGCGGCGGCTGAAACTGGTCGAACTCTCGAAGCCCGCGACGATGGACCAGTTGTTACGTGACTATCCGTCGACGGTGCCGGCGCAGACGGTCGAGCTTATCAACGCGCTTCAGCCGACGGGGTCGCTGGCCGCCGGCGCCACCTTTAAGCGCGTCGTCGGCGGCCCCGTGCGGTGACAGGCGTAGCGCCCGACTTCGGTCGGGCCCTTACCGTGACACCCGCGTGAACCTCTTCACGAATCCCCACACTTCGCTCGTCGCGTCGATGACCTGCGTCAGCGGACCCGTGCGGTCCGCGCGGGCTGCCGGGCCGTGCCCGGGCCACGCGTGTCCCGTCCCGGTCAGCTTCAGCAGGACCACCTCGGCGCTCTCCCTGCACCCGCCGTACGTGATCCGCGTGGCCGTGTGCGCTGCACCTCCGCCTGGAGGCATCCACGAAATCGGCGCGGCAACCGTCGGTGTGGACGCGCATCCGTTCTGCTGCACCCACCAGCGGATGGCCTCGTCCGGGCTGGCGCCGGTGCCTGCGTCTCCGACGTGAATCGAACCGTCCCACGCGGCACGTGGATCGTCCACGCTGTGAATGTGCACCAGCGGGACCGCGCGCGAGGGGCGGGCGGCGAGGTCGAGCGTGGCGCCAGCGACCGGTGCCGCGGCGGCGATGAGATCGGCGGCTTCGCGCGCGAACCGATGCGCCATCATCCCGCCGTTCGAGTGGCCGGTGACGTAGATGCGCGAACGATCGACCGGGAACTCGCGCACCGCGTCGGCGACCATCGCGCGAAGGAAGGCGACGTCGTCGACCTGCTGGTCGAGCGCGTATCCGCAACACGTGCCGCCGTTCCACGTCAGGCCGATCTGGCGAAGGCGCCCGGTGCCGTCCGGATACGCGACGATGAAGCCTTCGCGATCGGCGAGTTCGTCGAACCCGTAGTTCCGCTGCATCTGCAGGCCGCTGCCGCCGCCGCCGTGCAGCGCGATGAGGAGCGGCAACGGCTGAGGGTGGCGGCCTGGCGGCGTGTGTACGCGATACGTGCGCGTTCGATGGCCGACGGCGAGAGCCCGCGTGGCGTCCGGCTGCCGCTGACCGTTCGGAGATCGGGATGGATGGTGGAACGCCAGCGTGCTTGCTGTGAAGACAACCAGCAGCAGTGCGGTGATTCGAGAAGTTGGGGTCACGACCGTCTCCATCGGTGAGCCGCGAGCCGCGAGCCGCGGGGCGCCTTGTGATGGATTGGACCGTGGTGACGCCGCCGTGGTTACTTCGGGCTGCTCCCCGGCAACCGGATCGCCTTGAGGTCGATCGTGACGGTCTTCCCGATCTCGACGGTGATGGTGTTCGCGCTGGCAGCACTCTTCCTGAGGTCGTCCACGTCAGGGCCTCCCACCGCGCCCGGCTTGCCGTCGTAGGCCACGAGCCGATACTTGCCGGGCAGGATTCGTGGGATCGCGAAGTCTCCCGTCACGCCGGACGCGCTCGTCGCGGCTGGCCCGCCGGTGGTGGCGACGTCTGGCGGACGGGTGGCCCAGGTGGAGGTGTCGACGGTGCCGGTGCTCCTCACGAACGGCGAGAGCGTGTAGACGCGATCGGGTTCGATGGGAACCGCGATCACGAGCGCCTGCCCGGTTGGCCGGCCGTTCTGGTCGAGGACCCGTCCACGAATCGCCCCGACGTCGGTCGTGACCATGACTTCGAGACCATCGAGATTCTCGGTGCCCGCCAGGGCGAGCGGCGATCCCGTGATGTCGCGCCCGTTCAGGCGGACGGCCGTCAATGCGCATGGGCCGTAGACGTCGAAGAGGAACTGCCCGCGCATGCCGGCGAGCGTGAAGGTCCCATTCTCGGCGACGCGGGCCGGAGGGCCGACGGCCATCACGCCCATGAACCCGGTGGTGAGGGGCCTGGGCACGACGGACACCCGCGACAGGGCTGTGAGAGGTGTCCCGCCTGGCACGGCGATGTCGGGGATCCGCGTCTGTCCTCCGATTCGGACCGAACCCGAGATGGTAGCCCCGGTGTTGAGTTCGATGTCGACAGTCAGGTCGGTGCCAGCCACGTGGACGGGCACGACGGCACCGGGGCGCGTCGGTGAGTACGTGGACGAGCCCGTGACTGACGCGGTGTGCGCCACGAGATAGTACTCGCCCGGGGCTACACCGGCGATGCGATACGTTCGCGTGCCCTGGGACGGGCCCCACGTCGGCGTCATCTGCTCGTCGGTCGCGGACACCAGGCTGACGGACGGACGCGTGTCGGGCGGCAATGGCCGGCCTCCCGCCATGCTGACCGTGCCCGTGATCGTGGCCAGCGTCGCGGACTGGAGCGGAATGTCGATGCCCGAGATGTTCGCGCCGCCAACGACGGCGATTCGGGTCGAGTCGCCGAAGTCCGTGGTGCCCGGGAAGTACGTCGGCGCGAATCCCACCAGTGGTGTGCGCGCGTCGACTGGAGGACGAACGATGGCGGTCACGACGTACTCGCCTGCGGGAAGACCGAAGAGTCTGTACTGGCCGAGGTCATTCGTCGTGGCCCCGGCTCGCTGGACCATCCGGCGTGTGCCGTTCATCGTCATCCATGACAGCCCGCGTACCATGGCCCCCGTCACCGGATCGCCGTCGGCGTCGAGCACACGTCCTTCGATCGCGCCGCCTCGTTCGACCTTGATCGTGACAGTGGCCGCTTGGCCTCCGTCGATGCGGACGGACGTGACGGGCGGTGGCGCGATGAACCCTCCAGGCGGACGAACGTTGACCGTGTAGAGGCCGTCAGGCAGGGCCCCGACCTCGAATCGACCGCTGGCGTCGGTGAGGGCTTCGGCCCGGGCCTGGGTTGAGCCGGCGGCGAACTGCGGCGTCACCGTCGATGCCGGCCCGGTTCGCGCCGGAGGCGGCGTGCCACCGATGACGGACACGCGCGCGCTGCGGATCGGGAGCGCATTGTCGGCGGCGACGACGAGGCCCGTGATGACGCCGGCGGCGGCTGGCGTGCCCCGGCCGTCGTCGGGGGTGGTCCGCAGCGTGCCGATCTGGGCGGACGGTTGCTCAGTCGCGATCGCTGTGGCCGCGCAGATGACGAGCAGCGCTGCAGTGAATCGGGACCAGAGGGCCACGGGTGCCTCCATTGTCGAGCGCGCGTTCAACGCCGGCCGCGCTGCGCGTGGCGGGCTCGACCGACGGTCAGCCCGGTGATTACTTCGCGCCGTCGAGTGGCCACGCGGTCAGCCTGACGTCGATGGTCACGACGTTGCCCGCCCCGACAGTGACGGACCTACCGTGCGGCGCGAGCGTCCTGATCGTGTCGATGTCCGGGGTCCCGACGGGGCCGGTGTAGCGGTCGTACGCGACGACCCAGTACTTGCCGGGCACGAGTGGCGGCAGGGAGAACTCACCGGTCGCACGAGTGGCGCCCGTGCGGGACGGTGTCCCGCCCCCGGGCGTGCCGGACGCGGGGAGCGTCGCCGTGGCCTGGTCGGTGGTCCCGGCGCTCTTGATGAATGGCGAGAGGGGAAACACCCGCTCGGGTTCGGCGGGGACGACCAGGACGAACGCGCGGCCGTACGGCTGGCCCTGCTGGTCGAGTACCCGGCCTCCGATCCGACCGACCTCCCTGGTGAGCACCACCTCGACTCCGTCGATCTGTTCGGTGCCGTCGAGGTCGAGCGGTGTTCCCGTGATGTCGCGGCCGTGCAACCTGACCGACGCGAGCGGGGCGGGACCGAAGGCGCCGATCAGGAACTGTCCGCGAAGCCCGGTCAGCGTGAACGCGCCGTCTTCCGACGCCTGGACTGGCCGGCCGGGCGCGGTGGCCATCATCGTGCCGCCGGACGAGGAGACGAGGCGCGGCGCGATGGTGACTGGCGCGGAGGTGTCGTTCGACCGCAGCCCCGGCGCGGACATGTCGACGGCCGGGGCCTGTCCTTCGATTCGAACGCTGCCGGACACCGTGGCGCCGAGGTTGAGCTCCAGGTCGACGCTGACGTTGGCGCTACCGACATGGACAGGGACGATGACACCCGGGCGCGGCGGCATCGAGTCGCTGCTCGACCAGGAACCGCTGGCGGGCACGACGGATGCTGCGAGGAGGTAATCGCCCGGAGGCACGCCTGCGAACCGGTACGACGACGAATCCTGCGGGCCGTAGCCAGGTAGGGACTGGTCGTCGGCGATCGAGACCAGCGTGACCGAAGGCCGCGTCCCGGCGGGCGGTGCCTGCCCGCCGGGCAGGATCACGCGGCCGGCGACTGTGACGAGCGTGGCCGTCTGAAGCGGGATGTCGATGCCAGCGACGTCTCCGCCGGCGCTCACCTTGATCGGCGTGGCGCCAGCGATGTCCGCGGTGCCCGGGAAGTACGTGGGGACGAAGCCTGGCGCCGGCGGGGCGGCTTCGTCACGGAGCCTCATCGACTGGGGTTGGGCTTGCGCACTGACGAAGTACTCTCCGGCGGGCAGGCCGAACAGCCTGAACTGTCCGAGGTCGTTCGTCGAGGCGCCACTCCGGCCCGCAAGCCGGCGTGTGCCCGCGGCCGACGTCCATGACACCGCGCGCACCATGGCGTGCGCCACCGGTTCGCCGTCGCCGTCGAGCACGCGGCCTTCGATCGCGCCAGCCCGATCGACCTTCACGGTGACGGGAACCGCCTTCCCGCTCTCGACACGGATCGGCGGCACCGGGCGCGGCGAGACGAATCCCGCCGGCGGCAGCACGCTGACGCCGTACAGACCGTCCGGGAGATTGCGCACCTCGAAGCGGCCGTCCGCATCGGTCGTCGCTTCCGTGCGAGTCATCGAGGTCCCGCCGGCGACCATGAGTGTGGCGGTAGCCGTGGGGCCGGTCCGCGGCGCTGGTAGCGGGCCTCCCGAGACCACCACGCGCGCGCGGCGGACCGGGAGCGCATTGTCCGCGGCGATGACGAGGCCCGAGATGACGCCGGTGGCTGGCGTTTCGGCGTGGGCGACAGGGGCGGGAGGAGGGGCCTGTTGTGCGAGCGTGGTCGACCCGGGAAGAGTCGCGGCGAGGACCGCCGCCAGAACGATGCGTTCCAGCGCGTGGCGTCGTGGCACGTCCATCGGTGCCTCCCAGGGATTGCGGCGAACCGCCGTCTACGGTCGCGCTTTCAGCCGGATTTCGAACAGCTTCGGCCACCACTTGCCCGTGACGAAGAGCCGGTCGCCGGCCGCGTCGTAGGCGATGCCGTTTAAGACGTCCACGCGGCGCTGAAGGTCGGCTGGCGCCAGGAGCCCCCGGAGGTTCACGCGGCCGGTAACGGAGCCGGTGGCCGGATTGATGATCGCCAGTTGGTCGGTCATCCAGATGTTGGCGAAGAGCCGGCCCTTCACCATTTCCAGTTCGTTGAGGTCGGAGAGCGGGCGGCCGTCCTCGGTGACCGGGAGGCGTCCCGTCTCCTTCAACGTGTCCGGGTCGAGGATGCGCAAGGTGGACGTGCCGTCACTCATGATGAGCCGGCGTCCGTCGTGCACGAGACCCCAGCCTTCACCCTCGTAAGGAAACGTGCGAAGGAGCGCGAACGACTTCAGGTCGTAAACGAGACCGACGTGCGACTGCCACGTCAACTGGACGAGCCGGTCGCCGACGTCGGCGAGGCCTTCGGCAAAGTGCTCGCGCCCGACCGCGGCCTGCTGCAGGACGCGTCCGGTCTCGATCTCGACCTTGCGCAGCGTCGACGCCTGTTCGAGTCCCGTGCTTTCGTAGAGAAACCCGTCACGGTAGACGAGGCCCTGCGTGAAGGCCTCGGGGTCGTGCGGGTAGGTGCGGATGATGTCGTAGTCGAACCACGTGACGGCGGATGCGGCGGCGGCGATAGTGGGCGCCGCCGCATCCGTGGTCGAGGTGTCGCGAGTCAGGAGCAGGACGGCTGCGAGGACGGCGAGCAGACCGGCCGCGACCCACGGCCACCGCCGCGGGGTCGGCTTCTGCCCCCTGTCCCTCGCCCCTTGCCCCTTGTCCCTTGCCCCTTGTCCCTTCATCTGGCCCCGATCTACGCCCAATACGCCTCGCCCGCCGGCTCGGTGATGACGACATCCTTCAGGAACGCGATGGCCTTCTTGAGACCCTCGGTGCCCGACATGAGGCTGTCCTCATGTTCGATGCTCAGGACGTGGTCGTAGCCGACCAGGCGCAGCGTGCTGACCATCGCCTTCCACACGGCCGCGCCGTTGCCGTAGCCGACCGTGCGGAAGATCCAGGAACGGTCGAGTTCCTTGGTGTACGGCTTCGCGTCGAGCACGCCGTTGACGGCGATGTTGGCGGCGTCGAGCTTGCAGTCCTTGGCATGGAAGTGGAAGATGCCGTCGCCGATGGCCCGGATGGCCGTGACCGGATCCGCGCCCTGCCAGAACAGGTGTGACGGGTCGAAGTTGCAGCCGATGACCGCCGGCGCGATGGCGCGGAGGCGGTTCATGGTTTCGGCGTTGTAGACCACGAAATTCGGATGCATCTCGATGCCGACACGCACGCCGCTCTTGCGGAGCAGGGTGGCCGTCTGCTTCCAGTACGGGACGACACGTTCTTTCCACTGCCACTCGAGAGACTGCGCAAACTCGGGCGGCCAGGGCGACACGACCCAGCTCGGGGTCGTCGCCTTGGCGTCGGCGCCCGGGCAGCCGCTGAACGTGATGACCGTTTCCACGCCCAGTCTCGAGGCCAGCTCGACGGTCTGTTCGAAGACCTTGTGGTGGGCCTTGGCGATCGCCGGGCTCGGGTGGATGGGGTTGCCATGGCAGCTGAGGGCGCTGATGGTCAGCCCGCGGCGGTCGATGGCTTCCTTGAAGGCTTTCAGACGTCGGTCACTGGCGAGGAGCACGGCCGGGTTGGCGTGCGCGTTGCCAGGGTAGGCCCCGGTGCCGATTTCGATGGCGCCGAGTCCCAGATCCACGATGTAGTCGAGCGTTTCTTCGAACGGTTTGTGGCCGAACAGGACGGCAAAGACCCCGATCTTCATACGGCTTCCTCCACGAGGATTCGGATGATGGCGGCACCGCGTCCCGGTGCCCGGGGGCATTGTACTCGGGGAAGGGCGCCCTCCGCGCGAAAAGGCGCCCGCGAAAAGGGGGCCAGGCCCCCTTTTAGGTCCGACCACATGGCACTGAAAAGGGGGCCTGGCCCCCTTCTAGGTCAGTCCACCAGCGCGTCGGCCAGCGCCGCCACGATGGCGTCGGCCGGCTCGGTGCCCACCGACAGGCGCAGGAGGTCCGGATCGAGGCCGTCGGCTACCAGCGCCTCCCGGCCGGCTTGCGTCCGGACGAGGTCGTAGTGGGCCAGATACATGAACGGGCAGAGGAGCGTCGTCGTCATGCCGAAACTCGGGCCCTTCGGCAGGCAGAGGCGGTCGTAGACGCGGGCCAGCGCGCCGGGTTCGCGCAGTGTGAACGTGATCATGCCTCCGACCCGTTCGCCGGCGCTTCCCGGGCTGTTCGCACGGACGAGGCGGCGGTAGTTGTCGCGGCTCCCAGGATGGAGTGCCCAGTAGACGTCCTTGACCGCCCGGTGCTGTTCCAGGAACGCTACGACCACCGGCACGTTGCCGTGGATACGCGCAAGCACCGCTTCGGTGTGAGTAATCTGCCAGGCGAGGCGCGCGGCGTCCCGGCGGTACAGCGGCTCGACGGCTGACGCGATCCCCGCGTTGAGGGCGGCCGCATCAGGGCCGTCCGGGTTCACCGCCGCGAGGCCCGCGGTGAGGTCACCCTCGCTCGCCGTGTATTTCGTCAGGCTGCTGACGACAACATCCGCGTGCGGCAGGACATCGACGTTGTAGACCGACACGATCGACGGATCGACGACCAGCCGCGCGCCGTGCGCGCGGCAGAGCGCCGTGATCACCTGAAGGTCGGGCGTCTGGACGAGCGGATTGGTAGGCACCTCGGCGACCACGCCGGCGAGGCGCGGCCCGTGCTCGGCAAACACGCGGACGAGGGCCTCGGTGTCGAACACGTCGCGGATGAAGACGTAGTCCGCCGGGCTGCCAGTGAACTGCTGCAGGATGGCGATGGTATCGAGGTAGAGCCATCCGACCTGCATCCAGGCGGTGCGGCCGCGCGGACGCTGCACCTCCGAGATCGCCCGAAACGCCGCGTGCATCGCGCTCATGCCGCAGTTGGCGAGGTGCAGACCGGCGGGCGACACGCCCGGCAGCACACGTGCCAGGTCGGTCGCAATCAACTCGGCGGGTTCGCCACCGCACACGTCCTCGCTGTGCACGTCCCGGCGCAGGCTGAGCCGCACGAGGTGGTCTTCGGCCTCACGCGACGAGAGCAGCCCGCCGACGTGTTGCAGGAAGGTCTTCGCCCGTTCGTAGTACTCGGGGGCCGTCTCGTGCGAAACCCCGTGGAGGCCTCCGCGCGTGTACGGCCGCGGAGAGGCGTCCTCGCCCAGGCGGTCGGCCAGCCAGCCCGCCATGCGTGCCGACGTCGTCAGCCAGAGCGTGCGGCCGCTGAGCGACAGATCGGTCGCCATGAAGTGAGCCGCGAGCCCGCGGACGAACGGGTGTACGACGAATCGCGGGTAGCCGGACGGCACGTGCCGCAGGACCTCGATATCGCGCTCCTCGTACCCGCACACGTCGCGCATCGTCGGCAGCGAACACGACACCGCGTGCGGGCTGGCCGGGATCCTGGCGCCGAGCGGCAACGGGGAGAAGGACGCCATGGCCTAGGCCGCCGTCGACCGCCGCGTCGCCAGCGCCAGCACGTAGAACCCGGCGACCAGCAGCAACAGGAACTGGAATCCCATCAGCAACGACAGGTACTCGGCGACGCCTCCGACCATCGATCCGAGCAGGTTGGCGCCGTAGTCGATCGTGACGTCGTCCGACCGCTTGATGCTCGATCCGAAAAGCAGGCCGGCGCAGAAGATTGGGCTGAAGACCAGCAGGCTGTACGCCACGGATTCGACGAGCCGGCTCTCGAAGGCGAAGGTGCCCACGGGGACGACGTAGTTGAGCGCGAGCAGTCCCAGCAGCGCCGCGCCGACGAGCCGTGGCCGCCTGACTTCGACGTGGGAGACCGTCCAGTTCGCGACGAGCGCCATGACCAGCACCGCGGCAATCGTCAGCGAGGCGACGACCCACGTGGACCCCCACAGCAGGGCGAACTGGATGATCGACTTCGTCTCGAGCAGCATGAACCCGGCGCCGAGGAAGAAGAACTCCCACGACCACCTGTGCACCGAACCCCGCACGACGGCGAACACCGCGATGAACGAGACGAACAGCACGACGGCCAGCGCGGAGGTGTAGTGCGCCGGCAGGTGCGGCGCCTTCATGTAGAGGAACGGCCAGTTGTCAGTGGCCGGCACGATGGCCCGGTCGCGCGTATGACGAACCGGCGGCGCTAGGGGCGTGCCCTGGTTGTAGGCGGCCACCTCGGACGGCGGCTCAGGGTAGACGTCGAGCGTCTTCAGCCGTGGCCCGACCACCATCACGCCGAGCTGGTCCTTGGCCGGGTGCACGTGCACCATGGGCTCCTGGCCGAAGGCCGAGGCCGCGGTGTTGGCGAGACGGTCGACCAGCCAGGGTTCGCGGAAGTAGTTGTAGACCACCAGCACGCCGTTGGGCTTGAGCACGCGGCTCACGGCGCGGAACGACTCTTCCGTGAACATATAGCTCTCGAGCCGCACCCCCGAGAACGCCGACTGCAGCGTCAGCGAGTCGATCAGCGCGAAGACGACCAGGTCGTACTTCTTCGTCGTCGTCCGCAGGAAATGCCGCGCGTCGTCGGACTGCGTATGGACGCGCGGATCCGAGAACGGGCGATCGGGGTGACCCTGCTTGCCCAGGCGGAGGATGGCCGGATCGATCTCGACGGCATCCACGCTCCGGACCTTGTGCTTCAGCGCGGCGGCCACGTCCGTGCCGGAACCCGCGCCGAGAATCAGCACATCGTCGAAGGTGTCGCCGAAGACCATGTACGGCCACTGGTAGAAATATTCCTTCGTCCCGACCGGGGCCATCGACTGGTGCCAGATGTTGTTGACCTCGACGACGGTCTCGGCGCCCTGCTGCTTGACGGTGATCTTGTAGTACGGCGACCAGATCGTGCCGCGTTCCATGGCGACGACGAGCGACGTCGACGCGACCAGGCAGGCGAGGCCCGCGATGGCCGGCGTGGACCAGCGCTGCTGGCGGAGCAGGGGCGCGGCGGCGGCGAAGGCGACGACGAACCACGCGCTCGGTTTCGCCTCGAGCCACGACGCCAGCGCGAAGGCTGCGACTCCGGCCAGGCTGCCGGCCAGGTTGATCGTGTACGCGCGCAGCGGCGGCAGGGCGGTCATCTCGCGCGCCATCCGCTGGGCCATGGTCGCGAACAGGGCGGCAACCGCGACGAAGAGGACCGGAAGCAGCAGCGTGGTCTCGACCGCGGTCACCGGGTCGGTCGTTCCGCTGGTGAAGTAGATGCTGCCCGGGGCGTTGATGCGGACCTCGAGCCGGAAGAAATAGACGACGCCCACCACCAGGAGCTGGAGGACCGGGTACCAGCCGAAGAGGGAGCGGCGGTTCCTGCCGACGAGGGCGCCGATACCGATGCCGAGGAACGAGGCGAGGAGAATGAAGTTGGAGAAGTACGAGAGCAGCCGAATCTGCGCCGGCAGCCACCGGATGAGTGCGACTTCGAGGAACAGGACGAGGAACGAAGAGAGGAAGATCCGGAGTGGAGCCGTGAACATCTCCCCATTCTACGGGAAAAGGGGGCCAGGCCCCGTTTCCCCGGCGACAAAAGGGGGCCAGGCCCCCTTTTAGGTCAGACCACGCGAGGAGAAAAAGGGGGCCTGGCCCCCTTTTGCATTTGACCTAGAATGCGGCGATGACAAACGCGCGCGGCGTTCTGGTGCTCTTCCTGGCGGCATGCCTGTGTCCTGCGGGTGCGGAGGCGCAGGGACGCGGCACCCGCCCGCCCAACATCATCCTGATCCTGGCGGACGACCTCGGGTATGGCGAGGTCGGGGCGTACGGACAGCAGACGATTCGGACGCCGAGCCTCGACCGCCTGGCGCGCGAAGGGCTGCGGATGACCGACCACTACTCGGGCAGCCCGGTCTGCGCGCCGTCGCGCTCGGTCCTGCTGACCGGGCTCCACTCAGGCCGGACCTACATCCGCGACAACGACGAAATGGGATTCCGCGGCGATGTGTGGCGCGATCCGGCCCTCGAGGGCCAGCGACCGCTCCCGGCCGGCACCCCCACCATCGCGTCGATGCTCAAACGAGCCGGCTACGCCACCGCGGCCATTGGCAAGTGGGGGCTCGGCGGCCCGGGCAGCAGCGGCGAACCCGGCGGGCTGGGCTTCGACCTCTTCTTCGGCTTCCTCTGCCAGCGCGTCGCGCACAACCACTACCCGGCCGCCCTCTGGCGGAACTCGACCCGAGTGCCGTTGAACAACCCCGGGATTTACCCGCACGAGAAGTTCCCCGCCGACCGTCACCCGAACGACCCGGCGTCCTACGCCCGATACGGCGGGACCCAGTACGCCCTCGACCTGATGGGAGACGAGGCGCGCGCCTTCATCCGCGCGAACCGCACGACACCGTTCTTCCTGTACTTCGCGCCAACCGTGCCGCACGCGTCGCTCCAGGTGCCGGAGGACTCGCTGGCCGAGTACCTGGGCCGCATCGAGGACGCCCCGTACAGGGGCGAGCAGGGCTACCTGCCGCACCGGGCGCGGCACGCCGCCTACGCGGCCATGGTGACCCGGCTCGATCGCGAAGTGGGGCGGCTGACGGCGCTCATCGACGAACTCGGCCTCACTCGTGACACGCTCTTCGTGTTCACGAGCGACAACGGTCCCACGTTCAACGGCGGCACGGATTCCGCGTTCTTCCGGAGCGCCGGCCCGTTCCGCGGTCTGAAGACGATGTTGTACGAAGGCGGGATCCGCGTGCCGATGATCGCGCGCTGGCCCGGGCGTATCCCGGCCGGGACGGTGAGCGCGCACGTCTCGTCGTTCGACGACCTCGCGCCGACGCTCGCGGCGGTCGCCGGTGCTGCCGGGCTGCCATCCACGACCGGGACGTCGATGCTCCCGGTCTTCGAGGGCCGCGTCGCCGCACAGCGCCCGCGCGATTACCTCTACTGGGAGTTCCAGGGGAAGCAGGCGGTGCGGCTCGGCACCTGGAAGGGGATTCGGACCGCAGCCACCGGCGCGTTCGAACTCTACGACCTCGCGCGAGACGTCGCGGAGTCGGCGAACGTCACCGCGGCCCACCCGGACATCGTCGCCCGGATCGAACGCGTGATGACGGAGGCGCGGACGGAATCCGCGCTGTTCCCGCTCGTGAAATCGGTGAAGAAGTAAGGCCCGACTGAAGTCGGGCGCCACGTCGATCAGGCCCGACCAGCGTCGGGCCCTACTTCCGTGTCAGCGCGACGTTCGTCGAGCCCGTGCCGACCTCGATGGTGAGGCTTGCCGGATAGTCGCCCGTGCCCACGGGCATGATCGGCACGCCCCTGCCGTTGACGCGCGCCTCCCAGGAGGTGCCTGCCGGAAACGACAGGCGGATCGTCGTCGCGTGACCGTCGCCCGTTCGGTTCTCCACGCTGAACGAGACCGACTTCAGGGCGCGGTCGATGACGATCGGGCGCGCCTCCGCAAATCCGTCGCGGCTGAACTCGGCGCGGAACACGCAGGGGCCCGTCCCGCGGCACGCGCCCTGGCCCAGCACGACGCTCAACCGCTGCCGCAGGCCGTCGCGGGGCACGACCGAGTGCTGCGCGCCGCTGGACGCGATCGTGCCTCCGTAGGCGATCACGCCGAACAGCGGATCGTCGGCGACGACAGTGGCTGCCATCCTCAGCGCGGCGCCGTAGCCCAGATCGATCTCGCCGTCGTAGTGCCACGGCCCGCGCGGCATGTCTTTCCGGATCCACCCGCGGCCGAACTTCGCCGTCATGAACTGCCACCCGGACGCGCCGTCGTTCTCGGGGCCCGGAAACCAGAATCCGTAGTTCGTCTCCGCGCGGCCCGTGTTCATCAGGGCCCACGCGCTCAGGTACGACGCGTAGCCGAGCTGCAGGTAGTCCCACGGCTCGGTCGCGAAGATCAGCGCGTAGTCGAGGATGCCCCATCCGCCCATGGCGGCCATGTAGCTCAGCGCGCCCGTATCGGACGAGCCGGTGAAATCGGAGCCGAGCAGGTAGTAGGCCGTCTCGAGCCACCCGCGCACGGCGAGCCCGGCCCGCAGTTGCCGGTCCATGAACGTCCGCGAGTCGGCCCGCGACACCGACGGGTGCGAGTACCAGACCTGCCGGTTCTTGTCGAACCACAGGTTCGTGTCGGGCTTCATGTCGTGCGTGGCGCCGTACTTGGCCAGCGCGTAGCTCGACTCGAACGCCGTCCGGTCGATCGCGTATTCCGAGCGGAACGGGTACCTGTCGTCGTAGACGAAGTACTTGACCTTCTTCTCCCATTCGGCGCGCAGCCACGCGGCGCGCTCGCGGAACCCCTCGCGTTCGAGCGCCGTGATGAGGTCGAGGATCACCAGTTCGTTGTAGCAACCCCACTTGTAGGTCTCGTACCAGGGCAGGATCTCGTAGGGGTACGTGAAATACGCCCGCGCCGTCTGGTAGGCCCGCTCCAGGTAACCTTTCGCGTCGAGGTACTTCACCATCGACGGATACGTCCTGGCGATTTCGTACAGGTGGAAGTAGAGCATCACCACGTGCGGATAGTCGTACGAACGCCAGATCTTCATCTTGTCGAGATTGGCATTCGAACTGCGCGCGCGCAGCTTCGGATCGCGTGCCTCGATCCAGTTCGGGACACCGTGCAGCCCCCACGGGTACGGCTGCTCCTCGTCGGTCCGCTGCAGCTTGCCCCACACGAATCGCTGCAGGTAATACTCGATGGCGGCAATCTCGTTTCGATCCGGAAATCGCAGGTTCTTCGACGCCAGGAAGGGGGCCTTGCCCAGCACGGGGTCGTCGGCGGCCACCACGTAGCCCCACCAGTAGTCGAACCCGTCGGTGTCGTCGGGGGACCGCAACGTCTTCGCCCGCATGTCGTACACCGAGAACAACCCGTCGTACCACTTGTCCGGCGACCGGTGCTGCTGCCGCGTCACCAGGAACCGCGCGCGTTTCTTGATCAGCGTCTCGAGCGGTTCGGTCACGAAGAACTCGAGGTGCGTCTGTCGTCGGCCGTCGTGGATGACCGTCAGGCGGTTCTCCCCGAGCCTCCTGAACCGGACGCGATAGAGGTGGTGGTCCGGCTTCGGCGTCCCGAGCGGGGTGATGGTCGTGTCGGCGCCGTACTCCGCGAGCACCGTGTCGATGGTCGCCCGCGTATGCAGCGAGAAGGTGACATCGAGATCGTCCGGCACCGTCATGCCCGGGACGACCCGGATGTCGAACGAGCCTTCGTCGAACAGGATGCGCCGCATGTCGTCGTACGACGAGGCCCAGCGGAACCGCAGGCCGTACCGCGCGGACGCCGCCGGTGAACCGGCCGGTCCGAGCGTGAGGTTCGTGTGCGGCTGGCGCCACGTGCCGCGGGTGTCGTTCCCGCCGGTCATGGCCGAGTGCACGAAGGCCTGGAACCCGGCCCCACGCCCGCCCTGCGAGGTGGTGTATTCGAGGCTCGTGCCCGGGAGTGTCGTCACGACCAGGTACGGCGGATCGCCGCTGGGCCGCACGAAGTAGAGGAACGACCCGTGGCCGGACACGAACTGGTGCTTGGTCCAGCTGCGTTCGAAGATCGCCTCCGGGTCCTCACCGCCCGGCGCGCGCCAGGGCAGCACGAACGCGAGGTCGCCGACCTCGACCGGGTACCCCATGCGGTTCGCGACGTCGACGGTCCAGTCGAGCACGCGGCCGTCGGTGCGGAACGTCTGGGACGATGACAGCACGGTGCCGGTGACGTCGGAGGCGTAGCGCACGGTGTGCGGCGTCGAACGGTCGACCTGCGGGTCGGTCTGGTGGAGGTCGAGCCAGTCGCCGCCTTCGACGCGGTACTTCAGCGCCACGCCGAGCCGCGCGCCGGCGGGCAGCACCTGCGCCCCGCTCGTGTCGCGGGTCGTCGCGAGTGACGTGAGCCCGCGGGCGTCGAACGTCAGCGCGAAGTCCCCGACCCGAATCGCATCGGCGGCGACGTCGGCTCGTGCTGGCGTGGGGCAGGCCTTCAGGCCTGCCGATTCCCGCAGGGCTGAAGCCCTGCGCCACGCCATGCCCGCCGCGTCGTCCGTTGCGCCGACCTTCAGGTCGACCGCCGACACGCACAGCGCGGCCGAGAGGACGAGCCCGGCTCCTCGTATCGTCATGCGTCCTGCACTCCGCAACGCGCCGCGTTACCAGGCGATGCCGTAGTCCTCGCCGTGATTGCTGGCGCCACCCCAGAAACTCTTGTGTTTCCAATCGAAGTAGATCGCGTTGATCGGCCCGGACGTCAGGCGCTGGTAATCCAGGCGATACCCCATCCTGGTCAGCGCCTCGCGCACGTCCTGCGGCGTCGACTGGGCGAGCGTCATCCGGCCCGGTTCGATCTTGTGCAGATCGAACGAGCTGCGCATCTGGTACGAGTTCATGTTGGGCGCTTCGACGGCCTGCTGGACGTTCATGCCGAACTCGACCACGTTGAGGAAACACTGGAGCAGGTTCTGGTCCTGCGTATCACCGCCCTGCACCGCGAACGACAGGAACGGCTTGCCGTCCTTCATGGCGAGCGTGGGCGTCAGCGTCACGCGCGGCCGCTTGCGCGGTTCGAGCACGTTGAACGGCCCGTCGGCCGGATCGAGCACGAAACTCTGCATCCGCTGACTCATCCCGATGCCGGTCGTGCCGGCGATGGACGCCGGGATCCACCCGCCGCTCGGCGTGACGGACACGACCCAGCCGGCTTCGTCCGCCGCCTGGATCGACGTGGTGCCCGCGGTGAATCCTTCCTCGAACGTGCGGATGTCCTGGTTGTTCTGCCGCGGCCCGAGCGGGAAGTTGCCCCACTTGTCCAGCAGGGCCTTGAATGGATTCGTGCCGCCCTGGAACGGATACGGGTCCCCGGGCCTGGCGTCCGGGTCGTTCTTCTCCCAGTTGATGGTCTTCGCGCGCGCCCGGGCGTATGCCTTCGAGAGCAGGCCCTTGACCGGTTCTTCGGGCGCGTAGTCAGGATCGCCGTAGTAGAAGTCGCGGTCCGCGAAGGCGAGGTTCATCGCCTGGTAGAGCGTATGGATGTACTTCGGCGAGTTGTACCCCATCCCCTTGAGGTCGAGGCCTTCGAGCATGTTGAGCGCCTGCAGCATGGCCGGCCCCTGCGTCCACACGGTGAGCTTGTAGACGTCGATGCCCTTGTAGGACGTCGAGACCGGCTCTTCGACCTTGACCTTCCACGTGGCGAGATCTTCGTAGGTGTGCTGCCCGCCGAGCGCCTGCGATCCGCGGGCGAACTCGCGCGCGATGTCGCCCTTGTAGAAGCGGTCGTAGGCGGCGTAGATGGCCTCTTTCCGGCTCTTGCCGGCCGTCAACGCCTGCTGCTCCGTCTCGACGAGCTTGCGGAGGGTTGCGGCCAGGTCGGGCTGCCGGAAGATCTCGCCCGCCTCGGGCGCCTCGCGGGATTCGCCGGGATGCGTCAGGAAGACCTGGGCAGACGAGGGCCACTTCTTCGTTTCGGCCTTCGTGCGTTCGATGGCGTTGGCGGCGGCGGCCTCGATGGGATAGCCGTCCGCCATCTCGATGGCCGGTGCCAGCACGTCCTTCAGGCTCATCGTCCCGTATTCGGCCAGCATGACCATCAGGCCGCCGGGCGTGCCGGGCGTGACGGCGGCGAGCGGACCGTATTCGGGCGGATAGTTCATACCCCTGGATTTGTAGAACGCTGGCGTCGCGCCGGTCGGGGCCACGCCGAGGGCGTTGATGCCGATGACCTTCTTCGTGTGGGGGTTGTAGATGAGCGCCTGGGTTTCACCGCCCCAGCCGAGCGTGTCCCACATGGTGGCGACCGCGCCGAGCATGGCGCAGGTCGCATCGACGGCGTTGCCGCCCTTGCTGAAGATGAGCGCGCCGGCTGTGGCGCCGAGGGGTTTGCCGGTGATGGCCACCCAGTGCCGGCCGTGCAGGACCGGCTTGACCGTGGGGCGCTGAGCCTGCGCGTGCAGGGCGACGGCGGCGAGCGCGACGAGGGCGACGGCGTAGGGCATGGCGCGAGGCATGGGCGGACCTCCGGGAAGGCGGACTCGGCTGCACTCTACTACAGGACGTGCCCGTTGAACCCCCGGCCCCCCGCCCTCGTCCACTCATTGCAGGAGGGCCGCCACCATGGCCGACAAGACGTTCTGGGAGACCACGAAGGTTCAGGGTGACAAAGTTGTCGGGACCGTCAAGACGCTGATCCACGAAGGCAACGTGCGCCGCATCGTGATCAAACAGGGCGATCGGACGGTGGCCGAGTTCCCGTTGACGGCCGGCGTGGTCGGCGCGGTGTTCGCGCCGGTGCTGGCGGCGATTGGCGCGCTGGCCGCGCTGGTGAACGAGTGCGCGATTGCGGTGGAACGCGAGGCCGCTCCGGAACCGCCGGCGGAGGCACCGGCCGACACTCCGGCCCCGCCGCCCGAAGTCCCGGTCGGCTGAACGCGTGCGACACCGGTTTGGCACGTCCTGGGCCGCCTTCTGCCGATTCGCCGGCTGGGGGCGGCCCACGCGCTTCTCCACAATGTGTGGGAGGACGGTCCCGAGGTGGCGACAAAAGACACCCGTCCGGCTGTCTTTTTAGCCGCCACAGATCTGAATATCAGCGCCGAATGCAGCAAGGTGCATGGATCACTAATTGCAAAATGGTTCGATTGCGGCAACCGCAGCCGTGGGGGTCGGCGGGGCCGCAGTGTGATTTGCACCTCGGGGGAGCACATGTTCAGATTCGTTCGCCGTACGTTGGGATTGGCGCTTGTGGCCGCGTTACTCTCCGTCACGTCGGCCGCGGCGGCTCCGGTGCTGCTCTGGGACGATTTCCAGTACTCCGGCAATCGGTGGTCGGATGCCCTGACCGGGCTGGGATTGTCCGTCACGTCCGCGACGGACGACGCCGATTTCGCCACCTACCTCAGCGCCGGCGGGTGGGACCTCGTCGTGGTGCAGTTCGACAGCACGTCGCACGCTTCTGCTGCCACGGCGCTCGGCAACTACGTCGCCGGCGGCGGCAAGGCCATCTTTGGCCACTGGCTGACCGAAGGTGACTCGGCGTTCGGCGTCACCGAGTTCGGCGCGAACCACTCGACCCTGACGCTTGGTTCGCAGTTCTCCGCCGGGCTCAGCAGTTCCGTTCTCAGCCTGACGAACCCGACCTACGGCATCTTCTCGCGGTCGTTCACGGCCGGCGCGGGCACCGATATCGCGGGGACTTTCGAAAACGGGATGGCCGGTATCGTCATCGGCAACGGCGGACGCACGATCATGAACGGTTTCCTCGGCGACACGCTGGGTTACGACGACGAGGTTCGCCTCTACCAGAACGAGGTCAACTTCGCGCTGAACGGCCAGGACCCGGACCCGGTTCCCGAACCGGCGTCGCTGCTGCTCCTCGGCAGCGGGTTGGCCGGCCTCGCGGTTCGTCGCCGTCGTCGCTGAAGACGTCGCGGCGGGTGGTGTTGGAGGGCGCTGCCGTTCTTGCGAGAACGGCAGCGCCCTTCTGGTTTCGGAATGCGCCGTGTCGCCGTGACGGCTAGCGGTCGTTGCCGGGGGCGGAGGCGTCGATGTCGTAGTCGCCGAACTTCACGCCGGTGGACTGCTCAATGGCCCGGAGGAGCGGCAGTTCGTCAGCCGCGACCAGCGTCAGCGCGGTTCCCGTCGCCTGGGCGCGGCCCGTCCGTCCGGCCCGGTGCACGTACTGGTCGGCGCTGTGCGGGACCTCGTAGTTGACGACGTGCTCGATGCCGTCGATGTCGAGGCCGCGCGCGGCGATGTCGGTGGCGACGAGCACCTTGTGCCGCCCTGCCCGGAATCCCTCGACCGCCGCCGTCCGGTCCGCCTGCGTCCGGTCCGCGTGTAACGCGGCGCAGCGAATCCCTCGTCCCGAGAGTGTGGACGCCTGTCCGCGAACCGCTTCGTCCGGACGAACACCAGCGTCGGTTGCCAGTTCCTGCGCAGGAAACTCGCCAGCCAGTCGGCCTTGTCGCCTGCCGGCAGCACATGCGCGACGTGGGAGATGGTGGTCGCGGGCCCGCCGGCGCGCCCGATCTGAATCAGCTTCGGGTCGCGCATCACCTGTTCGGCCAGTTTCACGACATCGGACGAGGTCGTTGCCGAAAAGAGCAGCGTCTGCCGCTCGGCGGGAAGCGACGCCACGATCCGGCTGACGTCGGGCCAGAAGCCCATGTCGAGCATGCGGTCGGCTTCGTCCAGGATCAGCACTTCGACCTTGCTGAAGTCCACGATACCGGTGCTCATGTGGTCGAGCAGGCGTCCCGGCGTGGCGACGACCATATCGGCGCCGGCCTTCAGTGCCCGCGCCTGGATGTCGCCGTCGACGCCGCCGTACACCGCCACGCTCGTCAAGGTCGAGTGGTACGCGAAGCCCGTGAAATCGTCCTCGATCTGCACGGCCAGCTCGCGTGTCGGCGCGAGAACCAGCCCTCGGATGACGCCGCTCGTCGGGGTCTTCAGCAGCCGCTGCATCAGCGGCAGCAGGAACGCGGCCGTCTTGCCTGTTCCCGTTTCCGCGCACGCGATGAGGTCGCCGCCTGCGAAGACGATGGGGAAGACGGCGCTCTGGACGGGCGTCGTGCGCTCGAACCCGCGGTCCTCGATGCCGGCGCGAAGCCGATCGTCGAGATCGAGCGCGGCGAACTCGATGGGGGTCGAGTCGTGCGGCGCGATGTCGAACGGAATGGCGACCGGAGGTTTCGGACCTTCGAATCGGCGTGGTCTGGAGCCCGACGGCCGCCTGGGCCGGCGCGGACGCCCCGAATGTGGAGACGACGGTTGTTTCGTGGTCACTGGCGCTTTCGAATGGTGCGACTGGCGGACGGCCTGGGCGGTCCGGGTGAACGAACTCCACCCATTATCTCACGGATGGCAGCCGACGCCGGCTGGCTCGATGTGGGGCAGGCCTTCCTTCGACTGCGCTCAGGACAAGTCAGGCCCGCCACCCTGGATCAGGCCGATTCCCCCAGGATCACGCGCACCACGTCGGCGGCCGAGTAGTCGACGGTCCCCGGCTTCATGAACCGCGTCAGCCCGGTCAGGTCGTCACCCGCCGTGACGACGCCCGCCTCGATGAAACGGCCGCGCCCGCGTGTCTGCGGCAGGTCGGCGGTGGCCATGAGCGCGTTGCAGATACACTTCCGCCCCTGCGCGTCTTCTTCGGTTCCACCCTTCGAGACGTAGATCGACACGGGTTCTGCGGGGCACCGGAACCCGACCTCGCCGGACGGCGTCCGGTAGGCTTCACGGAGGTAGCCGAGGTCGCAGATGCGCGGCCTGGCGGCGACGACGGCCGGGTTGGCGATCGACACCTCGAGGTTGACGACCTTGAACGGGAATCCGGACGGCGAGGCGAGGAGGTCCGTGAACACGTCCGCCGTGCCGGCGGCCACCATGTCGAGCACCGCGCGCCGGTAGTCCGCGCGCATCCCCGATTCGGTGCAGTAGCCGAAGGCTGTTCCCACCTGCACCCCCTGGGCGCCGGCCGCGAGCGCTTCGCGCAGCGTCACCGGGCATCCGTATCCTCCGGCGAGCCAGAAGGGCAGGCCCAACTCCCGGAGTTTGTCGAGATCGACGACGTCGCGTTCGCCGTAGATGGGCTCGCCGCGGTCGTTGACGGTGAGCTTGCCGCGCGGCGGCGCGTTGTGGCCGCCGGCCGTGGGGCCTTCGATGACGAAGCCGTCCACCCGCCCGTTCGCCTTGCGCACCATGGTCGTCGCGAGGGTGTTGGAGGCGATGATGGGCAGGAAGCGCGGGCGCGTCAGCGGCGGCAGGTCCTGTTCCATGAAGGCCTTCGGGTCGAAGGTCATCGTGATGTCGTCGCCCTCGCGGGCGCCGGAGACGGCCAGCGGGTACGAGGCCGGCTGGTGGTTGACGTAGGCATCGAGCACGCCGGGCACCTTCAACGGAATGCCGGCGCCCATGATGACGTAGGCGACGCCGGCGAGCATCGCGCCGTAAATCGAGACGAGGTGCGGTGTCTGGATCTTTTCCAGGTAGTTGATGCCGACGGGATGGTCGTGGCCTTCGCGGGCGAGGTAGACCTCGGCGAAGTTCGCGACCAGGCACAGCTCGGCGAGGTCGGGCGGGCACTCGCGCCCGTGGAAGGGCAGCTGGGAGTACGGCACATCCGGCGCTTTGCCGCCAGCGATGTAGTAGCGGTTCCACACCCGCTCGGCCATCGCCCGGAAGGGGAAGGCGTCGAAGGCCCGCCGCATGTGGCCGCCGACGTCGCCGTCCTCGAGGCGGCGCGCCACGACCTCGTCGAGCGCCGTCCCGGCCACGACCCCGAGTTGACCGAGGCAGGCCACCGCCCTGGCGAGGCACCAATTCGAAACGGCGACACCCATGCCGCCCTGGATGATACGCGGGAGTGTGGACATGTGTTCCCATCATCTCACGGGTCGGGTCCGGTCGCCTGATAGAATGGCGGGAACGCATTTCCTCGAAGAGGGCATCTCGATGGCACAACGACTCCGTCTGGCGTGCCTGACCTGTCTCGTGCTGGTGCTGGCGGCGGCCGGCGCCCTGGCGCAGCAGGTCCAGGTACAGGAACTGATTCTCGACAACGGCATGAAGGTCCTGCTCGTGCCGCGCAAAGGCGATCCCAACGTGGCCGCCGGGTGGGTGGCCAAGGTCGGCGCGGTCAACGAACGTCCCGGCATCACCGGGATCTCGCACCTCTTCGAACACATGATGTTCAAGGGCACGCGCACGATCGGTACGTCGAACATCGGCAAGGACCTCGAACTGCAGGCGAAGATGGACGAGGTCAAGGGCCGGATTCGTGTCGAGGAGCAGGACCAGCTGCGCCGCCTGCGCACGGGGGAGATCGCGGACATCCGCGACCCGAAGACCCGCACGCCCGGGCACCAGCAACTGCTCGACGAACTGGCCGCCCTGGAGAAGGCGCAGCGCGACATCATCGTGAAGAACGAGTTCGACCGGGTCTATACGACCGCGGGCGCCAGCGGCATGAACGCCGGCACGTCGAACGACTTCACCATCTATTACATCAACGTGCCGTCCAACAAGCTCGAGCTGTGGTTCTGGATGGAGTCGGACCGGCTGGCGAATCCCGTGTTCCGCGAGTTCTACTCGGAGCGCGACGTGGTCCGCGAAGAACGTCGCCTGCGTACCGAGAGCACGCCGACGGGCAAGTTCCAGGAAGAGTTCGAGGCCATGTTCTGGAGCGCGTCGCCGTACCACTGGCCGGTCGTCGGCTGGCCCAGTGACGTCGAGGCCATCACGCGCGAGGAAGCGCTGGCGTACTTCGACCTGAACTACGCTCCCAACAACCTCACGGCATGCCTCGTCGGTGACTTCGATCCGGCCAACGCGAAGGCGCTGGCGCAGAAGTACTTCGGGCGCCTGAAGCGGAACCCGCAGGACCCGCCCCCGGTGCGCACCCGAGAGGTGGAGCCGCAGGCGGAGAAGCGGATGCTGGCCTACGCCGAGACGAACCCGCAGGCGGTGGCGAGGTACCACACCGTGGCCAACGGCCACAAGGACGAAGCCGCCCTCGACGTGCTGGCGGGGCTCCTCAGTGGCCGCACCGGCCGGCTCTACAAGTCGCTGGTGCTGGACCAGAAGGTGGCGACCGCCGCCGGGGCGGCGAACAACGCCCAGAAATGGGAGGGCTACTTCCAGCTGTCGGCCACGGCCGCGCCCGGTCAAACGCCCGAGAAAGCCGAGCAGGCGCTCTACAAGGAAATCGAGAGGCTCCAGTCGACCAAGGTCGACGCGCGCGAACTGCAGAAGATCAAGAACCAGTACCAGGCGGGTACGTTCCGACGGCTCGAGAACAACTTCGGCCTGATGCTCCAGTTGCTCCTCGCCGACAATACGCTGGGCTGGAAGTCGTTCAACGAGGAACCCGCGCAAATCGAGGCGGTCACCGCCGACGATGTCCAGCGGGTGGCGACGACCTACTTCAAGCCGGAGCGCCGGGCGGTGATCCTCTACTACACGAAGGCCGCTGCCGGCGGCGCCGCCGACGCCGATCCCCTGCTCGAAGGCCTCAGTGACGCCGAGAAGGCGCAGGCGCGGCAGGCCAGGGCGATGATTCAGCAGATGCCGGTCGAACAGGCGAAACAGATGCTCCAGCAACTCGAGCAGGCCGAAGGCTCGGCCCCGCCGGAACGCCAGAAGGTCCTCAAGGTCCTCAAGACGATCCTCCAGCAGAAGATCGGGAAGGGAGCGTAGCCATGCGTCCAACGCGTGTTGTCGTGACCGCTGCGGCCGCCCTGGTGGCCGCGCTCATCGCCGTGCCGGCGTCAGCCCAGATTCCGGCCCATCCCCGCGACCTGACGTACCCGACGCTGACGTTCGACCCGCCGGACGCAGCGACGTATCGGAAGGTGTTGAAGAACAAGGTCGTGACCTTCATGGTCGAAGACCACGACCTGCCCCTCGTCTCGGTCACCGTGCTCATGAAGGGCGGCGCGTATCTCGACCCCGTGGGCAAGGAAGGGCTGGCGTCGGCCGTCGGCGGGCAGATGCGTGCCGGCGGGGCCGGCGCCATGACCGCGGAACAGTTCGACGAAGAAGCCGACTTCCTCGCGGCCAGTCTGAGTACGTCGTTCGGCGCCACGAACGGGGGCGTGTCGGCCAGCTTCATGGCGAAGGACACCGACAAGGTGCTCGACCTCCTGTTTGCGATGCTGCAGAAGCCGGCATTCCAGCAGGACCGCCTGGACCTCTACAAACGCCAGCTGATCCAGTCGCTCGCCCGCCGGAACGACAACACGGCGGGGATCGAAGGCCGCGAATGGGGCCGGCTGATCTACGGCGCGGACCACTTCACCACGCGACCGATGACGAAGGCCGGCGCTGAGTCGCTGACGCGCGAGGACCTGGTCGCGTTTCACGCGCGGCACGTCCACCCGGGCAACTTCATCATCGCGGTGTCGGGCGATTTTCGGGCCGCCGAGATGGCCGCGAAGCTCGAGCAGCGGATGGCGGGGTGGACGGCGCCTGCCGGCTACGCGCCTGTGCCGGTGCCCAAGCCGGCGTTCGTGCCGGTGCCCGGCGTCTACATGGTGAACAAGCCCGACGTGAATCAGGGCCGGGTGGCCATGGGGCACGTGGGCATCATGCGGGACAATCCCGACGAGATCGCGGTTGGCCTCATGAACGACATCCTCGGGGGGGGCGGGTTCACGTCGCGCATCACCAACCGCGTACGTTCCGACGAAGGGCTCGCCTACAGTGCCGGGTCGGGCTACGGCGTCGGCACGTACTTTCCGGGGGCGTTCCGCGCGGGGTTCCAGTCGAAGAGTTCGACGGTCGCGCAGGCCGTCCAGATCGTCCTCGAGGAGATCGACCGTATCCGCACCACGAAGGTGTCGGCCGAAGAACTCGAAACGGCGAAGAACTCCGCCGTCGAGGTCTTCCCGCGGAACTTCTCGTCCGCGGCCGCGACGGCCAACCTCTTCGCGTCTGACGAATTGACCGGCCGCAACCCGAAGTACTGGAAGACGTACCGCGATCGCGTCAAAGCCGTGACCATCGACGAGATCCAGCGCGTGGCGCAGAAGTACCTCGTGCCGGACAAACTCGTCATCCTGGCCGTCGGCAACGTCGACGACATGCTGAAGGGCAATCCCGACAAGCCGCAGTATTCGTTCGAGGCCATCCGAAAAGGGGCGGCGATCGTCCGGATCCCGCTGCCGGATCCGAACACGATGGTGTATACGAAGTGACCAGGGAATAGGCGATAGGGACGAGGGAACGGGAGCCCAGACCAGGGAAGAGGCGAAGGGACACGGAATGCCGGGCGTCGAGCCCGGCTTCCTCCGGGCTTGCACGTCGTGGAGCAGGCCTTCAGGCCCGCGGCCCGTCACAGCCTGGGGCCGTCCCTGGCGGGCTAGGTATCCAACCCGATGTCGGGAAGCTGGAACCTCGGGTTGGCGGGGGGCGTCTTGAAGCGGCGCGAGAACTCGCGGAGACGTCCGTCCCACACCTTGTCATCCATGCGTTTCACAAACGAACGGATGAGGTAACGCCGGATCGGCTTCTTCAGGCAGCGAATCATCGCCGCGTCGGACTTCTCCTTGGCAAGACGGAGCAAGTCATCCCAGTACGTGAACTGGATCGGGTCATCGATCGTGAGCCGCTCGATCTCGCGCCGGTCGGTGGCCGAGAGTGCCGGGAGCGTGGGGCACGTCAGCCCGTGGAGCTGGAGGGCCGCCATCGTCCGCAGGCACTTGTAACACTTCCCGCAGTTGAAGTCGCTGTCTTCGGGGCAGACCCTCAACGTCTGGAGGATGTGAGGGTGGCGGGCGATCTCGAGCACCTTCTCCGATCGCCGCGCATGGGCGCCGTCGTGGATGGTCCTGCTGGTTTCCGTCGACCAGAGGTGGTCGGTAGCCGGGTGGCTTCCCCAGGGGATGAGCTCGTTCCAGGTCGCTTCCGACGACAGGTACGTCCGATCGAATCCGAGCAGCAGGGCGACGCCGCCGAGCATCGCCCCGAAGAAGATCGAGAACCGCATCGGGTACTCGGCGATCAGTTCCCGGACGTTGGTTTCGATGAAAACGGACCGGGTGTTCGTGGCCAGGGCGATGTCCCGCATCATCGCGCGCAGGCGGTCGAACACCGGGTCGTTGTCGAAGCTGAGGTCGAACCCCCGGATCGAGAGGAGGTGCGAGATCTCTCCGCCGTGCGTGGCCAGCGTGTATCCGCCGTCCACCCCTCCCGAGTAGAACGCCGCGACGCCCGGGTGCCGTGCCGGCGCCGACGTGCGGCAGCGGATCGGGATCCTCGTGAGCGACGGGACCCACGTCGAGAATACCTCCTGCGCGCGATGGAGATGTTCGACGAGGGCGGGGGACACCGGCAGATCGTCGGAGAGTTCCAGCGGTTCACCCGCGGCCATCGAGGGGAACAGGCCCCACGCGGCAAACGCGTCGCCCCGCAATTCGGGGAGGACGTCGGCGGGCACGCGCATCCAGAAGGGGAACCGCCCGATCGACGCCCTGATTTCGGCGGATCCTGCGGTCACGGTCACTGACGGCGATGAGACGAGCACTGACGCCTCCGTAACAGTCCATGGGGCCGACGAGCGGCACGTCTGGCAGGGGGGCGGTACCCGGCTTCACGCGGCCACGTGAGAGGCCGATGCTAACACGTCACGGGTGAAGACAGGGTGTGCTGATGCTGCGCGGGGACGGGGCGAAGCCAGCCGGAGCTCCCCAAGCAGATGCGTGAGTGGTGTGGAGGTCAGGGACGGGGCGAAGCCATCCGTAGCTCCCCGAGCACCATCGTCAGTTCTGCGCAGGGGAGCGAAGGATGGTGAGCCGCCACGGAATCGAACCGTGAACCCGCAGATTAAGAGTCTGCTGCTCTGCCAGTTGAGCTAGCGGCCCACTCGAGGATGGTTGCCGGTCGCACAGGGTGCACCGGCGCGTCCGGTACTGCATACCGGAACCACCAGTATAGCAGAAGTCGTTGACCGCGTGGCAAGGCTTGCGTGCGGTTTACGTGAGCAGCGAACGCGCCACCAGCAGGCCGGCGACCGAGAGCAGCAGCGTCACGGCCTGGCGGATCCGCGTGGTGCGAGGCGATTCGGGAACGACGGCGAACGCGAACATGGGTGCTCCTGTGCATCGTCCAGGCTGTCGGCAGGTCGTCGCCGCCGCGCCGCAGCGGAGATGTGCAAACGCGGCGCCGGAGACACGCTGCACACAACCGCACACCAGTGCGTGTAAGACCTGCACGCGCGGTGTCGGCCCCGCGACACCACGTTCGCCGAGACGACGATTCAGGCCCTGCCGCCAATGCGGCCGGCAAGGTACGCCTGCTTGTTCAGGTAGCGCGAGATCTTCCCGGCCGTACCCTTCAGCAGCGTCATGTGCGGCACCAGGGCAATCCGCGACACCGAGACACCCAGCGCATTGAGGATCTCCGTCCGCAGCGGGACGAGGTCCACGTGCAGATGCTCCGGCGCGGCTTCCGCCAGGATCACGATCCGTTCCGTGCCCGTCTTCGGGTTCTCCACGCCGAATACGACGTTGCGCCCGGGAATCAGGTAGTCCTTCGCGTTCAGGATCGCCTCGATATCCTGCGGATAGATGTTCTCGCCGCCGACGATGAGCATGTCCTTGCTGCGGCCGGTCACGTACAACTCGCCTTCGTGGACGAAGCCCAGGTCGCCGGTCTTGAACCAGCCGTCGACGATGGCCTTCTGCGTGTCCTCCCAGTTGTTGTGATAGCTGTCGAGCATGCAGTTGCTGCGGATCATGATCTCGCCGACCGAGCCGTCCGGCAGCGGCTCGCCCCGGTCGGTGGCAATCTTCACGCGGATGTTGTTCAGCGGGACGCCCGCGCTCGACACCGATCGGCCGCCTTCCATCGGGATCGCCCGATGCTCCTGGCGGAAGACCTCGGGGTCGACGTTCAGGAACCGGATCGGGCCTTCGCGGGTGGACGTCATCGCGAACGTGTTCTCCGCCATCGCGTAGCAGTTCTGGAAGACCGACGCCCGCACGCCGGCCGGTTCGAACGCGGCGATGAACGGCTCGACGGTGTCCCTGAGGACCGGTTCCGAACAGCAGACGATGCGCTTCAGGCTCGAGAGATCGAACGCCCCCGGAGCCTCGTCGCCGCAGGACTTCGCGAGATGGCCGAGGGCGAAGTTCGGCAGCCAGACGTGCGTCCCGCGGACCCTGGCGATCCAGTCGAAGAGCAGGCGGGGGTTCCGCACCCACTCGAAGGGCGACATCATGTACACCGGGACGCCCAGCAGGAACGGCATCAGCATGCAGGCGATGAGCCCCATGTCGTGGTAGTGCGGCAGCCACGACACGATACGATCGCCGGGCTGGAAGCGTACGAACTCGGCGTAGGCGTCCACCTGGTGCATCAGCGCCGCGCTCGAGATCTTCACGCCCTTCTTCGCCCCCGTCGTGCCCGACGAGAATTGCAGGAAGGCCTCGTGGGGCGGGACGTGCCGGCCGTCCAGATCGATCCGATCGCCCGCGGGCACGTCCGTGTGCTGGATGAACCCGACGAACTCCGGCACCGAGATGGCGTGGTGTTCCCGGAGCACCGCGATGACCTCCGGGTAGCTGATGATGACCTTGACCTCGTTGTAGAGCAGCAGGTTGTCGATGGACTTCAGAAAGAGATCCACCGACTGCTTCGGCGAGGGGTAGAAGTAGTACGCAGGCAGCGCGCCGGTAATGACGCCGGCGAAGAACGCCGCGTAGAGATCGAGCGACTCCTTCAGGATGATGACGACGGTGTCGTTGTCGCCCAGGCCAAGCTCGCGGTAGAACGCGCAGTAGTCGGTCACGCGCCGGGCGATGTCGGCAAACGTGAACGGCGTCGCCTCATCGCCCGAGACGATGTGCAGCCACGGTGCGTCCGGGTGTTCGGCGAGGTGTCGCTCGAGCGCCTGGCGGAAGAACGGAACGGCCATTCGAGATACCCGCTGCACGGTGATGAACGCTCCCAGAAACGGGACGAGGCGGAGCGTGCGAGCGCTCCGCCTCGTCGATGACCTGCGAGCCGAACCCGCTTACTGGCGCCGGCGCCGCCGGGCGGCCGCCGCGCCGATCAGGCCGGTGCCGAGAAGCACCATCGACGCGGGCTCGGGAACCGGAGGCGGAGGCGGATCGTCGGGCGTCCCCTTGCCGTACAGGTTGAGATGGGACAGCCCTCCACCCTGTGCCGGGCCCGTGCCCCACTGGCCGGTCAGACTCGACCCCGTGAACAATGCGCTGGGCAGGAGGAAGACGGCCCACGACGGGTTGTCCCTGTTTCCGACCTTGATGCCGATGGCCAGGTCCTTGTACCCGCCGGCGGCCCAGGCCGCCGAAGCCAGCGTGAAGGTCCCGCTCGTGGCACCGAGTCCCGTGATCGTCAGCCACGAATCGAGGGTGAAGGCCGCGTCAGGAGCCTCGTCTTTGTCGAGCGCGGTCCAGCCGGACGCGATCATCGCGTCCTGGGCGGCCGTGCTCGCGTTGAGATTGCCCGTGCCGTACATGTGGCACGTGGCTGCGGCCCCGTCGAGCGTGACCCAGAACGAGCGAGTGAAGGGGTCGACCGGAACCGGGCCTGAGCCGGGGCAGTAGGTGGTCACTGGCGCGGCGGCCGCCGAGCCTGCGAAGAAGACCGTCAGCACCAGGGCTGACAGGGAAGAAACGAAGCGCATCGACATCTCCAACCTCTGAGGAATGACCACTCGTTATCGTTCGAGCTGGTCGGGGAACTATCCATTCGCAGAGGCAAGCTTCGGGCCATCTGCTCCGACGGCGTTCCACGGTCGCAGTATTGGTCTAAGTCTTTAGATATCAGGTATTTATAGCAGCGCGATCAGCGACATCGTTATGGCGCGTATTCAATAGGTACCCATAAGGCTGAGTTTTATTGCCCTGAAGGCGGACTACTACGCTTCCTGGTGCTTCGCCCTCCCGATGAGGGCCCCCTGCATCCGGCGCAGCGCCTCCGCCAGCGTCGCGCGCGCACACCCGAAATTGACGCGGACGAACCCCGTCCCGCCCGTGCCGAATGCCGGCCCGCCAGAAAGCCCCACCCTCCCGTGTTCGAGGAAGAACTCGTATGGATCCCCGCAAATCCCGCTGTCGCGGCAGTCCAGCCACGCCAGGTAGGTGGCTTCGGGAGCCCACACGCGAACGCCGGGCATCTCCTTCCTGACGAAATCAACGACGAAGTCCCGGTTCCCCTCGAGGTACGGCAGGACCTCGTCGAGCCACGGCTGCCCGTCCCGGTACGCCGCCAGCGTTGCCACCAGGCCCATCAGGTTCACATCCGCGAAGTCGCCGGACCCGGGTTTCGCGATCCTGGCCCGCAGGGCCGGATCCGGCACGATCGCGAACGAGCAGTGCAGCCCGGGGATGTTGTAGGTCTTGCTTGGCGCCATGAGCGTGACCGAGCGCCTGGCGATTTCCGGCGCCATCGACGCGATGGGGGTGTGGCGGCTTCCGGAAAACACGAGATCGCAGTGGATCTCGTCCGAGCAGATCAGGACGTCGTGCCGCAGGCAGATGGTGGCGAGCCGCTCGAGCTCGGCTGGCGTGAACGCCCGGCCGACGGGGTTGTGCGGATTGCAGAGGATGAAGACGCGCGTCTCGGGCGTGATGGCGGCCTCGAAGCCGTCGAAGTCGATGCCGTACCGTCCGTCCGACCGCCTCACGAGCGGCGATTCCTGGTGCCACGATCCGTTGGCGGCCGGTGTCCCCACGATTGGCGGGTAAACCGGCGGTTGAATCAGGATCCCGTCGCCGGGGCCCGCGGCCACTTCGCAGACCTTGCGGAACCCGTTCAGCACGCCCGTCTGGAACACGACCCAGTCCGGTGAGATTGCCCACCCGTACCGTTCGGCCATCCGCGCCGCGATCACCTCCCGCAGCGCCTGCGGCTCGCGGGCGTAACCGAAGATCCCGTGGTCGACCCTGGCGCGAAGCGCGTCGACGATCGGTTCCGCCACCCGGAAGTCCATGTCGGCCGTCCACAGGGGCAGCACGTCGTCATCGAAGTAGTTCCATTTCGTGCTGTCCGAACGCCGCCGGTCGATGAGCCGATCGAAGTCGTGGGCCATATGACACATAATATCCGCCATGAAACGTCTCGGCACCGAACAGCACGTCGTCGATGCGTCCGTGTACGCCCATTCAGTGTCCCGGTTCCGCGAGGCGGGCATCACGTTGCCCACTTTCGCCCAGCTGGCCGACCCGTCGCGGATCCCGGGCGACATCCGCGCGGCACTCGCGTCCGTCGACCCTGACGCGCCGCACCCGCTGAACCTGTTTCGTGTGCACTGGTACAACGACACCACCCGCCGCGGGTTCGCGCCGACGCCCGTGCACGCGGTGCTTCCGGAATCGCTCACCGGAGTACGGGCGCCGATCGTCGTCGCCTTCGGCCAGCCGTTTCCGATGATCCGGGCGCACAAGGTGTTGGCCGCGTACGGCTGCCTCGCGCCGCGTGTCGTGACCGGCCAGTTCGATCCGACCGTGCACAAGGCCATCTGGCCGTCCACCGGGAACTACTGCCGCGGCGGCGTGGCCATCTCACGCATCATGGATTGCCGGGGTGTCGCGATCCTGCCCGAGGGCATGAGCGAAGAACGATTCCGGTGGCTCGAGGCGTGGGTGCACGATCCCGCCGACATCATCCGCACGCCGGGCTCCGAGAGCAACGTGAAGGAGATCTACGACGCCTGCGCGGTGCTCGAGAAGGACCCGCACCACGTCATCTTCAATCAGTTCTGCGAGTTCGGAAACTACCTCGCGCACTACGCGTGCACCGGGCGCGCGCTCGATGCCGTGGTCCGCGCGGTCGACCCCGAGGGCCGCAAACGTGTGCAGGCGTACGTGTCGGCGACCGGGTCCGGCGGAACGCTGGCGGCGGGCGACTACCTCAAGGACCGGTTCGGCGCGAAGGTCGTCGCCGTCGAGGCCCTCGAATGCCCGACGCTGCTCTACAACGGGTTCGGCGAGCACAACATCCAGGGCATCGGGGACAAACACGTGCCCTTCATTCACAACGTCATGAACACGGATGCCGTCATCGCCGTGTCCGACACGGCGACCGATGCTCTGGGTCTCGTCTTTGGAACGTTGGCCGGGCGCCAGTACCTCTCGGACCGGCGCGAGGTCCCGGCAGGGCTGTTCGCGGCGCTCGACTCGATGGGGCTCTCGAGCCTCTGCAACGTGGTGGCCGCGGTGAAGACGGCGAAGTACTACGACCTCGGGCCGGACGACCTCATCGTGACCGTGGCGACCGACGGCGCCGAGATGTACGGCACCGAACGCGAGAAGGCCCTGCAGAAACGATTTGGGGGCACCTTCGATCGGACCGCGGCGGCCGAGGCGTTCGGTCAGCACATGCTCGGTGCGGCCACCGATCACCTGCTCGAACTGTCCACGAGAGACCGGACGCGGATCTTCAACCTCGGCTACTACACCTGGGTCGAGCAGCAGGGCGTCAGCGTGGCCGAGTTCAACGCCCGCCGCGACCAGGCGTTCTGGCGTGGCCTGCGCGACCTGCTGCCGGCGTGGGACGCGATGATCGACGAGTTCAATGCAAGGGTGACACAGGGATAGCGCGAGATGTGGGGGCCGGCTTCAGCCGGCCCCTGCAGCATCCGGCTGAAGCCGGATGCCACAGGGGTCGGTGTCACTTCTTCGGCTTCAGGATCACGTAGGTCGGCAGGCCGACGGCCTTGAAGCGCTGCATCACGGCCTTGGCCGGCTCTTCATCCGGGCTTTCGGCCTGGAACTTGATCTTCACGTACCCGTCGAGCGCCGCCTTCACGCTCGCGTCCTGGAACGTCGTCTTGTCCATGGTGAGGCAGTTCTTGCACCACGTGGCCCACAGATCGACGAGCACCGGCTTGCCGTCGCGTTCGGCGTGCGCGAGGCCTTCGGCGAGCGAGGCGTGCCAGCCTTCCTTCAGCTTCTCGGCGACGCTCGATTGCACCGCGCTCGAGTCGACCCACCGGCTCGCGAACAGGCCGTAGGCGAGGTAGCCGTAGTAGACCGCCGTCCCGAGGATCAGGACGCCGAAGGCCTGCTTCACCCGCACCATCCAGGCGCCCGGTTTCGGAAGCGCCGCGATGCCCGCGCCGGCAAACGGCCAGGGCAGGCCCATGCCGAGGCCGAGCACGAACGGCAGCGCCAGCGCGATCGGGGTGCCCGTGGCGTACAGGTTGCTCGCGAAGAGCACGACCTGGATCACGACCGGCGCCACGCACGCCCCGGCGAGCAGCGCCGCGACCGCGCCCATGAAGAACGCGAGCGGCAGGCTGCCCCTGGCCGCGCCGCCGGTGCCGATGTTCGACGAATAGCGCGAGAAGTCGATCGGGATGATGTCGAACATCGCGAGCGCCAGCACGACGAAGATGACGGCGATCGACACGTTGAACCACGGTGACGCGTTGATGGTGCCGAACGATCCGGCCGTCAGGATGACGATGACGCCGAGCACGCCGTAGACGAGCGCCATGGCCGCGCCGTACGCCGAGCCGAGGACGAAGCCGCGGCTGCGCGAACCGGCCTGGGCGCCCGCGCCGATGATGGCGAGGTTGATCGGGATCATCGGCAGCACGCACGGTGTCAGGTTGAGTGCGAGCCCGCCGAGGAACACCACGAGCAGGATCGCCAGCGGCCCCTGGCCCTCGAACGGGCCTTTCGTCACGGTGCCGCTCTCCGCATCGCGCACGAATTGCAGGAAGTCGTCGACGTTGAGGAATCCGCCGGCGGTGGCCACGATCTCGAAGCGATCGAGCGCGGACATGTCGTCGGCCCCGGCGGTTGCCGTCACGCCAGACGCCGTCGCGCCTGACGCCGTCGCGCCTGACGCCGATGCCGGGGAGGCGCCCGCCCCGAATACGATCGTGTCGATCACGTCGGCATGCCGTGCCGCGACGGCCGTGCCCGGCGCGACGACCCGAAGGGTCCATGCGGCCTCGGCGGTGGCGGGGGCGAAACACATCTGGTCGTTGCAGGCTTGGTACCGGAGTCGCACGGGCACGACGATGTCGCCGGGTGGCAGGGAGGGGGCGGCGGACAGCCTGACGCCGATGACGAACTCGTGGGCGAAGACCGACAGCGGCTGGTCGAGACCGGCCTGGGCGAGCGGTGTCGACTTGGGATACACGATCTCGTCGACGGTGATGCCGGCCGGCGCATCGACGGTGAGCACCGTGGCAATCATCGTGGGATCGCTGGGCGCGTTCGACTGGACGTGCAGGCTCTCCGGCAGCGCGACGGACACGGCCGCACGAACGCTCGTGCCGGCGGCGACGGCGTCGGCCCCCAGGATGGGCGTGACGGTGGCCTTTGGGCGCATCAGCTGGGCGAAGCCCGCGGACGGGAGAGCCAGGCAGAGCCAGGCGGCGAGGGCGACGAGTCTGAGATCGCGCATGGAGGGAGTATGACATTCGCTAGAGGCTAGAGGCTAGAGGCTAGAGGCTAGAGGCTAGAGGCCGGCGCCATGTATGTCGAGAGCCGAGAGCCGAAACCCGAGAGCCTGGTCTGACTCCGTGGTCTCGGCAGAAAAAAGTCTGCGCGCGGACGCACTTAGGTTCTACAATTCGGGAATCAAAGTTTTGCGGGCCAGACCCCGATAACCTCTGTCAGGTAGACTTGCCGCCATGTCAGTCCCGATGGAACGAGTACCGTTCCCGTTCGGCCGTGAGCGTTCGCGCGTCGTGTATTCGGCTGATGCCGAACCGCCGATCAGTCTGATCGGGACGAGCCTGCCCGTGGCGCGTCTGCGGCACGAAGTCGAGGTGGCTGGTCGGTGCGACTCGAAGGTCCTGATCACCGGAGAGAGCGGGGCGGGCAAAGAAGTCGTGGCGCACGCGATTCACGCGTGCAGCGCGCGGCGTCGGCACCGGATGCTGGCGATCAACTGCGCGGGGTTCCCCGATTCGTTGCTCGAATCGGAGTTGTTCGGGCACCAGCGGGGCAGTTTCACCGGGGCGCTGCGCGACCGTCCCGGGCTCATCGAAACCGCTGACGGCAGCACGCTCTTCATGGATGAAGTGTGCGAGATGTCGTTGCGGATGCAGGCCCTCCTGCTGCGGTTCCTCGAAACGGGGGAGACGCACCGGGTGGGCGCGGATCAGCCTGGCCGCCGCTTCGACGTCCGAATTCTGGCGGCGACGAACCGGGACGTCGAGCAGCGGATCGCGGCGGGCGAGTTCCGGGAGGACCTCTTCTTCCGGCTGAACGTGCTGCACATCGAGGTGCCGCCCCTGCGCGAGCGACTCGAGGATATTCCGGCGTTGCTCGACTACTTCCTGCGCCTGTTTGCCGCGAAGGCGGGGTCGCCGGCGTTGTCCGTCGGCCCGGGCGTCCTCGAGCGATTGATGGCCCATCGCTGGCCGGGCAACACGCGGGAATTGCGGAACGCCGTCGAAGGCGCCGTGCTTCGCGCGCAGGGCGGGGTGATTACGATTGATGACCTGCCGTCCCAGTTCCGTGCGGCGCCGACCCCGGTGCCCGCGGTCACGGGGCTGCCCCCGCGACCCCCCTCACACGAAGTCCTGTTCGAGCGCATGGTGGGCCATGGCGAGCCATTCTGGGCGGCGGTCCGGGCGCCGTTCATGGCGAGAGACTTGACGCGACACGACGTGAGGGAGGTCGTGCGCCTCGGGCTGGAACGGACGCAGGGCAGTTATCGAGGCGTCGTGCAGCTGTTCAACATGCCGGAGCGGGATTACAAACGTTTCCTGAATTTCCTTCGGACGTTCGGGTGCGAGGTGCCGTTTCACGTATATCGGGAGCCGCCGAGGTAGGTCGGCAAGGCGGGCGGAATTCCGGGTTAGGGTCAACAAGGTGGACATTAGTCTTCCTTGTGGTAGACTAGATGCAGGCCCGCTTCAGACGAAGGGAAGACTTCAGCAAAGTTGGCGCGTTTTTCGGCCAGATTCTTGACGTCAGCTGCTCAGGTGCTTCCCGCTCGGCGGTAGTGGTTCTGGACTAGGTTTTGCTTGTTCGGAGCCAGGTGCGAGAGCCGTGCTCTGCCTGCGGTCCAACCGCCCGGGGCGCCGCCCGTGCCGCTGTCGCCGAATGTCATCGGGTCCGTAGAAGGAGTCGGGATGGAACGCACTGACCGTCGTGTCGCGCCCAGGTTCGAGGTGCTCGGGGGCCTCTGGGGCTCGGTCGAGATGCTCGAACCCATGCGCGTGCACAACATCGCGCCCGAGGGCATGCTGACCGAGTCGAGGACCCCCATGGCCGTCGGCACCGTCCTGGCGCTCCGCCTCCTCCGCGGCTGCGACGCCGTCGTCATCAGGGCCGGCGTCAGGCATTCCACTCCCGCCGACGCCGTCGCCGGGACCGGCAGATACCTCGTCGGCCTCGAGTTCCTCGACCTGGATTCCCAGGCGACGAAACTCGTCGATGAACTGGTGAACGAACCGTCGGCTCCGGCCGATATCCTAGAGGTCTGACGTGGATCGAGAGTTCACCGAACGGCGTCGTCATCCGAGGGTGGCCGTCAACGGGGCCGCGCTGGCCATGCGCCCCGTGTCGATGGCGGTGCGACTGCTCGACCTGAGTTCGGGCGGCGTGCTGATGGCATGCCCGGATCGAATGCGTGTCGGTGCCACCCCGCGGGTCGTGGCCCGCCTCGGCGGCGCCCCGCTCGAAGCGCAGTTGCACGTGCGTCACGCCGCCGACCACTGGGACAAGGATGCCGGTGGATACCGCGTCGGCGCGTTCTTCACCTCCGTGTCGCCGCTCGGGGCGATTGCGATCGATGAGTTGCTGAAGGGAAGTAGCCGGTGAGTGTGAGCAGGAATATCGCGGCGCAGCTCGTGGGGCGGAGCCCCGGCATGCTCGCGTTGCAGCACGAGATCCAGCGCGCGGCCATGTCCGACGCCAAAGTGCTGATCACGGGCGAGAGCGGCACGGGCAAGGAGCTCGTGGCGCTCGGTATCCACGCAAACAGTGCGAGGGCGTCGAAGTCGTTCGTGACGGTCAACTGCGCAGGCCTGCCCGAGACGCTGCTGGAGTCGGAGCTCTTCGGGCACATGAAGGGCAGCTTCACGGGCGCGTACCGCGACAAGCCGGGCATGCTCGAGAAGGCCCACGACGGGAGCATTTTCCTCGACGAGATCGGCGAGATGAGCCCGCGGCTGCAGGGCATGTTGTTGCGGTTCCTCGAGACGGGCGAGTTGCAGAAGATCGGCGCCGACCGCCTCGGCAAACACGTCGACGTCCGCGTGGTGGCGGCGACCAACCGCAACCTGCCCGAGATGGTCAGCCAGGGGCTGTTTCGCGAAGACCTCTTCTATCGCATCAACGTCGTCCATATTCACGTGCTGCCGCTGCGCGACCGCCGTGACGATATCCCCCTGCTCGTCGAGCACTTCTTCGACGCCATGGGGCGGACCAACGGCAACCGCCCGACCGTGTCACCGGCCGCCTACGCGGCGTTGATGGACTACTCGTGGCCCGGCAACGTCCGGCAGCTGGCCAACGTGATCGAACGTCTGCTCGTCTCGGGATGCGGGCCGGAAATCGGCGTCGACGATCTGCCCATCGAGGTGCGCACGCCGGCGAGCATCAGCGTCCGGCCGAAGCGCGAGCGCCGCCGGACGGTGGCCGACGACCTGCTGAAGAAGATGATCGAGCAGCACGAGTCGTTCTGGACCGCCGTGTACCCGCTCTACATGCAGCGGGAAATCACGCGGGGCAACCTGCGGGAACTCGTCGCCAAGGGGCTCGAGCTGTCCAAGGGCAACTACAAGATCGTGACACGGCTCTTCAACATGGCTCCGGCGGATTACAAACGATTCCTCAATTTCCTGAGGAAGCACGACTGCCAGCTGCCGTTCAGGGAGTATCGGTAACCTGAAGGCTCGGCCGCGCGACAGTCGCGCAGACGGTGATGGTCACCATGACAACACGACGTATCTCTACCCTGCTCGGGACGGTTGTGCTCACGGGGCTCCTGTGCGGCGATCTGCTGGCCGCCGGTCTCCTCCAGGCGCCTCAAGCCGCGCCGCCCAGGACGCAAGGCACCGCGCAGCGTCCGCCCGCGACTGCCGCCAAACCGCCGGCCGTCGTGACGCCGCCGGCTCAGGTTACGCCGCCGCCACCCGATTATGTGATTGGCCCGGACGATGTCCTGATCGTGCTCTTCCGGCGGGAGAAGGACATGTCGGCCGAGGTCACCGTGAGGCCGGACGGCATGATCACGCTGCAGTTCCTGAACGACATCCAGGCGGCGGGGCTCACGCCCGACCAACTGCGCGACAAGGTCACGCAGGAGGCGAGCCGGCTCATCGAAGATCCGAGCGTGACCATTATCGTCAAGCAGATCAACAGCCGAAAAGTATTCATAACGGGCCAGGTGACCCGGCCGGGCGCGTATCCGCTCGGGAACCGGATGTCCGTGCTGCAGTTGATCGCGCTGGCGGGGGGGCTGACCGAGTACGCCAAGGAGAAGGACATCGTCATCGTGCGGGAGCCGGTGGGACGGGCCGGACAGCGCCAGGCGTTCAAGTTCGATTATTCGCAGGTTCAGAAGCTCAAGAACCTCGCGAGCAACATCGACCTGCGCCCCGGTGACACGGTGATCGTGCCGTAACAGGCCATGGGACTTGTGGTGTTCAGACGTCGTGCGCTCGGTGTCGTGGCGGGCCTGTGGCTCGGGGCGGTCCCCGTGTGGGCGCAGTCGCAGCCGCCCGCTGCGCAAGGCACCGAGCCTCCGCCCGAGCGGGTGGGCCGGGCGTTCCGGCCGTTGTTCGGACCAGACGGGATGAGCCGGCAGAGCCTGCACAGCATCGACCTCTCCCTGAACGGAGAAGCCGCGCTCGACAACGCCCCGTTCGCCAGCAGCGCCGCCGTGACCACGGCCGATCGGGCGTACCGCGACGCGTACACCGGCGGCGTGACGCTCTCGTACGCGAGGCGAGGCGGCGTCGTGCAGTTCGGCGCCAGTGTCGGCACGACCGTCCCGTACTACCCGGACCTCGAAGACGTGCCGGTGGGCGGGGCGTATACCGCCAGCGTCAACATGGGCGTGACGGGGCGGCGAACCATGTTCATGACGAGCGCCAGCTACTCGCACCTGCCGTACTTCACGATCATGTACGACGCGGCGACCTCGCCAGGCGGCCTCGGGTCGGCCCTCGACTTCGCCGCGGCCCAGGAACCGGTCAACCGCGTGACCGCCGGGGCCAACCTCCGCCGCGAACTGGGACGGTTCACCTCTGGAGCCGTGTCTTATACCCGCACCGGCGGGCTCTTCACCGAGCAGGACCGCGGTTCGAGCAGCGATGCCGCGTCGGTGTCGATCGATCGGGAATGGTCGCGATCGTTCCATTCCTCCCTCGGCTATTCGTTCTTCTACATCGACTACACGGGCAGCGTCAGTCGCGAGCCGACGACGGGGCACGGCGGCGAACTCGGTGTGACCTACGCTCCGCGCACCCGGCGCGGCCGGACGACGAGCGTGTCGGCGTCCGCCGGTGTGTCCCGGATCGACAACAGCCGGGACCAGTCCCTGCGACCGCACTGGAACGTGAGGGTGCATCGCTCGATCGTCGGGACGTGGTCCGCCAGTGCCTCCTACGGCCGGCAGATGCGTGCGTACGAAGTGCTGGCCGAGCCGGTCTGGGCGGACACCGCGAACCTGTCGTTCGGCGGGGCGCTCGGGCGCCGCGTCTCGGCGGGGTTGTCGGGCTTCTACTCGGACGGCCAATCGTCGGGCAGCCGCTCCGTGCGGTTCCTGACGGGGTCCGCCCACGTGCGAGTGGCGCTCATCGCGAACGCGGCGCTGGATGCCGGATACGTCTACGTGAACTATCGGTTCCCGCCCGGGTACAACGTGCCCGAAGGGATGCCCTTGACCATGGAGCGCCACCGCGTGCAGGTGGGCGTGTCGTTCTGGCTTCCGATCGCCAGATTCGGCCGGCCGCCGGCCGTCCGGGGTTCGTCGGCGAGCCAGTGAGGTGAGACGTGCTGCCTGGGAAGAAATACAGTCCTGAAGACCTGCTCGGGATCGTCTGGCGCCGCAAGTGGGCCATCCTGGTTCCGGCGGTGGCTATCGCGGTCGCCACGGCGGTGTTCGCGCTCCGGCTCCCGGACCGGTACCGGTCCGAGACGCTGATTCTCGTGGAGCCCCAGCGCGTACCCGAGAGTTACGTCCGGTCGACGGTGACAGCGCGGATTGAAGACCGACTGCGTTCCATCCAGCAGCGGATCACCACCCGCACGACGCTCGAACAGGTCATTCGCGACCTGAAACTGTATCCGGACGAAGTTTCGCGTTTGCCGATGGAGGACGTCATCGAGAAGATGCGTCGCGACGTCTCCGTGGACATCGTGCGGGGTGACGCCTTCCGTGTGTCCTACGTCTCCGATTCGCCGCGGAAGGCGATGGAGACGGCTGATCGGCTGGCCACGCTCTTCACCAACCAGAGCCTGCAGGATCGGTCGGTGCTCGCCGAGCGGACCACCGACTTTCTTCAGTCGCAACTCGAGGACGCGCGACAGCGCCTGAGCGAACAGGAACGGAAGGTCGCGGAGTTCCAGCGCATGCATGCCGGTGAACTTCCGTCGGAACGGGATTCCAACCTGCAGGTCCTGCACAACGTTCAGATGCAGGCACAGGCCCTCGCCGACTCGGTGAACCGCGACCGCGATCGCCGGCTTTTCCTCGAACGGACCGTCGGCGAACTCGAAGCCGAAGCCAAGGCGGTCAGGGCCGCGGCGCAGTCCGCGTCTCCCGATGCGGCCGCCGGGGTGGTCCCGGGAGCGACGACGGCCGAGCAGCTGGAATCGGCGCGAGAGAACCTCAAGCTCCTCGAACTGCGGCTGAAACCCGGCCACCCGGACGTGGCATTCGCGCGCCGGGTCATCCGTGACCTGGAAACCAAACTCCGGGCGGACGAGGCGCGAGGCGCCGCCGGCGGGGCTCCAGTACCTACCGGACGCCCGCTGCGCCCGGAAGAGGCCAGCGTGGTGCGCCGGCTCCAGGAAGCGCGACAGGAACTGGCCGCCGTCGAGTCGCAGATCGCCTCGAAGCAGGCCGAGGAGCGCCGCCTGCGGGAACAGATGTCGCAGTTCGAACGGCGCGTGGCTGCGACGCCTTCGATTGAGGCGGAGTTCACGGCGCTGACCCGTGATTACCAGACCCTGCAGACGCTCTACACGAACCTGCTCGCCAAGCAGGAAGACTCGAAGGTCGCGGCGGCCCTCGAAGACCGGGGCATTGGCGAGCAGTTCAAGACCCTCGACCGCGCGCGACTGCCCGAGTCGCCATTCAGCCCCAATCGGCCGCTCATCAACGTGATCGGGATCTTTGGCGGTCTGGCATTCGGGTTCGGCGTGGCCTTCCTGCTGGAGTACCGGGACCGAGGCGTCCGCAACGAGTCCGAACTCGCTCTGGTCGTGGCCGTGCCCATGCTGGCTGCCATTCCGCTCATCGAGACGACGGCCGACCGCCTCAAGCGACGGAGGCGGCGGGTGTACGCCGCGGCTGGAAGTGTCTTGCTGGCGCTCGCCATGGTGGTGGCGGCTGCGGTGGCCGTGAAAGCGGGCATGGTCAGCATCCCGCGCTGGTTGCGGTGATCCGATGTACGAGAAGTTCTACGGACTGGCCGAGCGGCCATTCGACCTGACGCCCAATCCGAGGTTCATGTACCTGTCGAGGCGTCACCTCGAGGCGCTGAGCGTCGTGCATTACGGGATCAGCGGCCGCAAGGGCATCACGCTGCTCGTCGGTGAGGCGGGGACCGGGAAGACGACCGTCGTCCGATCGGTAATCGAGTCGCTCGCCAAGGACGGCTCGCGCTGCGTGTATCTGAACAACCCGGCATTGACGCGCGGGGAGTTCTACGAGTTCCTGGCGGCGCGATTCGGCATGCCGCGCGAGACCGCCGGCTCGAAGGCGCGGTTCCTGTTGAGTTTCGAGCGCCTGCTGGTCGAGCGAAATCAGAACGGCGAGCGGATCGCCCTCGTGATCGACGAAGCGCAGAGCCTCTCGTTCGAACTGCTCGAGGAGATCCGGCTGCTGGCGAATCTCGAGACCGCCACCGACAAGCTGCTGCCCGTCGTGATGGCCGGCCAACCCGAACTGGCGGACAAGCTGGATAACAAGGACCTGCGCCAGCTGAAGCAGCGCGTGGCCCTCCGCGCGGACCTCGGGCCGTTCGTCGTCGAGGAAACGGCGGCGTACATCGCCGGCCGAATCCGCAAGGCCGGCGGGGACCCCGTGACGATCTTCTCGCGCGAGGCCATCCTGGCCGTGCACAAACGGTCTCAGGGGATTCCGAGGACCATCAGCGTCGTCTGCGACAACGCGATGCTCAGCGGGTTTGCCGGTGGGGAACGGCCCATCGGCCAGGGGACCGTCGAAGAGGTGGCGGCGGATTTCCGCCTCGAGGAACCCGGCCGCGGCGCGGCGGCTCGTCGACCGGCCTCGGCCAAAGACGAGCACCCGTGGGATTTCGAAGGACTTGGAGAGACGATGGAACGCGGATCGCGTCCGGCAACGAGCGAGGTACCCCGATGAGCCGCCTGCACGAGGCCCTGCAACGGGCGTCCGATGGACATGCGCCGATCATCCCGCCGGAGGCCGAGCAGACGACCGGGGGCGGACAACCCGGCTTCTCGGTGCCGTGGAGGCTCGACGTGCCGGCCGAAGCGCAGGAGGAGCGGCCGGTGGTGGCCGTTCAGCCGCAGGCGGGCGGGGATCGCCGCTCACGCGGCCCCGAACGCTCGGCTCCCTTCGCGACGAGAATCGGGGAGTGGTTCCGGGTGCACGCCACGGCAGCCGGCGAGAAGCTGGTGGTGTCAGCCGACGCCGATGACAACCCGGCGCTGGCGGTGGCCGTGGAGCAGTACCGGAAACTCGCCGCGACGCTGTACTACGCCCAGGCCGAGCGCGGTCTGAAGGTGGTCGTGGTGACGAGCGCGATGCCGGGCGAAGGCAAGAGCCTGACGGCCACGAACCTGGCGCTCACGCTGAGCGATTCGTACCAGCATCGTGTGCTGGTCGTCGACGCGGACCTCCGCCGCCCTTCGCTGCATTCCGTTTTCGGCGTCCACGCCGGGGCCGGGCTGAGCGAGGCGCTGACCGGCGTGGCCGTGTCCTCGTCGCCGGTCCTGGAGATCTCGCCGAACCTGACGTACTTGCCGAGCGGTCACGTCCTGGCCGATCCGACGAGCGCGCTGACCTCGGGACGGTTGCGGGACCTGCTCGCGAAGGCGCGGGAGGACTTCGACTGGGTGATCATCGACACGCCGCCGATCGGGCTGGTGTCCGACGCCCGTCTCGTCTCGGAGTTCGCCGACGGGATCGTCGTCGTGGTCGAAGCGGCCAAGACGGCGTATCAGGACATCCAGCGTGCGGTCGCGTCGCTCGAATCGTCGAAGGTCGTGGGTGTCGTGCTCAACCGTGTCCAGCGGGTCACGTCCGGGTACGGCAGCTACTACGGCTACTACCACCGCAAGGCGCCGAAGGCATCCTGACGCGTCGGTTGTGTACCAGGGATGGTTACTCGCTCACTTCGTCCAACGTGGCGCACCGTCGCGCTCGTCGTGTGCGAAGGGCTCCTCATCGTCGGGGCCGTCGTGCTGGCGGCGTGGATCCGGCTCGGCCGTGATGAAGCCGAGTACGTCATGTGGCTGGACCGGGGGTTCCTGAAAGCCCTGGTCATCGCGGCCGTCTGTCAGATCTCCCTGTACTACGCCGACCTCTACGACCTGCGCCGGCTGGCGGACCACCGCGAGTTGTTCGTGCGGACGCTCAACGCGCTCGGCGTCGCCTCCCTCGTGCTCGCGGGCCTCTACTACTGGTTCGGTGCCCTGATCATCGGCCGCGGCGTGTTCGTGCTCTCGGCCATCCTGATCGTCGGGCTGATCATCGGCTGGCGGTACGCGTTCGCGTGGTTGTCGGGGCACGCGGGCCCCAAGGAACGCCTGCTCATCGTCGGGACGAACCCCGCGGCGGTCCGGCTGGCCGAAGAACTGCTCGCGCGCCAGGCGGACCTGGGCGTGGCGATTTGCGGCTTCGTCGATCCCGATCCGGCGCAGGTGGGCGTCCCCCTCGCCGGACTGAGCGTCATCGGCACGGTGAAGGACATTCCCGCCATTGTCGCGCGGGACAACGTCGACCGGGTCGTCGTGAGCCTGCGGGATGCCCGCGGCAAGCTGTCGATGGACGAACTGCTGTCGATGCGCATGGCGGGTGTGTCGTTCGCCCAGTTGCCGACGGTCTACGAACAGTACACGGGCAAGATCGCCGTCGAGAACCTGCGGCCCAGCTGGCTCATCTTCAGTGACGGCTTCGAGCAGGTCACGGCGCTCAAGGGCGTCAAGCGGGCCGTGGACCTCGCGGCCGGCTTCTTCATGCTCCTGGTGCTGTCGCCCTTCATCGGCTTGTCGGCGCTGGCGATCCGGCTGTCGTCGCCCGGTCCGGTGCTGTACAGCCAGCAGCGTGTCGGGCTGGGCGGCAGGGTTTTCACGATCTACAAGTTCCGTTCGATGCGCGTGGATGCCGAGGCGAAGACCGGCGCCGTCTGGGCGACGCCGGGCAAGGACCCGCGCGTGACCCGGGTCGGGGCCGTGCTCCGGCGCACACGCCTGGACGAACTCCCGCAGCTGTGGAACGTCCTCCGCGGCGACATGAGTCTCGTCGGCCCGAGGCCGGAGCGTCCGGAATTCGTGACGGGCCTGACGGCACAGATTCCGTATTACGGCCAGCGCCACGTCGTGAGGCCGGGTCTGACCGGCTGGGCGCAGGTCCGCTACGCGTACGGCGCCAGCGTCGAGGACACCATCGAGAAACTCCAGTACGATCTCTACTACATCAAGAACATGTCGGCGGCGCTGGATCTGTACATCATCTTCGAGACGATCAAGACCGTGCTGACGCGGTCCGGATCGTAGGGAGGAACGCCCGTGCCGACCCTCCCGCGCCACGCCGAGATCTGGCTCAGCGACTACGTCCGGTCTGTCGTCCGAGCCGCCAGGGCGCGCGCCCGCGTTCGTGGCGTGACCGACATCCTGCTCGCCATCACGGACCACTACGAACCGCTGCACGGCAAGGTCTCCGAGCCCATCGGTGCGGCCCGCGTCGACGCCTGGCACCGGAGGTATCCGGCACTGGCCCGCGAGTTCGTCGACGCCGACGGACGACATCCGCAGCACACGTTTTTCTTCCCGATTGAAGAGTACCGGACCGGGTACCTCGATCGGCTTGCCGAGATCTGCCGCGGCGGTTTCGGCGAAGTCGAAATCCACCTTCATCATGACAACGACACGCCCGGGAACCTGGCGGCCAGCCTGAAGGACTTCGCGTCGCTGCTCCACGCGCAGCACGGCTTCCTGTCGCGTGACGCGGCCGGCCGGCTCCGATACGGGTTCATCCACGGGAACTGGGCGCTCGACAACTCGCGGCCCGACCGGCGTCGATGCGGCGTGAACGGTGAACTGGCCGTGCTGGCCGACACCGGGTGCTACGCCGATTTCACCAATCCGGCGGCGCCGTCTCCCGCGCAGACACGGACGGTCAACCAGATCTACTACGCCTCGACGACGGCGCCGAGTCCGAAGGCGCACGATCGCGGCGTGCGGGCGGGCGTGGGACGCCGTCCGGCGGCCGAGTCGCTGTTGATGGTCCAGGGGCCGCTGGGCCTGTCCTGGCGCAACGCGAAGTGGGGGCTGGCCCCGCGCCTGGAGACGGGTGCCCTCGACGGCGGGGCGCCGGCGACCCTCGCGAGGTTCGCCGAGTGGGTATCGGCGGGGGTGACCGTCGAGGGACGGCCGGAATGGGTCTTCGTGAAGGTGCATACCCACGGGGCACCGGAAAAGAACGCCGAGATGCTCCTCGGGCCCGGCATGAAGGCGTTCCATCGGGCGATTGGCGCGGCCTTCAACGACGGCCGACGGTACCGGCTCCACTACGTGACGGCCCGCGAGATGGTCAACATCATCCACGCGGCCGAAGACGGGAAGCCCGGCAACCCTGGCGCGTTCCGTGACTATCGGTATCCCAGACCGCCCGTGTCCGGCGTGGCCGGAGGCCAGGCCGGACACTTGGCGGTCGAGTAAGAGTCGTTCGATCCGGCGAGACGTGCGCCGATGAGGGGAGTTCCGTGTCGAGTGTCGCGCAGGTAGCCAAAGCGGTGGCGTGGAATACCGTGACCGGGCTCGGAGCCCGGGTCGTGGGCCTGGTGAGCACGCTGGTGCTGGCGAGGTTCATGAGCCCGACCGACTACGGCGAGGTGTCGACGGCAGTCATCTGTGTCGGCACGGCCGTCCAGCTCTCGAACCTCCAGTTCGGTCAGTACCTGATCGCGAGGGGCTACAAGGAAGACGGCGTGGCGTTTCACGCGGCCCTCCTGCACGTCGTGCTCGGCTGGGCCGCGATCTTCGGTGTGTTCCTCCTGCGCGACCCGCTCGGCCCGTTCCTCGGGGCACCGGCGATGGCGCAGTACATGCCGGGTTACGCGCTGGCCGGGTTGTTCGACGTACTCGGGATCGTGCCCGAGAAGTCCCTCGCGCGCGACATGCGCTTCCGCCTGATCGCCCTGACGAAGGGCTTCGGCGAACTCCTCTACGCGGCGCTCTCGCTGGGCTTCGTGTCCAAGTACGGAGCCATGGCGATGGTATTCGGCGGCCTCGGCCGGTCGGCGCTCGTGATGATCGTGCTGCTCGCGGCGGCCGATCGCCGGTGGATCCGGCCGGTGAAGCTGTCCTGGGACACCGTCGTGCGGATGGTGAATTACAGCTATCCTCTGGCGGGCGCGAACATGATGGACTTCGCCACCAGCCGGTGGGACAACCTGCTGGTATCGCGGTTCCACGGCGCGGGTGTCATGGGCGCGTACAACCTCGCCTACAACCTGTCGCAGACCTCCACGCTGGGCGTGGCCGAACACATTGCCGACGTGCTGTTTCCCTCGTTCTCCCGGGTCGAACCCAGGCACCGCGCCCAGGCGCTGGTCCGGGCCGCGTCGGCCATGGCGCTGGTCGTCATGCCGCTGGCGTTCGGCCTCGCGAGCGTCTCGCATACGGTGGTGGCCGCGCTCTTTCCTGAGAAATGGGCGCTGCTCGGCCCGATGCTCGCCGTGCTGAGCCTGCATGCCGCGGTGTTGCCGATCGGGTGGACGTTCAGGGCGTTCTACAAGGCGGAAGGCCGGACGCCGTACGTCATGCTCGCCAGCGTGACGCGCCTCGCCATCCTGCTGGGCGGCTTGTTCGTGATCGGTCGCCTGGGGCCGCTGTGGGCGTGCGCCGCGGTGGACATCGCGTTCCTCGGACATCTCACGTTCATGTGGCTCGGGCTCCGTCGTCAACACAAGGCCGCCATGGCGCCGTTCCTGCAGGCCTTCATGCGAGCGATGGTCGCCTGCGTGCCGATGGTGGCGGCGGTCCTTGGCGTCCAGGTGCTCGAGGCGATGATGGGGCCCGTCCCTCCGCGGGCGGCGCTGTTCATCGAGATTCCGGTTGGCGCCGTGATGTTCCTCGGCGGCGCGCTGCTGTTCAACCGGGCGACGCTGATGGAACTGGTCGGCCTCGTGAAGGGCTTCCTCGGTCGCGGTCGCGCACCCGTCGCGGCGAACTGAGCGGGACACGTCTGGAGTCGGGGAGGAGTGGCGGGGATGACGGTGTGGCTGGCGGCAGTGGCCGGTGCGGTGGCGGTGGTGGTCGTGGCGGAATTCGCCGCGCGTGCCGGACTCCGGCTGCGCGGCCGGTACCTGGTCAACGTGCCTCACCAGAAACGATGGCTGCAACTGGACCCCGGGCTCTCGCCGCACATGGAGCCCTCCATCCGCTACGAAACCAACAGCGCCGGCGAGCGTGGCGACGAAGGCCCCGCCGATCCGGAGCGGACCGTTCGGATTGCGGTCGTGGGCGGCAGCGCGACGCAGTGCTTCTTCGTCGATCAGCCGGCCACGTGGCCCGAGCGGATCGCCGCGGTCCTTCGTGAACGCGGCGTGCCCGACGCCATGGGCGCGTCAGGCCTGCACGTGGGAAACCTGGGCCAGTCGGAGTTGACGAGCCACGGCGCCCGGCTGATCGTCCGGCACACGCTGAGCCGGTATCCGCGCCTCGACGCGGTGATCCTGATGTTCGGCATCAGCGACATGCTCAGGTGGCTCAGGCTCGGAACGCCGCCGACCGTTCCGGAGTCGACGTACACCGACGTGTTCTACGTCCATCCCGAAGGCCCGTTCTCGTGGTCGCCGCGAGCACTTGCCGTCACCGAACTCGGTCGCCGGATCCGGACGCGGTGGGAACAGTGGCGCACGCCCATCGTGCGCCGCAGCAACGTCGGCGCCTCGGTCGTCCAGTCGCGAGCCCGCCGCCAGCGCGCAACGACCATCATCGACGAGGCGCCGGACCCCACGCCGATGCTGCGGGAGTACCGCCGAAACCTCGCCGCGGTGATCCGGGACCTCACCTCCCGCGGCGCGGCCGTCATCGTGACGGGACAGCCCCACTTCGACAGCGCCCAGGCGTCGGATGACGATCGGAAGCAGTTCTGGAACGGCGCGGTCGGCGATCCGGCGGCGGGCCCGGTGACGACCTACTATTCCGAGCGGGTCCTCGACACCCTCGCGTGGACGGTGAATGGGACGGCCCGCGACGTCGCACAGGACCTGGGGGTCCCGTACGTCGACCTCGATGCCGTCGTGCCGTGCGGCCCGGAGTACTACTACGACCAGTTCCACCTGACGCCGGCCGGCGCGGACCTGGTTGGCCGTGCGGTCGCCGATGTTCTCGTGCGGACGTGGCTGCCTGGTCCCGCGGCAGCCGAGCCGCAACCGACGTCGCGTCCTTCGTGAGGCGTCAGTGTGATGAGGACCACACGGCGAGCAGCCGCACCGCCAGGTACGTGGCGACCACGCCGCCGCCCGTGAGGACCAGCTGTTTGAACCAGTCGAAACCGGTCTGGAACCCCGGCTCTCCCTGAGCGCGCTCGACACTGATGCGCGCCGCACCCATGACGAGCGGCACGTAGAGCACCGGGCTGTACTGGCGTGACAGGAACATCGCGCAGACGGTCACGCCAACGCCGCTGGCCCAGAGGTCCAGGGCAAGACGGGAGGAGGCGGCCCCGGAGATGTTCCGTCTGGTGCTGTGGCCGACGAAGAACCAGTAGAAGATGCCGACGAAGAAGAACCCGCCCACCAACCCCGTTTCTCCGAGGGTGTGCACGAAAGAGTTGTGGGCCACCAGCGAATGGAACTCGATGAACCGCCCGTAGCCGACGCCCAGGATGGGGCTCGACCGCAGCATCGCCAGGCCTTCGGCCCAGGCCTGGATTCGACCCTGCGCAGACGACTCGGTGGAATCGATCTCCTGGAAACGTGACGGACCCGCGGCCAGCGCGATGAGGACCACGAGGACGACCGCTCCGGCCGCCACGGTCTTGCCGACGCGTTTGGATGCGTAGGCGGCAAACATGGCCGCGGCGCCCACCATGCCGCCCCGCGACTGCGTCAGCACCAGCGTGAACCCGAGGGCGCCGAGCGCCCCCAGGGAGAGGACCCGCCTGAACGGGTTGACACCAGCGCCGAAGATGCCGCTCATCAGGAACGGGATGACCAGCACGAGGCTCATCGCGAGGTCGTTCGGGTCCCCGAAGATCCCGGTTCCCCGGACGCGGCGGACTTCTTCCGGCGCCTCTTCTCCTTCGGGCTCACCCTGGGCCAGCCGGTCTTCGGCGGTCATCACACGGACGTGGGCGGTCGACCCGCCGAAGCCGGTGCCCGTGTAGTACTGCAGGATGCCGTTGGACGCCTGGAACAACGTCAGCACCACGACGAATCCCATCAGGATCCGGAGCTGGCGCGGGGTCGTGACGGCAAGCCTGATCAGCAGGTAGAACCAGAGCAGCGGCTGGAGTCGCCGGAACGCCTCGGCGCCGCCTCCGAACCAGCCCCAGGCGGGATTCGAGAGAATCACCGCGACGAAGAACCCGAGAAAACACCAGTCGTTGGGCAACTCGAGCACGCGTCTCGGGTTCAACAGGATCGAGAAGACGGCCGAGACCAGCGCGGCCGCGGCGGCGACCTGGAGAAACGGGAACCCGATCCAGCCCGGGATGATCTCACCGGGCCGGATGTAGATGATCGCCACGTAAATCAGGCAGAGCACGTAGGTCATGCGGGAGTGTCCCCGGCAGGTGTTGCCGCAGTCGCACCGGTGGGCCGCCTCGTGATCCGGCCCAGCAGCGCCGCCAGCTCGCCCGCCTGTTCGCGGCGATTGTACCGAGGGTCGTCCCAGTCCTGCGGCGGACTGGCGAGCCCGGGTTCGAACCGCTCGAGCTTGCGCGCCAGGAACGTGGTCAGCCCGGCCACGTCCTGCGGATCGAACCGGGCCGATGACGGGTAGTGCTCGACGACCTCCCACAGATCGCCCGGCGGGGCAAGCGTCAGGATTGGACGCCGGGCCGCCATGTACTCGAAGATCTTTCCCGGCAGGACGCGCTCGGCGCCCGCGGCTCCCGTGAGCAGCGCGCACAACAGGTCCGCCGACTGCATCAGGCCGATCACCACGTCATGACCGACGTAGTCGTGTTCGACCAGCCTGACCGGCAGTCCACCGAGACGCGCGAGCATCGCCTGCTGGTCCGCCGTCCGGCGGCCCGCGAACACCAGTTCGAGCCGTGTCGCCAGCTGCGGCGTCTCCCGGCAGAGCCGCTCGACCGCATCGACGAGCGGGGCGACCGACGTCAGGTTCCACAACGTGCCGGTGTAGACGATGCGGAACCGATCGCCGGTGCGCGTCTGCGCGTCCGGAGCAGGGAAGTCGTCTGGATCGAATCCGTTGCAGATGCAGGCGACTTCGGCCAGGCCGCCGGCGTCGCGCGCGACGGTGGCGACGGATGCCGCACTCGATGTCGTGGTCGCGACAAGTGCGCTTGCGGCGCGCGCGGCACGCCGCTGGAGTCGGGCCTGGAACGCCAGCGCGAGACGCCCGTATCCCTTGTTCTCAAGGAACCGGTTTGAGAGCCCCCACTCATCCCGGTAGTCCAGCACGAGCGGGAGGCCGGACGCGCGGCTCAGGGCCGCGCCGACGAGGAAACTCGAGAACGGCGGGCCGCTGGCCAGGATGGCGTCGTGCGGCGTGTCCCGAAGCAGGCGCCTGCCTTCACGGACGGCGCCCGGATACCAGAGCACCTGGGGATCGGGCTGGAGCAGGCGGATGAGGATACTGCGCGCCGCGCTCCGGACCAGGCTCCGCAGGCCCGGCGAGGCCGCCCGCGTCCCGGCGGTTCCGGCCGACACGAGGTTCTTGACCGCATAGGACGGTTCAAGTGTCGGCGCTCTCCGGACGATCGTCTCGGGCGGAATATCGTGCACGAGCGTGTCGTCCATCACCGGGACCGACGGGTTCGAGGGCGTGAGCACCGATGCCTGCCACCCGAACGCCGGCAGGTACTTTACGAACTTGGCCACGCGCTGGACACCCGCGCCCCCGACCGGAGGAAAGGCGTACGCGATGAACAGCACGCGCCGCGGCGGGCGGGTCGTCGTCATGGCCGAGACACTCCGGTTGAACCTCGCGACGTGAGAGCCGGCGCGGTTCCTCGGCGGCGCAGCGCGTCCACGAGCACGGACTCCATCTGCTCGGCCGACGCGTCCCAGGACTGGGGGACGAATCGCCGGGATCCCGAGCCGCGGTTGGCCAGCACGGAGGCCAGCGCCGCTGCGAGCGCCTCCGAGTCCCCCGCGGGCACGAGGCGGTCCAGGAGAGGATCCGCGATCTCGCTGACGCCGCCGACGTCGCTCGCCACGAAGGGCGTGCCGCAGGCGATCGACTCCATCAATACGTTCGGGACGCCTTCCGAGAGGCTGGGCAGCACCGTGATGTCTGCGGCGCGATACCAGTCGGGCAGCGTGTCGTGCGAGACCACGCCGGGCATGACGACACGGTCGGACAGACCCAGCTGTGCGGCCTGTTCGCTCAGCGCCTGCCGGAGCGGGCCGCCTCCGACGAGGTACACGCCGAAGTCGGAGCCCTGATGCTTCAACCGGGCGCAGGCGGACAGCAACACGTCGAGACCCTTGACCGGGTCGAGACGGCCCACCCACACCAGGGCCGGCCGATCGGGGCGAACGCCCAGGCGGCGCCGCGCCTCGGACCGATCGCCAGGGCAGAAGCGGTCCAGGTCGACACCGCGTCTCACGACACGAACCGGGGTCTGCGTCGGCGTGGATTGCCGCGCCTCGGCGGCCAGGTGCTCGCTGACGCAGACGACCGCGTCCGCGCCGCGCAGCACGGCTTCGACCTTCCGTCGTCGTGCGGCGTTGCGCGTCATCAGCAGCAGGTCTGACCCGCCAGACATCACGACGGCCGGGATTCCGGCGAGCGCTCCAATCCGGACCGCGACTTCACCGTCAGGGTGCAGCCAGTAGCTGAGGACGACGTCGGGCGGCCGTTCGCGCAGTACGTCGCGCACGGTGCCGGCAATCGAGTGCCACAGATAGGAACCGTACCGGGTCCTCAGCATCCCCGGCGTGTAGTAGTACCGCGGATGCCGGACGTCCATGCCGTCGATGTGGCGCCGGCGTTCGACGGGGCGGCCCGGCGTGCGCAGCTTCCACTCGTCGCGCCACGCCACGTGGGCGATGACCGTGACATCGTGCCGGCGGGCGAGCGCCCGGGCCATCTGCACGTTGAACATGCCGCGGGTGGCCTGCAGGGGCGTCGCAAAGTCGCCGGTGACGAACAGGATACGCATCGGTTCGGTTACGGCCGGCCGGCAGGGGGCGGCGGGCAGAGATTCACGACGACACGGTGCTTGCCCGTGCCCGTGAGCGGGATGTCATCGACCACGGTAATCGAGAAGCGGCCGCGGGTTCCCAGGACTGCTTCCACCTCGCGCCGCAGTCTGGCCTCGTCTTCGGGCAGCCACGTGCCCGAGACGACCATCTGCAGGCGGATGTCGTCGGGCGCGTGCTGCACGACCTGGAACCGGCGAATCGCGCCGAACTCCTTCAGCAGGTGCGGAAAGAACTCGCCGGCGACGAGCCGTCCGTCGGGCGTGCTCAACACGTCCAGCCGGCGGCCGACGACCTTCTGCAGCAGCGGCAAGCCCCGTCCGCACGGGCAGGTCTCGAATCCGGCCACGGCCCGGTCCCCGTTGATGTAGCGGATGAACGGCATGCCGTAGTTGAACAGGTCCGTGATCGCGATGTCGCCTTCGGTCCCCGGCGCCGCCGGCTGGCCGTGGTCGTCCAGCACCTCGACCATCAGCTGTTCGACGGTCATGTGCAGGCCGTGATGCCGGTCGCACTCGGCGCCGATCAGCATGAATTCCCGCGAGCCGTACGTCTCGAACACGGGCGCCCGGAACACCCGCTCGATGACCTCGCGCTGGAAGTCGTGGAGTTTCTCGGCGCCCACGACGATCGACCGCGGCGCGTAGGGCGTCGTACCCGCGCCTTCCAATGCCCGGGCGACCTCGTAGAGCGGGTTCGTGTAGGCGACGATGACGTCCGGCCGGTACGATACCAGCGCGTCGACGAACGCCTCCGGGCGATCGGGCCTGACGTGGAAGCAGTTCACGGTTCGCCGCCGGTACAGGCGGTCGTACCACTCGGCCTTCATTCGGCGCCAGGCCGGAGGCGTCCCGACGGCTCCGCCCCACAGGTACAGCTGCTTCGTGCCGGGTCCAGCCGACGCCCACCCGTAGCCTCGGAACGATGCCGCCACACGGCGGTCGGCACTGTCCGGGTTGAGGTCGAACTGCAGCGGCGTGCCCGTCGACCCGCCCGTGGCCTTGCTCTGCACACGCATGCCGGGTTCGGTCGATCGCATGGCCGTTCGATGCGCGCGAATCACATCGCGATCGATCACGGGCCAGCGCTGGAAGGCGTCCCGTGTGGTCAGGGCCTCCGGGGTAAGGCCGGCTCGGCTCCAGGCCTCCCGGTAGTACGGGCAGTGCCTGGCCGCGTAGGTGACCAGCCGCTGCAGCGCGCCGAACTGCTTCGCGGCGAGTTCGCCGGAGGACAGCCACTGCGATCGTTCGAGTTCGGCGAGGTAGCGGAACGTCTTCCGACGCTTGAGTCCTCCTTCGAACGCGTGAATGATCGTGCGCCAGGGCGTCATCGTGTCCGGCTCCCCTTGGGGCGCGCGCCCCGCCGTGCCAGGCACTCGCCGTAGATCGCCTCGTACCGTTCGACGACGCGGGCCAGTGAGAACTCCGTTTCCACGCGCCGACGGGCCGCGATCCCCATCGGCCCGAGCACCGTTCGTGACTGGATGGCCAGCATCGCATCGGCCAGGGCGTCGTCCGAATCCGAGGGCACGAGGTATCCGGTCTCCCCGTGTACGATCACTTCGCGGTTTCCGCCGACGTTGGTTGCGACGGCCGGCAGTCCGACGGCCATCGCTTCGAGCAGCGTCAGGGCAATCCCTTCGGAGATCGATGACAGGACGAAGAAGTCGGCCTCGGCGAGAAACGGGGCCACGCGAGACTGGAAGCCGTGGAACCGTACCGCCTCCCCGAGCCCGAGTGACGCGCACAGGGCCTCGAGTTCGGGGCGCGACGGACCGTCGCCCACCACATCCAGCGTGAAGTTCGGCTGACGGTCGACGAGACGGCGCACTGCCCTGAGCATACTGGCCTGGTTCTTCACCGGGTCGAGCCTCGCCACGGTGACCGCCCGGTACGTTCCGTCATCCGGCCGCGCGGGCCGGAACGGATACCGGCCGAGGTCCACGCCGTTGTGGACGATGCGGACCTTTCCGTTGGGAACTCGCTCCACGTCGCGTGCGACGGCCGCGGCGTCCTCGGACACGGCGACGACGCAATCGGTAATCGCGGCGGCGTACCGGTTGATCAGCACACGTTTGCGATGTCCAGGGAAGTTGCGTCCGTGTTTCGTGTGCACGACCACGGGCACGCCCGCGAGTCTTGCCGCAGCCGCTCCGTGGAGGTGCGGGCCGGGGTTGTGCGTGTGGAGCACGTCCGGATCGAGTTGCCGCAGTCGTCGAGCGAGCCTGACGATCCGGCCGACGAGGGTGTCCCCCGGGCGGCCGATGATCTCCACGGGGACGCCCATTTCCGCGAAGTCCGGCGCGAGTGCTCCGTCCTCCGCGAGGCAGATGACGTGCGTGGTTCCGCCGATGCCGGTTCGATAACGCACCAGATCCAGAACGACCTTCTCGAGGCCGCCGATGTTGAGCGTGGTGACCAGGTGGACCACCCTGAGCGGAGACTCCCAGGCGACGGGCACGGGGACGCTCATGGGCGGGCCTCCGGTCCGCGCTCCGCGATCCAGGACCGGACGGTGCGGTCGGTGTCGGGCCGTGGAATCGGGCCGACGGACGGCCGCCGGAACCAACCGCCGTGGCGCCGGTGATAACGCAGGAGGCCCTTCAGATGGGAGGCGGACGTCGCCGAGAACGGACGCCGATGGGTGATCTGTTGCGTGTGGTGGAGAATGGTCAGATACGGATAGTAGAGAATCCGGAGTTGCGCTTCACGGACGCGGGCGCAGTACTCCACGTCCTCGGGCGCGTAGAAGATGCCCTCGTCCAGAAGGCCGATCGTGTCGAGCAGCGTCCGGCGGAACACCCAGCAGGCCGAAATGGCCGTGTCCACGTCGACGCAGGCGTCGAAGGGGAAGGGGGCGTAGAAGTCCGGCTGGGGGACGGCGCCGCCAAGGACGATGCGGGGGATCTTCTGCAGCTTGTTGAGCAACGTGGGAAACCGTTTGACGGAGTGCTGCACGCTGCCGTCCGGCAGCAGCAGTCGCGGCGCCACAATCCCCAGGGTCGGATCCCCTTCGAGCAGGCGGACGACGGGACGCAGCGACCCCGACTGGAACTCGGTATCGGAATCGATGATGCACACGAGCCCGCCCCGCGCCTGTTTGAGCGCGAGGTTCCTCGGCAATGTCGTGCCGCGATTCTCGGCGAGTCCGATCAGGTGAAGGGGAATCCGGCCTTCCGCCCTGATGATGTCGACCTCGGGCACGGTTCCGTCCGTGGACCCGTTGTCGACGACGAGGATCTCGAAGGCGAGGCGATCCGCCTCGCATCGGTCCGCGATGGATTCCACGCACCGCCGGACGTACGCCCGCGAGTTCCACGTCAGCGCCACGAAGGAGATGTCACACATCTCTGGCCCGGTCTCCCCCCACATCGTCGTCGGCCGACTGGCCCCCCGCCGGCGAACGTCAGACTATGGCACGTCGTTCAAGCATAACACCCGGCGGAAAACGGCACACGTACGTCGGGTCCCGACTGTCCGCTTATCGGGCGCGGTGGCCGCGAGCTTGAGCCCGAAACGATACAGGAGATCGCGGAACGGAGGAAGGACTTGAAGGCCGACGCACGCGGCCGGGTCAGCGTGGGGCCAAAGAAGAAGGCGCTCGCCTCCGAAGAAGCGAGCGCCCAAGAACGGCGCCAACAACGCCGACGCTAGAAGAGCTGACTTACGCCTACCGGCGGCGGCGAGCCGCCTTGGCCAGGCCAAGGAGCCCCGTGCCGAGCAGGAGCATCGAACCGGGCTCGGGCACCGGCACCAGGAAGTCCTGGCCGCGATCGGTGTCCAGCCACACGCCTTCCGCGAACGACCGCTGGCTCACGGCGCTCAGGTAGGTGCTGGCGTAGCCGGCCGCCGTCGCGTCGACGGTGCCCTTGCGGAAGAGGCCCGAGCCGATGGCGAAGCTGCTGTCGGTCTCGTAGAGGACTTCCCAGATGGCCATCTGGAGACCGGCGGCCATGAAGCTGTCGGTCACCTGGCCGTGGAAAGCCTTGACGAGCCAAGCCGCGACGGCGCCGCGACCCGGCTGCACGTAGACGGGGTTGCTGGACGACACCGGGACTGCCGAGTCCGGCAGTTCGGTGGCGCGGCGGATTTCGACTTCCTGCGGGTCGACCCAAGCCGTCTTGAGGTCAACGCAGTACGCCGTGAAGATCCCGGCCGTGTACGCCGGCGGGGCCGACGGATTGATGAACACGCCCACCATGGTCTGGCCGGCGAACGCGCTCTTCGTGCCCCAGGGGGTCCAGAAGGTCTGGCCAGCGATCCCGAGGCTGTGGCCGATGACGCTGATGGCGCCCGTGTCACCGTAGACAAGGGGAGCCGCAGTGGTCGGCACCGCTGCCGCGAGCAGGCCGAGGAAGCAGAACGTGACGACGAGTTTGCGCATGTTCTTTTTACCCTTTTCCGAGTTGTGTTCGAGGTTCGGCTATATGCCGTTGCCCATACATATAGCAAACGGTCTGCCAGCAGATGCCTGACTGTGCAATTCCGTGAAATCACGGACACGAACTGGTGTAACGCATTGAAAACAAACAGTCCGTGTACCGAGTGCCTTCTTCTCGTCTCCGGCGCGCTTGCCACGGCATTCGAGATCTAGTCGCCTCTGTGGGTGACTCTTGTCGTCGCAGGAGGCAACCTGAAGAACTTCGGCGCCCCAAACGGCCCCTCGGTCGCCCCTGTTTCACGAATGATACGGCATGGATTCGCGCTTCCCGCACGCTCGGCTCTCCTGGCCTGGCATCACCGGGATCCGTCGAGCGTATCCATCATGATATCAGTAGTTTAGCAGGTGAACGCGCGCAGGCGACACGCTCCGAATCAATCACGCTGGTGATCTCGCGCCCGGCCCGGCCTAGAATGGGGACGCTCACCCCATGGCGCACCCACTTCCGACCTTGGCGTTTTGTGCCGCGGCCGCCGCCGCGCTCCTGGCGACTCCTACTGCGCCCGCCACGCCGCCGGTCTGGGCGTTGCCGGAGGGTTTCAAGGTCGATCGAACAGGGGACCGCGTCTTCAGTCAGGACCGGCGGATCGATCTCCGCGCCCTGCGCCGCCGCAACTCTATCTGGAACGCCGAAGAGCGCACCGTCTCCCTTCGGGGCGCCCGGGGAGAGACCCTCGCGTTCCAGATCATGATCGAGGGCGGTACCGTCGGCCGTGACGCCGTCAACGTCGTGGCCTCACCCCTCGGCGGGCCGGGAGAATCGTCGATCGACACGAGCCGCATCGAGTTGTTCAAGGCCTACTACACCAGAGTCGACAGCGGGTCCGGGCCGACCAACGGGCCATCGATGGGACCCGGCTGGTATCCCGATGCCCTCGTGCCCTGGGACGTCGGTGACACGCCGGCGTACGGCGGCTACGACGGTCCCCCCTTCCGTGTCCTACCGGGCAGCACCCAGAGCGTGTGGGTCGATCTGGCCATTCCATACGGCCTCGCGCCGGGTCGCTACGCGGGGACGTTGACGGTGTCGTCCGCGGCGGGAACGGCGTCGATCGTGTTGTCCGTGCGCGTGCTCGACTTCGACATCCCGAGGGCCATTCACCAGCCGTTCTTCATGAACTTCTCGATCGGTGACCTCAACCAGGCCGGCGGAGACTGGCTGACCGGGGCAGCCCGCGACCGGTACGAAGACGAGGTGTACCGTACCGCGAGGCGTCACCGCTTCACGGCGGGCAACATGTACCGTCGGGATGTCCCTCGCGTCGTGATCGGGCAGGACGGTCGCCTGGCTCACGTGGACTGGTCGGACTACGACCGGCGGTTCGATCGGCTCCTGAGCCGCGACGCCAACCTCTTCGGCCCTGGCGAACGGCCGATCGAACTCTGGAAGGTCCCCGCCTTCCCCGGAATCAAAGGCGGCTCGCGGTGGCCCTCGTCCGAGGCCGCGTGGGATCAGATGCTTGGCGAAATCGTCCGCCACTGGCGCGAGCGGCGCTGGGACCTCGACCGGGCGTACGTGTACCTCGCCGACGAACCTCCGGCGGGGTCGCTCCGGGCCGTGGCGGCGTACGCCCGGAGGGTTCGTCAGGTGTCGGGCGGGGCGCTGCGTTCCCAGGTGGCCATGTACCGGGCGCTCGGGTCCCGCTGGTTCCAGCAGACGCCCGTGCTTGGACTGCTGCGCGACGTCGACATGCTCATGGTGGCCGGCGACTACTACAACCCCGCGGCGATGGCCCAGCTGCCTCGCGAGACGTGGCGCGGCATGTACCAGGGGGGTGAACCGTACCAGGGCAACGAGACGCTCGACGCCGATGGCGTGGCCCTGCGTTCGTGGAGTTGGATCGCCTGGCTCTACCGCATCGACTATCTCTGTTACTACTCGATGGCCGAAGCGTGGCGTCGGGCGGTTCCCGATCCGGCGCGACCCGGGGCGTTCGTGACGCCGCCGGGCAGGGCCGGCGAGAATCGCGACAACGAAATCTGGGATCAGCCCAGGAATCGGCCCTGGGCCGTGTCCCAGGGCGTATTCATCTACCCGGGCCGCCGCGTGAGCCACGACCAACCGATCGTCAACATCCGGATGAAGCAGGTACGGCGCGGGCAGACGGACTTCGAGTACTTCTGGCTGCTGAAGCAGGCTGGCGAAGGGGCGTTTGCCGACACCCTGGCGCGGCGCATCCTGACGCGGGCCGTCGCGGACGCCGCGCCGGCGCCCGAGCGGTACGGACCCGGTCACTGGTCACACGACCCCGAGGACTGGGAGGCGGCGCTCGCCGAGGCGGCCACGCGCCTCGAGCGCGTGAAGGGACGCCTGCCGCGGGAGCCGGCGAGCCTCACCGCGCCGGCGCGCGAGGCTCGGGCAGGTGTGCCGCCGTGTTAGTCTGGACCTGGAGGGAGTCTTGCCCAGTCTGCGTTCCCGCGTGAAGCAGGGCATCAAGCGCCTGGCCGGCGCGCCGGCGTGGCACAGGTTCATCTGCTGGCACGCCTCGCCGCTGCAGGCTCGCGTGGCCCTGACGTTCGACGACGGGCCTGACCCGTCGTGGACCGCGTCGGTGCTCGACGTGCTCCGGCAACACGGCGCGACCGCGACGTTCTTCCTGCAGGGCAACCGGGTCGAGGCCCGGCCCGATCTCGCCGCCCGCATCGTCGCCGAGGGGCACGAGGTGGGCAACCACGGGTACGACCACAGGAGGAACGACGTCCGGAACCAGGCGACGCTGGGCGATGCCGCCCTGAAGCGCCACGGCCTGGCCACGAGGCTGTTCCGTCCGCCTGGCGGCGAAATGGGGGTCTCCGGGTTCCTGTGGCTCGCCCGCTCGGGCTACACGACGGTGATGTGGTCGATCGATGCGGTTGATTCCATGCGGCAGGAAGGCAAGTGGAAGGGGAAGGCGCCCGATTACTCGAGCGTGACGGCGGGTGACATCGTGCTGATGCACGACGACAACGAAACCTGTGCGCGCGAGTTGCCGGGGCTCCTCGACGTTCTGCGGCGCAAGGGACTGGCCACCGTGACCGTATCGCGCCTCATCGGTCGGGGCTAGAGTCCCCGCGCGTTCGTCGCGAATCCAATGGAGAGGCCGTCTCTGGTGAGACGGCCTCTCCGTGTGTCGGGCCGAACCTACTGCGCGCGCAGGTCGAAGGCGAACGCGCAGCCGACAGCCGACGTGAAGTCGAGCCGATAGCCCTTGCTGTACTCCGGCGTCGGCATGGCGCTCCAGGTCACGGTCCCTTCCTGGAGCGGAACAACGGTCAGGTTGCCGGCGACCACCGTGCCGTTGTCGAGCCGCACGGGCTCGACGGGCACGTGGAGTTGGAAGACCGGCCGGACGCCGTCCGCGACGGTGCACGAATCCGTGACGCGGAGCGTGTCACCGCGGAACTCGAAGCGGCGCGTCCAGTGCTGCACGAAGGTCTTGTTGTAGTAGTAGACGTTCGAGAGGTCGGCCACGAGGGTCGTGCCGCCCGCCGGGTCGGTCTCTGTCGACACGGTCGAGCGCAGGCTCGCGCTTCGTGTCTGGGGCACCGTGGTCCCGTCGGGCCGCTCGAAGCGCAGCACGTTGTGAACGGCGACGTCCTGGTGCACGCCGCTCCTGGACCAGATGTTCGGCGTGACGGCCAGCCAGTCGCGGCGGAAGAGCGTGAAGCCGCCCTGGTCCTGGTGGGCGTGCG
>CAZJRM010000001.1:0-72741 GCA_964547975.1 uncultured Vicinamibacterales bacterium | reverse complement strand
TCGCCTTGTCCCTCTCCCCTGCCCCTGAGCTATAGTGCCCAAGTGCCGGGGCTGACGGTCACCATCATCACGCTGAACGAATCCGCCAACATCGCGGCGGCGATCGAATCCGTGTCGTTCGCCGACGAGGTGCTCGTGGTCGATTCGCGCAGCACCGACGACACGGTCGCCGTGGCACGGGCCGCGGGCGCCCGCGTCATCGTGCGGGACTGGCCCGGGTACATCGCGCAGAAGAACTTCGCGGCCGCCGAAGCCGCCCACGAGTGGATCCTGTCGCTCGATGCCGACGAACGCGTCACGCCGCAACTCGCGGATGAGATTCGGGGCCTGATGGCGGGGACCCCTCCGTGCGCGGGTTATCGAGTCCCCCGCCTGAGCCGTTACCTGGGACGCTGGATCCGCTCGACGGACTGGTATCCCGACTACCAGTTGCGTCTCTACGATCGCCGCCAGGCCGAGTGGGGCGGCCGCTACGTCCACGAGTCGGTCCGGGCCCGGGGGCCGGTCCAGGATCTGCACCACGACGTGCTGCACTACACGTACCGGGACGTCTCGCACCACCTGCAGACGATCGACCGGTACACCACGCTTGCGGCGCGCCAGATGTTCGAAGACGGACGGCGGGCCGGCCTCCGGCACCTCTGCCTGAATCCGCCTGCGGCGTTCGTCCGGAACTACGTCCTGCGGGGAGGATTCCGCGACGGGCGCGTCGGGCTCATCGTGTCGTTGCTGAACTCGTACTACGTCCTGCTGAAGTTCGTGAAGCTCTGGGAGCGTCAGCAGGATTCGGGTCACAAGGCCTGACGGCGGCCGCATGTTCACCCTGCACATCGACACGGCCCGGACGTGGCGCGGCGGCCAGAACCAGGCGCTGCTGACCGTGCTCGGCCTGCGCGAGCGGGGCCATCGCGCGGTCCTCGTCGCGCACCCGGAGGGCGCGCTCGCCAGGCGCGCGTCCGAGGGCCACGACCTCATCCGCCTCGCTCCGGCGCACGAGGTCGATTTCGCCGCCGGGTTCCGCCTCTCGCGCGTCCTCCGCGAGCTCAAGCCCGATGTGATTCACGCGCACGATCCTCACGGCGTGTCGATGGCCACGATGGCGCTGTCGACCATGCGGTCAGCGACACGCCCGCTGCTGGTCGCGGCCCGGCGCGTGGACTTCCACCTGAAGCAGAACGCGTTTTCCCGGTGGAAGTACAAGTCGGTGGATCTGATGATCTGTTCGTCCGACGCCATCCGCCAGATGGTCGTGAAGGACGGCGTGCCGGCGGATCGCGCGGTGACCGTGCACGAGGGGATCGATGCGGAACGGATTGCGGGGCTCCCGGCCGCGGATATCCACAAGGAACTCTGGCTGCCTCCGCGCTGCCCCATCGTCGGGAACATCGGAGCGCTCGTCCCGCACAAGGGTCAGCGCTACCTCATCGAGGCGGCGCCACGGGTGGTACGGGCGTTCCCGGACGCGGCGTTCCTGGTGTTCGGTGAAGGCCAGCTGAAACACGCGCTGCAGCAGCAGATCAAGCACCTGGGGCTCGACCGGCACGTGAGGCTGGTCGGTTTCCGGCCCGACGTCCTGTCGATGCTGAAGGGCTTCGACGTGTTCGTGATGAGTTCGGTCACCGAAGGGCTGGGTACGTCGATCCTGGACGCGATGGCGGCGTCGAGGCCCGTCGTCGGCACGGCGGCCGGCGGCATCCCCGAAGCCGTCGAACACGGCGTGACCGGGCTCGTCGTGCCCGCGCAGCACCCTGCGGACATGGCCGAGGCCATCATCACGTTGTTGCGCGATCCCGACACACGCGCGCGGATGGGCGCGGCGGGCCTGGCGCGCGCCCGCGAACACTTCAACGTCGATCGGATGGTGGACGAAACGCTGGCCGCCTACGAGGCGGCCGTCGCGCGTCCGAGGGGCTGACAGAGACCGCGCAGCGGGCAGTTCGAGTCGCCGCCTGGCCGTCCATGCCCGCACAGGTGCTGCATGCCGAGGTGGCACAGGGCGAAGTCGTAACGGACGGGGTCGTCGGGATCGAGCGCGCGAAGCGCGCGGGTGATCTCCACCGCCATGCGCCAGCCGGGCGACACGCGGCGTGTCAGGCCGAGACAGCGCCCGACACGGATGACGTGAACATCGAGCGGCACGACGAGCCGTGCGGCGCTCACGCCTGACCAGGCGCCGAGGTCGATCGCATCGCGGCGAATCATCCACCGCAGGTAGAGGTTGAGGCGCTTGCAGGCGCTCCCGCCGGAGGGCAGCGCGAAGAAGCCGTGCGCACCCGGCATGGCCCGCATCCTGCCGTACACCGGCGACAGGTCGATCGCCCGGGCGCGGCCGCAGAACGATTCGAGGCCCGGGCCGATATCCTCGGCACGCGCGTCGTCGCCGGCGATGAAGAACCGCTCGATCGACCCGGACGACTCGACCATGTGCCGGAGGATCCAGAGCACGCCGGCCACGTCCCGCCCCTTCGTCCATCGGTGCACGAAGCCGTCGAGACGCCTCGTGTCACGCGCGGGATCAAACCTGCGGACGAAACGGGCGGGCGACGGCCCGAGCACCGCAAACACGGCGTCGAGCGACGCCCTGATGCTCGCGACCCGACCGAACGCGAGGCCGGCCGCCAGGAAGCCGGCCACCTCGCGATCGGCGGGGTCGGAAAACGGGCGGACGTGTTCGACGGGATCGCTGATGCGGCCCGCCGCATTGAAGTCGACGTAGAGCCGATCGAGCGCGGCCTTCAAATCTCGCGGCATGTCCGGCTCTCGGCTGACGGCTTGCGGCTTTCGGCCTGGCCTCCAGCGCACGGCCTCTAGCCTCTAGCGCCTAGTCTCTAGAACGCCGTGACCGCTTCGCCTGCCTGGCACATCGGGCAGTCCGAAACGGGAAGGTTGTCCGGCGCGCGGTATTCCGCCAGGGCGATATTTGGCACGCCGAGATCGACGACACACTCGAGCCGGTCGTAGATTTCGACGGTGCCGACCACCGTGCCGCCGGCTTCCTTCACCAGTGCCGCGCAGCGTTCGAACGTCTGCCCGGTGTTGCGCACGTCGTCGGCCAGCAGGACCCGTTTTCCGGCCATCTGGCTGCGGTAGAACGAGCGCAACGCGTGTCCGGCCACCGGATCCGGCGCGAACGGCGCGAAGAGGCACGCCGGCGCGGTCAACTGGCGCCGCGAATCGAGCAGTCCCGCGATCGTGTGTGCGAGCAGCGCGCCCCCGGTCACGGGCCCGGCCACGAGGTCCGTCTGTTCGATGAGCGTGGTCGGCATCAGGTCGATCAGATCCTGGGCGAAACGCCAGATCGTCGAGGGGTAACGAAACAGCTGGTGCGGATTGAGGTACACCTTGCCGTGGTAGCCGTTGCCGTAGTCGAAGTGCCCGTCGATCATCAGCACTTCGAAACGCTGCAGGTCTTCCAACGCCTTGTCGCGGATTTCGTCCTTCCGGCTCACGGTCAGCTCCTTGCCAATCCGGCGACGACGGCCACGCCAGGATTCACGAACAACGTGCGGCCGCCGACGATGGTTGCCGCAACGCCGCCGCGGAGCGTCCATCCGTCGAACGGGGTATTGCGGGATCTGGACCTGAACGATGCCGCATCGACGGTCACACGCAGGTCCGGCGCGATGAGGGTGAGGTCGGCCACGTCGCCTTCGGCGAGGCGGCCGCCGGGCACACCGAGGATCCGGGCCGGATTCGTGGACATCAACTCGACGAACCGGGACAGGCTGACGACACCGGCGTGGACGAGTTTGTCGAGGCCCAGGGACACCGCCGTTTCGAGCCCGACGATGCCGAACGGCGCACGGTCGAATTCCACGCTCTTCTCGTCTTCGTGGTGCGGCGCGTGGTCGGTGGCGATGACGTCGATGCTGCCATCGCGCAGTCCGGCGACGAGCGCGTCGCGGTCGTGGTGCTCCCGCAGCGGCGGATTCATCTTGAGCCGCGTGTCGTACGTCATCGGCGTCGCCAGTTGCTCGTCGATGAGCGTGAAGTGGTGCGGGGTCACCTCGCAGGTGACCCTGGTCCCCCGGGCCTTGCCGTCGCGCACCGAACGCAGCGCGCCCGCCGTGCTGAGGTGCGCGATGTGCACCGCCGAGCCGGTCATGGCCGCGAGCACGATGTCGCGGTCCACCATCACGTCCTCGGCCGCCGAAGGAATGCCGCGCAGGCCGAGCTGCCCGGTGATGTAACTCTCGTGCGCGACACCTTCGCCCGCGAGCGACTTGTCTTCGCAGTGGTCGATCACGGGCATCCCGAACATCCCGGCGTACTCGAGCGCGCGCCGCATGATGAGCGCGGTCGCCACCGGCTTGCCATCGTCCGAGATGGCCACGCAGCCCGCGTCGCGCAAATCGGCGATTTCGGCGAGCTGTTCGCCCTTCGAATCGATCGTCACCGCGCCGATGGGATAGACCCGCGCGAGCCCGGCCACGTCCGCCTGCTTGAGAATGAACCGCGTCACGCTGGCACTGTCGTTGACCGGCTTCGTATTCGGCATGCAGGCGACGGCGGTGAATCCGCCGGCGACGGCTGCCGCCACGCCCGAGGCCACGGTTTCCTTGTGCTCGTAGCCAGGCTCCCGCAAGTGCACGTGCATGTCGACGAACCCGGGGCACACGACCACGCCGGGGCCGAGGTCCACGACGTCCACGTGCCCGGTTTCCGGCATCGGGAGGCTCACGTCCACGCGGGCGATCCGGTCGCCATCGATGAGGATGTCCCGCACGCCGTCGATGCCGGACGCCGGGTCCACCAGGCGTACGCCCTTAAGCAACCGCTTCATGTTCGCCTCCTCCGGCCAGCAGGTAGAGCACCGCCATGCGGACCGCCACACCGTTCGACACCTGCTCGAGGATCACGGACGCCGGGCCGTCGGCCACGTCGGACGCGATCTCGACGCCGCGATTCATCGGGCCGGGGTGCATGATGATCGCATCGGGTTTCGCCAGGGCCGCGCGAGCGGTCGTCATTCCGAACACGTTGAAGTACTCCCGCAGCGACGGGAAGAACGCGCCCTGCATGCGCTCCATCTGGACGCGCAGCATCATCACCACGTCCGCGTCCTTCACCGCTTCGGCGACGTCCGTCGTCGTGCGCACGCCCAGGCGATCGAGTCCGGGCGGCGTCAGCGTCGGCGGGCCGCAGGCCCACAGTTCCGCGCCCATCTTCGTCAGCAGCAGGGCGTTCGAGCGGAACACGCGGCTGTGGAGCAGGTCGCCGAGAATCGCGATCTTCAGCCCGGCGAGACGCCCCTTGTGGCGGCGGATGGTAAACGCGTCGAGCAGGCCCTGCGTCGGGTGTTCGTGCATCCCGTCGCCGGCGTTCACGATGCCCGCCTTGCACACGCGCGACAACAGGTGGCACGCCCCGGACGACGCGTGGCGCATGACGATGATCGACGGCGACATGGCTTCGAGGTTGAGCGCGGTATCGATCAGGGTCTCGCCCTTGACAACGCTCGATTGCGCCACCGCAAGGTTCAGCGTGTCCGCGCTGAGGCGCTTCTCGGCCACTTCGAACGATGTGCGCGTGCGCGTGGACGGCTCGTAGAACAGGTTGATGACGGTCTTGCCGCGCAAGGCCGGCACCTTCTTGATGGTGCGCGATCCGATCTCGAGCATCGCGTCCGCGGTGTCGAGAATCAGGGTGATCTCGTCGGGGTTCAGGTCCGCGATGCCCAGCAGGTCTTTGCCGCGCAGGCGGGTCGGAGTCTCGCTCATGCCTGCCCCCCTTCTTCGCCGGTATCGATGGAAACCTCGTCCGCCCCGTCGACCTCCTGGAGCCGGACATGTACGCTCTCGCGCCGAGACGTCGGCACGTTCTTGCCCACGTAGTCGGCCTTGATGGGCAGTTCGCGGTGCCCGCGGTCGACCATGACGACCAGCTGGATGGTGCGCGGCCGCCCGAAGTCGATCAGGGCGTCGAGCGCCGCGCGGATGGTTCGTCCCGTATAGAGCACGTCGTCGACCAGGATGATGTCCCGGTTGTCGATCGAGAACGGGATGTCCGTGCTGCGGACGATGGGCTGCGGCCCGACGGCGTGCCGCATCAAATCGTCGCGGTACAGGGTGATGTCGAGGGCCCCGGTGGGCACCTCGTGGCCCGTGATGTCGCGCAGGCAGGCGCCGATGCGCCGAGCCAGTGGCACCCCCCGGGTGCGGACGCCGACGAGCGCGATCTCGCCCACGCCGCGGTTCCGCTCGATGATCTCGTGCGCGATCCGCGTGAGCGTCCGGCCCACACGTTCGGCATCCATCACAACTGGCATGTCCACCTCCGGTCGGGGCTGAAACGCGAACAACGAGCGCGCCCGGGCAGACGACGGCCCTGGCACGGACGAACGCGGTGAATGGGTCGGAAGGACGAATAGCTGGAAGGGATCACGTGCACCTCTTCGCGGCCTCACAGGGCCGCAGTTAAAGAGCGATTACAGTATACACGGCTTTCGGCTCTCGGCTCTCGGCTTGCGCCTCTCGCCTCTCGCCCCTCGCCTCTTCCCTTTCCCTCTTCCCTATCGCCTGTTCCCTATTCCCTATCTTTCGTACGTGGGAATGAACGTCATCGGACGGGCGTCGGTGAACGTGCGATGGAAGAGGTCCGTCCGGGCGTAGCCGTCCATGTCGCGGCCGACCGGCAGGCCGAGGTAGTACAGCAGGGTTGGCGCGAGGTCGACGATCGACGACCGCGGGTAGTGGCCGGGCTTCACTTCCGTGCCGAACGCCATCAGGAATCCGTCGGGCGCGCGTTCGTGGGTTCCCGTCAGGTCGGGATTCCCCATGAGGCGTTCCAGCAGCCGTTTGCCAGGGTCGAGAGGCTCGACGCCGTAGCCCGACACGACCATGAGCAGGTCACCGGGACGGAGGGCGTCCAACTCGCGCCCGACGATCGTGTCCGCGTTGATGTACTGCGAGGTGAGAACGCCTCCGAAGCGGCGTAGTTCTTCTTCCGTCACGTCACCGAACGCCCCCGGCACGGTGAAGCGCAGGTAGAACTGCCCGACCGCGTTCAGACACTCGTAGCGCACGGCACGGAACCGGGCGGGCATCTGCGTTTCGAGGTCACCGGTCATCCGATCGAAGATGCGATCCGCTTCGCACCGCGCGGCGGCCGGGGCTTTGAGCGGCTGCGCCGCCGGCCGCCCGTCGGCGGCCGGACGCCGCTGGGCCGCCGCCACGGCCGTCGTCACGGCCTCGCGCGGCCAGATGGCGTTCGAGCCGATCAGCTCGAGCGAGGCCTCGAAGCCGGCCTTGAACCGATCCGAGACCAGGTACCCCAGTACGGGCCTGGCCGGCTGCGTGACCGACCAGTTCACGACGCCGACGCTCACGCCCTGGTTCGACAGGATGCTCCACAGCGGCAGGGCCGCCAGGTCACCGCTCTCGTGTGCCCGCTCGGTCACGAATCCGAACCGCACGAGGGCGTGGGCAAAACAGTAGTCCGGCAGCATCTCGAGGCCGTCGCGGCTGCCGATGGGGAAGTACGTCGCCGCCGAGCGGACGCCGTTGCGGACGGGCAGCTTGCCCGTCGCGGCCGCGGTCCAGACGGTGCTCGGCTGGGTCGGCTTGATCGTGGCCATGTGCAGCCACGCGCCGGACTGCAGGATGCGGGCGAGGTGCGGCAGCCGGCCCTGGGCGGCCGCCGGGACGATGATGTCGAGCGACGCGCCTTCCAGGGCCACGACGACGACTCGGGCGTCGGATGACGCGGGCCCGATGGCGGCCATCGGCGGGGGCACGCGGGCCGGCCGGCCCGCCCCGATGCCGGGCCCTCGTAACGTCAGCGGCACGGCCATCGACGCGATCATCGTGACCCCGAGGACGGCCGCGCGCCCCTTGGTGCTGCGCCGACCGGACACGCGGTGGATGACGACCAGTACGATGCAGATGGCCGCGCACAGCGTCAGGGCCGCGGCCGCGCCGGCCATGCGCCGGACCGACGGCTCACTCAGGACGTTGCGAAAGCCGCGGAGGTTCGCCCACATGAGCGCGGTGCCCAGCGTGGTCGCGACCGCCGAGAGCCAGACGAGAAACCGGTAGCTGATCCACCCGGGCGACAGGACTTCGGTCGACAGCAGCTGCCGAAGGACGATCAGGCCGTAGAAGGCCGCGGTGATGTTGAGCCCGTACGAGGCCACCAGCGTCCCGGCCAGGTAGGGCATCGCCCCGAGCGGATACCGCGGATTGAGATGCAGGACGAGCATCGTCAGGTAGGCGGCCAAGGCGAAGCCGCCCAGCATCGCGTTTGTGAGCATCCTCGCGTAGCGCATCTCGACGATACTCTACCGCACAACGGAGGCAGGGGCATGGGACATGGGGCGTGAGTTGTTATACTGAGCGCCATGGTCGTCCCGGTCGACATCGACGCCGAGGTGGCGAGCAACACCCGGTTGTCACCCGACTACAACGTGCTCGTGCTCTCGGTCCCGCCGATCGCCGCGTCCGCGCGGCCGGGCCAGTTCGTGATGGTGCGTACGACCACCGGCACGGACCCGCTGCTTCGGCGCCCGTTCTCGGTCTTCGAGATCCTCCGGTCGCCCGCCGGCGACGCGGTCGCGATCTCGCTGCTGATCAAGCGGGTCGGTCCGGGAAGTTCGCGGCTCTACGATGCGCGCGCGGGCGACCGCTTCGCTTGCCTCGGCCCGCTCGGTACGCCATTCGAGCTGCCGGTCCCACCCGCCGAGGCGTGGATGGTGGCCGGCGGCGTCGGCCTCGCGCCGTTCGCCGCGCTTGCCGAAGCCGCGCAAGCCGCCGGCGTGCCGGCGGTGTTGTATTACGGCGGACGCACCGACCGCGACCTGTTCTACCTGGACTGGTTCGCGAGCCGCGGTGTCCGCCTCGAACTCGCCACCGAGGACGGCAGCCGCGGGGTGCACGGCCGCGTCACGCGTCCGCTCGCCCGGGATCTCGACGCCCGTCCGGCCGACGCGCCCGTCACGCTGTTCGCGTGCGGCCCCGAACCCATGCTGAAGGCGGTCGCCGCGCTGGCAGCCGGGCACGGACGCCCGTCGCAGGTGTCCACCGAGCGGATCATGGGGTGCGGCCTCGGCGGGTGCTACAGCTGCGTGGTGCGGGTGCGGGACGGCTCGCCCGAGGGGCACTTCGTCCGGTCGTGCGTCAACGGTCCGGTCTTCAGCGGCGACGCGATCATCTGGGAGTAACGGTGGACCTCAGCGTCACAATCGGCTCGCTCCACCTGCGGAATCCGTTCATCGCCGCCAGCGGCTGCTTTGGCTACGGCGTCGAGTACGCGCACCTCGTCGACCTCGCCAGCCTCGGCGGCATTGCCGTCAAGGGCTTGTACCTCAACCCGAGGGAAGGGCACCCGCCGCCTCGGGTAGTCGAGACACCATCCGGCATGTTGAATGCCATCGGGCTGCAGGGCATCGGCGTCCGGCCGTTCATCGACGACAAGATGCCCGAGCTGCGCCGCCTCGGCGCCACGGTCATCGTCAACATCTGCGGAAGTTCGCTCGACGAGTACGTCGAGCTGGCGCGCATCCTGTCGGATGTGGACGGCGTCCACGCGCTCGAGCTCAACATCTCCTGCCCGAACATCAAGGAAGGCGGGATCCAGTTCGGCTGCAGCCTGACGAGCACGTTCGACGTCGTGAGCGCCGTGCGTCGTGTGACGCGGCTGCCCCTGATCCCCAAGCTCACCCCGAACGTCACCAGTGTCTCGTCGTTCGCCAAGGCGGCAGAAGATGCGGGCGCGGACGCCGTGTCGCTCGTCAACACGTTCCTGGCGATGGTCATCGACGTCGAGACGCGGCGGCCGAAGGTCACGAACGTGATGGGCGGGCTCAGCGGGCCGGCGATCCGGCCCATTGCGGTCCGCATGGTCTACGAGTGCGCGAAGCTCGTGACGATCCCGGTCATCGGCATGGGCGGGATTGCCAGCGCGCGTGACGCGATCGAGTTCATGATTGCCGGCGCCTCGGCCGTCCAGGTCGGGACCGCCACCTTCACCGATCCGTTCATCTGGCCCAAGCTGACGGCCGGGCTGACGGAGTACATGACACGCCACGGCATCGCGCGGGTTGGCGATCTCGTGGGGTCGATCGAGATTCCGCCGCGGGCCTGATCCCGCCAGCGAGGTACCGTCCGAATGACCGACGACAACCGCATCATTGTCGCGCTCGATGTCGACAGCGCCGATCGCGCGCTCGCCCTGGCCGATACCCTCCGGGGGGCTGTCGGCGCCGTGAAGGTCGGCAGCCAGCTCTTCACGGCGGCGGGGCCGCGGATCGTGTCCCAGCTCGTCGACACGGGGCTCCGCGTGTTCCTCGACCTGAAGTACCACGACATCCCGAATACCGTCGCCGGCGCGGCCGCCGAGGCGGCCCGCCTGGGCGTGTGGCTCTTCGACGTCCACGCCGCGGGCGGCGCCGCGATGATGCGCGCCGCGCGCGAATCGGCGCACGACGCCGCGGCCAGGGCCGGCCACACCGCGCCGCTGGTGATCGCCATCACGGTGCTCACGAGTTTCGACCAGGCCACCCTCGGTTCGATCGGCGTGACACGCCCGGTGGTCGATCAAGTCGACGCCCTCGCCCGCCTGGCGCAAGACGCGGGCCTCGATGGCGTCGTCGCGTCGCCGCAGGAAATCGGCCAGGTGCGCCGGGCCTGCGGACACGACTTCATCCTCGTCACGCCCGGCATCAGGCCGGCCTCGCCGGAAGGCGCCAGGCCGAAGGACGACCAGGCGCGAACCCTGAGCGCCGGGGATGCCGTGCGAGCGGGCGCGAGTTACATTGTCGTGGGACGTCCCATCGTGGCCGCCGCCGATCCGCGCGCCGCAGCGGAAGCCTTGAACGCGGAGATCAGGGGATAGGGAAGAGGCGGGAGGCGTGAAGGACGAGGCCGAGGGCCGAACGCCGAGAGCCGACCGACACACGACGGGCCGTCGAACACCATGTTCGACGGCCCTTCCTTCGTACCCTACTTTGCCGTCACGACGAAGTGGCCGCGGCGGTTCTGCGCGAAGCAGGCCTCGGTGTCCTCGGTGCAGAACGGCGACTCTTCGCCCTTGGAGACCGACAGAATCCGCGTCGTCGGGATCCCGAGCGTCACCAGGTAATCGCGGGCAGCGGCCGCGCGCCGGTCACCCAGCGCGATGTTGTACTCGTTGGTCCCGCGATTGTCGCAGTGACCCTCGATCGTGATCCGGGTGCTCGGCCAGCGGCGCAGCCACTCGGCGTTCTTCTGCAGAGCCGCGCGTGCCGCCTCGCTCAACTCGGCCTTGTCGTAGTCGTACGACACGTCCTGCAGCGGCTTCTCGGCATTCACCTGGTCGAGCGACTTGTTGGCAAACACCTCGTCCTCGGTCAGCGGCTTCGGCGCCGGAGCCGGAGGCGGTGGTGGTGGCGGCGGTGGTGGTGGCGGCGGTGGCGGAGTGGTGGGCGCCGGCGGCGGTGGAGCAGGCGCCGCGGCAGGGGCCTTCTTCGCGCACGAAACAGACAGCCCTACCACCAGGCAGGCGACCGCAATAACGGCCAATCGAGTCCAGCGGTGCATCGTCTTAGGACCTCCAGAGGAATCAGCAAACAGGACACGCGGCGCCGCGTGCTCGCCGCGGGAGTAATGCCGCGACTCTATCGGCTGACCGCGGCCGTGTCAACCACTACTCACCACGAAGTACAATGCGCGCGTGGACCGACTGCTCGAAGCCACCGCACGCGCCGAGCGCGATCACTTCTGGTTCCGCGGGTTTCGCCGGTTCGTCACGCCACTGCTGGCCGACGCGGCGCGCGGCAGGTCCGGACTGTGCCTGCTGGACTGCGGATGCGGCACCGGGGCCAACCTCGGCCTCCTCGGGGCTTACGGGACGGCGTGGGGTTTCGACCTGACGTGGACGGGACTCGACGTCGCCAGATCGCAGGGCTTCACACGCGTGGCCCGCGCGTCGGTCGGTGACGTGCCGTTTCCGGCGGAGACATTCGATATCGTCACGTCCTTCGACGTGCTCTACTGTCTTGAACCCGCGGTGGAGCGTGCCGCGGTCGCGGAGATGTGGCGCGTCCTCAAGCCGGGCGGTTCGGCCATCGTGAACGTGGCGGCCATGCCCCTCCTGAAGGGCAATCACTCGGTGCTCTCGGCCGAGGTGCGCCGCTACACGCGCGGCAGCCTGCGCGGCCTGCTGGAGCGGCAGGGGTTCGGCGTCGAGTGGATCTCCTACACCAACGCGGCCATCTTCCCCGCCATGCTCGCGGTGCGCCTCGCCCAGCGGGTCGCCGGATTCGCGCCTGAAGACGAGGCGACGGCGGAAATCACGGTCCCGGCGGCACCGGTCAACGCCGTGCTGTCCGCCATGCTGCGTGTGGAAGCGGCGGTGCAGCGGCGGGTGCCGCTGCCGTTCGGCAGTTCGCTGCTCTGCCGGGCTACGAAGCCGGCCTGATCGACACACCGAAGACGCGCAACCCGAGCGTGCGGTGATCGGCGTTCTCACCCCGTTCGTACGGCGAGAACGTCTGATCCGTCGTCACGGTCACGAGGCCGCCGGATGCCGCGAGGTCCGTGCCGGAGACGCGCACGTCCCACTCGAAGTCCTCGGACACGGACTGGTCCAGCAGCACACGGTCCCCGACACGCACGGTCACCCGCGACGGGCGGTCGAAGGATTTCAGCGGCGACTCGCCGCTGATGCTTAGCACCACGTCGCCGCCCGGCGACACGACCCGCATGTCGGACCGAGCGCTCGACCAGCGCCACGATCGACCGGTCCTCGGTTCCAGTTCCTGTTCGTTCCACCCTGCGTCGTACCCGACCATCAGTCCCGTGGCCGGAGCCAGGTCGAACTGCTCGATGGCACCGGCCGGCGAATGCCGCCCGGTGGCCGAGTCACGCGCCTCGATGGTCAGCGGAATCCAGCGCGCGCCCGACACGAGCGTGCCGGCGGGCAGCGGCAACACCCGCAAGAAGAACGGTGAGGACGGGGCGACCGTCCAGGTGTCGATCACACGCTCCGCCAGGCGCAGCGTGAAGACGAGCGCGGGATCGGACGCCGCCCCGAGATGCCGCCCGCCAACGAGTACGGCCGCGGCCTCCTGCCGCGGGCGCAGCATGGCCGTGATCGGTCCCGATCCGAGCCCCTTGCCGGTGGCCTGCGCGAGCCCCGCAGCATCCGGCGTCAGGTGCCAGCCGTCCAGCGCGATCCACCCCGGGTCACGGAGTTCCATCCAGTCGACGTTCCCCGGTCGCACGCCGCCCAGAAACGTGGCGGTGTCGAACGGCCAGCGGTAGGCCCGCCGCAAGATCCGTGACCGGGGATCGGAGAGTGAGATCTTCGTCTGGCGGGGCGTCACGAACACCCAGAGCGGTGACCGGCCGTCCGTCACCATGTGGCGGGAGAGCGCCTGCCACGCCTCCCTCGGGCGGCTGTCGAGCACGCTGACGTTCGGGGAGTCGAGTTCGGCCTCGAGCGCCCTGGCGAACATGAAATGCCGGCCAAGCGTGACCGGTCCGCTGCGAGCCGCCTCGGCGGTCACGTCCGCGATCGCGCGCGACGCCGGGCTGCCGACCCTCGAGTACTGCACCGTCACCGGCACCACGCGCACGAGGGACACCGCCGCGCACGCCACGACGGCGACGCGGACCGGCCAGGACCCCAGCGTCCGGACGCCTCGCACGGCGAGGTAGGCCACCGGCACGACGAGCGGCAGCGCGTAGCGGGTGGTGAATGACTCCTGGAACAGCAGATGGAATACCGCGTAGGGGGCAAAGGCGGCCACGAGCAGGCCGAGCGATCGTCGTCCACGCCGGACCAGGACCACGGCGCCAACGACCGCACAGGCGAGGACCACCCAGCCCAGCCCGGCCCAGTGCGTGATGAAGGTGTCGAGCAGGCCGAACGCCAGCCGGCGGGGCGTCGGATGCGTGACCAGGAGGTCGACGCCGGTCCAGTCCTCACCAGCCTGCGATCCGAGCGCCGCCAGGTACGCCGATGGCCCTCCGCTGGCGATGATGAGCGGGACGAACCAGAGGAGCGCGCCCGCAGCGAACCACGCGACCGCCCCGATGAATGCCCCGGCGGCGCCGCGGCCGACCCGTGACACCAGGACGACCACGAGCAGGGGGGCGGTCAGCCAGAGGACCTGGGAGCGAATGCCGACCGAGAAGCCGGCGACCAGGGCGCCGAGCAGGATGAGGCGCGCCGACGGCGCCACGACGGAGGATTCGAGCCGCGCCCCCGCCGCTGGAATATCGCGAAACTGCCGGACGAACGCTGTCGCCAGGAGCGCCTGGCCCAGGAGCGACGCGGCCAGGCCGACACTATCGCTCATGGGTCGCACGGCCGTCATCCAGTACAACGGCGACACCGCCGCGACCAGCGTGGCCAGCCACGCCACCGACCATCGCGATGCCGGCCCCGACGTCTCGTTCGGCCCCGCCTCGAGATCGTCGAGCGCCTGGTAGAACCGCCACAGCGGGAACACGGCCAGCGCACCGAACAGCGCGGCCCACACCGCCAGGGCGTGCGGCTCGCTCAGGACGAGGCGGGCAACCTTCGCCAGGGCAATATAGACCGGGTAGCCCGGCGGATGCGGCCGGTGCTGGCCCGGATCGAAGTCGCGGACACCGAGGGCGAAGTTGATCGAATCGACGTCTTCGAGGGTCGAAGCGAGGAACGGAAGGTGGGCGGCCAGGAAGATCGCCGCGAGCGCGAGGGCCGGCCACCAGGCCGTGAGGCCGCGCCGGTCCCTGGGGATGGACACCATGACCTCGTTCCGTCTAGACGGGCCTGAGGGCGATGCCCTCGTTGAGGCTGCCGGTGCGGTAGCCCTGCAGGTCGAGCGAGACGTACCGGTAGCCGATCGCCTTGAGCGATTCCACGATGGTCAGGCGATCCGCCTCCTGAATCGCACGAGCGAAGTCAGCGGGCTGCAACTCGATCCGCGCCAGGTCGTCGTGATGACGCACCCGGCACCCCCGGTAGCCGAGGCCGATGAGCACGTCTTCCGCCTGCTCGATCATCCGGAGCTTCTCGGGGCTGACCGACGAATGGTACGGGATGCGCGACGACAGGCAGGCAGACGCCGGTTCGTCCCAGGTCGGCAGTCCGGCCAGCCGGGACAACTCGCGGATCTCGGCCTTCGACAGGTCCGCTTCGTCGAGCAGGCTGCGGACGCCGAACTCGCGGGCGGCCTGCCGCCCGGGCCGGTAGTCGCCGCGGTCGTCGGCGTTGGCGCCGTCGAGCACGGCGGCGACCCCGCGCGCGCGGGCCAGCGACGCGAGACGGCCGAACAGTTCGTGTTTGCAGTGGTAACAGCGGTCGGGTTCGTTCGCCAGGTAGGCCGGGTTGTCCATCTCGGCGGTGTCGATGAACTCGTGGCGGAATCCGAAGTCGGCCGCCAGGCGCACCGCCACGGCGCGGTGCCTGGCGGGGTAACTGGCGCTGTCGGCCGTCACGGCCAGCGCCCGGTCGCCGAGCACGTCGTGGGCCACCCAGGCGAGGTACGCGCTGTCGACTCCGCCGCTGAAGGCCACGAGCACGGAGTCGAGGGCCGACAACGACGCCCGGAGCCGCGTCTCCTTCCCGGCAAGGCGGTCCCGGTCGACGCCGAACGCCGCCGGGCCGTCAGCGTCGATCACTGGTCCCAGTCCTCGTCATCGTCGTCGTCGTCTTCTTCGTCTTCGTCCTCGTCCTCGTCCTCGTCGTCGTCCTCTTCGTCTTCGTCGGCCACGACGTCGAGTTCGATGGGATTCAGGCTGACGACTTCCAGGCGCACGCCACAGTTGTCACATTCGAGCGTGTCGCCCTTGTCGGCATCGTACTCGTCGATGTCGATTTCGAAGTCGCATTCCGGACAGGTGGCCATATCCCCTCCTCGAGACGGCGCGCGCCCGATCGGCGGGCACGGTGACGGAGCCTGGATTATAGCGACAGGTCCCATGCCCTGCAACGCGCCGACGCGGCACGGCGGGCCGTCGCACTAATCGTCGGCAACCACGTTGCCGATATGTCTACAGAATGACCGCGCTTGGTGTCCCGCACAAGACCGTCCTCATTGCCGATGATACGCCAGTCGTCCGGGAACGATTCCTGTCCGCCCTGGTTCAGGCCGGGCACCGGGCGTTCGAAGCGCGCAGCGCGGCGGAAATGCTGGCACGAATCCGCGTCGACATGAGCGCGATCGACCTCGTGGTCCTGGATCTGCGCCTGCCGCCCGACGAAGGCGTCGACCTCGTGCGGGCGGTCCGGCGCCTCGACGGGGGCCGCCTCCCGATCCTGGTGTTCAGCGGCACGATCAACGCGGCCGTGCAGGTCCGGGAACTGGCCGAACTCGGCGTGTCGGGCTACATCAACGAGTTCAGCCCGGAGTCGCACATCCTGCCGGCGCTGGCGCCGCACCTGTTCCCCGACAGCTTCAACCGGCGCGGTAGCGTCAGAGTCGTGATGGGCATCCCGGTGGCGTACCGCCACGCCAACTCGATTGCCGCGGCGGTGACGCTGAACCTCGGCAAGGGCGGCATCGCCATCCGGACGCTGGCCCCGCTCGATCCGGCCGCCCGGGCGCGTGTCCGCTTCCGGCTACCGAACTCGAAGCGGGACATCGACACCGAAGCTCGCGTCGCGTGGGCCGACCGGCAGGTGGGCATGGGCCTCGAGTTCGAACGCATCGACGCCGCCGACCAGGCCGCCATCGACGACTTCGTCGACAAGCAGCGCGACGGCCGCTGACCGGCCGCCTCCGGGACGCCAGGCTGCAGACGTCGGTTGACACCTTCTCCGGGGTCTGGGTACGATCCTGCCTTGGTGGCGGCGTGGACGCAGCCGCCCGACATTCCTTCACGGCCAGATGGACACGACGATCGTCCGAAGATGGGCCCCGCCCGCATCGGTCTGCGCACGCGGGACGCCGACGGACATCGCAACCTGCAACCACGGAGACGTTCAGTGATCGAGGTCCAGCACCTCACGAAACACTACGGTCCCGTCACCGCCGTCAGCGACGTGACGTTCCGGGTGGAACGGGGAGAAATCCTCGGCTTCCTCGGGCCGAACGGCGCGGGCAAGACGACGACCATGCGGGTCATCACGGGTTACATGCCACCGACCGACGGCAAGGTCGTCGTGGCGGGCTTCGACGTCTTCGAGCAGCCCATCGAAGCCAAGCGACGGACGGGCTACCTGCCGGAAGTGCCGCCGCTCTACCCCGACATGACCGTGCGCGAGTACCTGACGTTCGTGGCGCGCATCAAGGGCGTGCCGGCCGCCGAACGGACCTCGCGCGTCGCCTCGGTGATGAAGCGTGTCTGGGTCGCGGACATGGCCGAACGCCACTGCGCGAAGCTGTCGAAAGGCTACCGGCAACGTGTCGGCCTGGCGCAGGCGATCCTGCACAACCCCGACGTGCTGGTGCTGGACGAGCCGACGGCGGGTCTCGACCCGAAGCAGATCATCGAGACGCGCCAGCTCATCAAGGAGCTCGCGGGCAGCCATACAATCGTGCTGAGCACGCACATCCTGCCCGAGGTCGCCCAGACCTGCCAGCGCGTCGTCATCATCAACAAGGGCAAGGTGGTCGCGGTCGACACGCCGGACAACCTCACCCGCCGGCTGCGCGGTGCCGAGACGATGTACCTGCAGATCGACGCCGGCGGCGCGGACGCCACCGACGCGCTGACGCGCGTGGCCGGCGTGACGGGTGTGCACCAGGCGGATCGCCACGGCGACGCGGTGGGCTGGGAGGTCGAGAGCGTGCGCGGTCACGACATCCGGCGCGATCTGGCCAACGCCGTGGTCACCCGCGGCTGGGGCCTGCTCGAACTCCGGCCGCTGCGGATGAGCCTCGAGGAGATCTTCCTGCAGGTGACCACCGAGGAACCCGCGCAGAAGACCGACGCGCCGACGGAGGTCCCCGTATGAACAACGTCCTGGCCATCGCCCACAAGGAAATCCGTTCGTATTTCGCGTCACCGATCGCCTACATCGTCATCGGCCTGTTCGCCCTGCTGTTCGGCTACTTCTACGTAGCCATCCTGGACTGGTTCGTCCGGCAGGGCACGCAGATGGCCATGGGCATGGGCCCGGTGACGATGAACGTGAACCAGCAGATGATCCGGCCGCTGCTCCTCAACATGACGGTCGTGCTGCTGTTCGTCCTCCCGATGATCACGATGCGCACGTACTCCGAGGAAAAACGTTCGGGGACCATCGAACTGCTGCTGACCTCGCCGCTGACGGATCTCCAGATCATCCTGGGCAAGTTCCTCGGCGCGATGACGCTCTACGCGACCATGCTGGCGGTGACGCTCGTCTACGTGGGCGTGCTGTTCTTCTTCGGCACGCCCGAGTGGAAGCCGGTCGTGACGGCGTACCTGGGGCTGCTGCTGCTCGGCGGGTCGTTCATCTCGGTCGGCCTGCTGGTTTCGTCGCTGACCAAGAACCAGATCGTCGCCGGCATGCTGACCTTCGGCGTCTTCCTCCTGCTGTGGGTCATCGACTGGATCGGCACACTGGCCGGGCCGACGCTCGAACCCGTCGTGACGTACCTGTCGGTGACGCAGCACTTCGATGATTTCGCGAAGGGCATCATCGACACCAAGCACGTGATTTACTACGTGAGCTTCATGACTTTCGGGCTGTTCCTGACGGCGAAGTCGGTGGACAGCGAGCGGTGGCGCGGATGATCAAGAAGATTGGCGGAATCATCGGCTGGGTCGGCACGGCGCTCGTCTTTGGCGCAGTCGCCATCCGGTTCCTGAAGCCGGCCTGGAACGACTACGCGTACTGGGCCGCGTGGGCCGGACTCGTCTGCATCCTCATCTACACGTTGTCCCAGTGGCAGGAGATCGCACTGGCCTTCCGCAAACGCCAGACGCGCCTGGGCACCATGGCCACGATCAGTATCGTCGCCGTGCTGGGCATCCTGGTGGCGATCAACTACATCGGCGTGCGCCAGAACACGCGCTGGGACCTCACGGAAGGCAGCCAGTTCACGCTCTCCGACCAGACGAAGAACGTCCTGCGGACACTCGACGCGCCACTCAAGGTGCTGGTCTTCGATCAGAGTTCCGCCCTGGAGAAGTTCAAGGACCGGCTGCGCGAGTACGAGTACCTCTCCAAGCAGGTCTCGGTCGAGTACGTCGATGCGGACCGCAAGCCTACCCTGACACGGCAGTACGGCATCCAGGCGTACGGCACCGTCGTGTTCGAGTACAAAGGCCGTACCGAACGTGTGACCGGCAGCGACGAGCAGGACCTGACGAACGGCATCATCAAGGCCGTCACCGGTACCCAGCGAAAGTTGTACTTCCTGGCCGGTCACGGCGAACGCGACCTGCTCAGCAGCGATCGGAGCGGGTACAGCACGATCAAGGCGGCGCTCGAACGGGAGAATTACGCGACCGACTCGCTGGTGCTCGTCCAGAAGGGCCAGGTGCCGACCGATGCCGCCGCCGTCATCGTGGCCGGCGCGCGCACCGACCTGCTGCCGCCGGAAGTCGACGCCTTGAAAGCGTACCTGGGCAAGGGCGGCAAACTCCTGCTGATGATCGACCCGCCCGAGAAGGCCGACAGCGCCGACCTGACCGCTATCCACGGCCTCGCGCGCGACTGGGGCATGGAGGTCGGCCGCAACGTCGTCGTCGACGCCAGCGGCATCGGCCGCCTCATCGGCACCGATGCGTCGGTGCCGGTCGCCGCCAGCTACCCGCCCCATCCGATTACGGAGCGGTTCGGTGTGCTGACGGCCTATCCGCTCGCGCGGTCGGTGAAGCCCATCACCGGCGGCATCAACGGGCACAACGCCGAGAGTTTCGTGCAGACCGGCGAGCGCAGTTGGGCCGAGACCGACATCGCCGGCCTCCTGAAGAGCGGCGAAGTGACCTTCGACCAGGCCAAGGGCGACGAAATGGGCCCCGTGTCGATTGCCGCGTCAGCGGCGGCCCCCGCGGACACCCAGCCGGCGGGCTCCGAACTGGCCGCCGCCGCGGCCAAGGACGCGAAGAAACCCGAGACGCGCGTCGCCGTCATCGGCGACTCAGACTTCGCCGCCAACTACGCCATCAACATCCAGGGCAACCGCGACCTGTTCATGAATATCGCCGGCTGGCTCACCCAGCAGGAGAATCTGATCGCGATTCGCCCGAAAGAACCCGGCGATCGCCGCCTCACGCTGACGGCCGACCAGAGCCGTACGCTCGGCTGGCTCGCGTTGTTCATCTTCCCCGGCGCCATCTTCGCGCTGGGCGTCCACACCTGGTGGCGGAGGCGGTAGATGCGCGGCTTCCGTTCCACGCTCGTCCTGCTCGCCGTCCTCGCCGGGCTTCTGGGCTACATCTACTACGTCATGAAGCCCGGCTCGGCGCCGACGACGGATCAGAAACCCCGGGTCTTCACCATCGAGGTGGACAAGATCGACACCCTGCAGGTGAAGTCCTCGAAGGGGGAAACCTCCGCCCTCGCCCGGAAGGACGGGACGTGGCATCTGACGGCGCCGCTGGAGGTCAAGGCCGACGAAACGGAAGTGTCGGGCCTGATTTCGAATCTGGCCTCGCTCGAAGTCCAGCGGATCGTCGACGAGAACCCGTCCGACCTCGCCCAGTACGGACTGGAGCCCGCGCGCCTCGAACTCGGGTTCGGGCTGACTGGCGACAAGACCATCAGCCGTGTCCTGATCGGCGACAAGACCGCCACCGGCAGCGACCTCTATGCGAAGTTGCCGGGGGAGCGGAAGGTGTTCCTGGTGCCGTCGTTCGTCGAGACGTCGTTCGACCGGACCACGTTCGATCTGCGCGACAAGACCATACTCTCGTTCGCCAGGGAGAAGGTCGATCAGATTGACGTCGCCTCCGCCGAGGTGACGCTGCGCGTGAAGAAGGGGCCCGAGCGATGGGCCATCGAGGCCCCCTTCACCGGCCGCGCGGACATCGCGGTGGTCGAAGGGCTCATCGGACGGCTGCAGACCGGGCAGATGAAGTCGATTGCCGCCGCCGAGCCCACGCCGGAACAGCTCGCGACGTGGGGCCTCGGCGTCCCTTCGTTGACCGTCCACGTCGGCGCGGGCAGCGCGCGGGCCACGCTGACGCTGGGCAAGGACGACGGGCAGGGCAACGTCTACGCGCGCGATGCCGCGCGGCCGATGGTCTTCACGGTCGAGAAGTCGCTGGCCGACGATCTGCGCCGCAAAGCCTCCGAGTACCGCCCGAAGGACGTCTTCGACTTCCGACCCTTCCAGGCCTCCCGCCTCGAACTCACCCGCAACGGGACGACGCAGGTGTTCTCCCGCGCGACGGGCAAGGACGGCGCCGCGGTCTGGACGCTGGCGCAGCCGGCAAAGACGTTGCCCAGCGACAAGGTGGACGCCCTGCTGAACGCGTTGTCCGGCCTGCAGGTCGGGACGTACCTCGACGCGCTGCCGAAGGGCGACGCGGCCTCCGCCCTCACCGCGACCGTGGTCTTCGACGACGGCAAACGGCAGGAGCGGATCGAGTTCCTGAAGATCGGGTCCGAAGTCGTGGCCACACGCGCCGGCGAACCCGGCGCCGCCAGGGTGGAGGCAGCGAGGTTCGATGAGGCGCTCGCGGCCCTCGACGCGCTGAAGTAGGCTGTTGCGTCGTACGCGCCTCGCTCCTGTTCTGTTGCTCGTGCTGGCGGCCGGTTGCGCCAGGACGCCGAGAGTCGTCACGACGCCCGTCCCGCCAAAGCCCGGCCTGGCGGCCCTGCGGGCCGACATGGCCGCCGCGTTCCGCGCGCCCGCGTTCGCCAACGCTGTGTGGGGCGTCGAGGTCGCCTCGCTGCGAACCCGCGAAACCCTCTTCGCGCTGAACCCCGGTACGTTCGTCATGCCGGCGTCCAACATGAAGATCGTCACCGCCGCCGTCGCGGCCGAACGCCTGGGCTGGTCTCGGACCTTCGACACGCGGCTCGTGTCTGCCGGCCCGATCGAGAACGGCGTCCTGGCCGGCGACCTCGTCATCGTCGGCAGCGGGGACCCGTCGCTCGGCGGGCGTCCGTCGTCCGCCGCGGAGGTGCTCGACGCCTGGACGGCACAGTTGCGGGCGGCGGGTGTTTCCAGGATCGCCGGGCGGATTGTCGGTGACGACAACGTGCTCGATGACGTGGGGCTCGGCCAGGGGTGGTCGTGGGACTACCTGTCCGCGGGGTACGCGGCGCCGACCAGTGGCCTCTCGTTCAACGAGAACGTGATCCAGTTGCGTTTCACGCCGGGCGCGGCCGTGGGCGACCGCGTGGCCATCGAGGGATTCCCCGCCGGCCACGGGCTGACGATCGTCAGCGGCGTGACGACCGGCTCCGCCGATGCGCCCGTCAGTCTCGAATACCGACGACTGCCAGGAAGCTCCGAACTGACGGTGACGGGCACGTTGCCCGCGGGACGGAAGGACGTGACGCGATCGGTCTCGGTCGACAACCCGACGCTGTTCACGGCCGGCGTGCTCAGGGCCGCCCTGGTCGAACGCGGCGTCCGGGTGGATGGCGACGCGTTCGATATCGATGCGCTGCCGCAACCGCCAGACATGACCGCCGCACGCACACTGGCGACGTGGACCTCGCCGCCGCTGGCGGAGATCCTCAAGGTGCTGCTGAAGGTGAGCCAGAACCTCTACGCGGACACGATGCTCGCGCTGGCGGGCCGGCAGCCGGCACCGGACGGCACGCTGCCGCAGGGGTCGGCATCGGCGGGGCGCAAGGTCGTGGCGGACACGCTGGCCGCGTGGGGCATCGCGCCGGATCGGTATCTGCAGGCCGACGGATCGGGACTCTCGCGCTACAACTACCTCACGGCGGATCTCCTCGTGCGCGTCCTCACGCGGATGTACGATGATCCGGCGCATCGCGGTCCTTACACGGACGCGCTGCCCAACGCGGGAGTGGACGGCACGATTGGCGGCCGCCTGAAGGGCACGAAGGCCGAAAACAACGCCCGTGCCAAGACGGGATCCATCGCCAACGCCCGCGCGTTGTCCGGCTACGTGACCTCCGCCGACGGCGAGCCACTCGTCTTCTCGTTCGTCGTCAACAACTTCAACGTGCCGCAGTCCGATGCCGACGCCATCGTCGATCGAATGGTGGCCCGTCTGGCGCAGTTCCGGCGCCGCTGATGCTGCTGTCGGTTCTGCTGTACGTGTCGGCGGCCGTCACGGCCATCGGCGTCATCTCGCTGGTCGTCCCGTTGCGCGTCGCTGGTATCAGGAACCGCTGGGTCGCGGGCGCCGTGACGCTGGCCGGAGCGGTCAGCGTCTCGACGGTGACCGGCTGGCCCGCTGACGAGATGTCGGTCGTCGGCGGCACCACGGCGCTCGACGAGTTCGCCCCGGTCTACCAGTTCGACGAACACCACGAGATCCCGATCCGCGCAAGCGCAGGCCAGGTCTACAGCGCCCTGCTGAGCGTCAGTGCGGACGAGATCCCGCTGTACAGGACGCTGGTGTGGATCCGGCGTGGCGCCGCCGAAGGCCCGGAGAGCATCCTGAACCCGCCGGACGGCGTGCCCCTCCTCCAGGTGGCCACGCGGACGTCGTTCATCACGCTCGCGACCACCCCTGGAGTCGAGCACGTCATTGGGGCGGTGGTCCTGGCGCCGGCCGGTGTCCGCCTGGCTCTTGGCTCGACGCCCGAGTCGTTCAAGGCGCTGCTGCAGCCCGGGTTCGCCAAAGCCACCATTGGTTTCCGGATCTCACCCGGCCGGGGCGGCATGACGATGTTGCGGACGGACACACGCGTGGACGCGACCGACGACGCCTCGCGGGCTACGTTCGCCCGGTATTGGCGCGTCATCGCGCCGGGCAGCGGCCTGATCCGCCTGATGTGGCTGCGCGCGGTCAAGGTGCGCGCCGAGACGATCGCGTCGGCGCCGGCAGTACCCGCGGCCGACTGGGAGTGGATCGATCGCCTCGGCCGGAATCCCCGGCCGAAACCGGTGCCCGTCGAAGAAGAGTCGCCGGTCCGCCTGCGGCGGTAGTTAGAATGCGCACGTGCGCACCATCCTCGCTGCCTGCCTGATTGCCGCCGGCCTGCTCACGGTTTCGCCAGCCGCCCTGCCGCCTGGCAATCCGCCCCCAGGTCTCACCCCCGTCACCGCGTGGGCCCCGATCGCGCCGGGGATCTGGCGCGCGACGGTCGGCGACGCCAGCCGCGAACTGCGGTACACGGACCTGGCCGCGGCGCCGCCGCGACTGGACGCGCTCGCGCGGCGGTCGAGGCCGCCGTTCCCGTTCGCCGCGTCTCCCGTATCCTTCGCACGGACGGCGGACGGGCGCGTGGTGATTCGTGTCCCGAGCGAGCCCGGTGAGAAGCTCTTTGGATTCGGGCTCCAGTTCGACGGACTCGACAAGAGCCAGGCGGTTCTGACGCTGAACGTGGATCACTGGTCGAGCGGTGGCGGGCGCACGCACGCCCCGGTGCCGTTCTACGTCTCCAGCCGCGGTTACGGGGTGTTCGTCGACACGGCCCGCTTCCTCAAGGTCTACGCGCGGGTCGGAAACCGCAAGGATTCCCCGAACAACCCGCCGCCGGTGGACCGAAACCCGCCGCCGGGCGCGCCGGTCTCACGCTGGCAGGCGCAGCCCCTCAGCGATGCCGTCGAACTGTTCATCGACGGCCCAGGGGCGGAGGTCGTCATCCTCGCAGGCGACGACCTCGCCGACGTGGTGTCCCGCTTCAATCTGTTCGGCGGCGGCGGCGCGCTGCCGCCCCTGTGGGGTCTCGGGTTCTGGCATCGTGTCCACGCGACGGCCGACGCCGAGCAGATCCGCAGAGAGGTGGCGGCGTTCGATGCGAACGGGATCCCGCTCGATGTCATCGGCCTGGAGCCGGGATGGATGACGAAGTCCTACCCGTGCACGTTCGAGTGGCAGAAGGCGAGATTCCCCGATCCCGAGGGTTTCGTGTCGTCGCTGCTCGCCAGGGGCATTCGTGTCAATCTCTGGGAGAACCCGTACGTTTCGCCGGAGAGCGGGCTGCACGACACGATGTACCCGCTGTCCGCGTCGCACATGGTGTGGCTGGGCCTCGTCCCGGATTACACCCTGCCGGCCGCGCGCCAGGCTATTCTCCAGCAGCACAGCCGCGAGCACGTCGGCATCGGCGTGAGCGGGTACAAGATCGACGAGGTCGATGGCTTCGACGTCTGGCTGTGGCCCGATCATGCGTCGTTCCCGTCCGGGACGCCGGCGCCCGCCATGCGTCAGGCCTACGGGCTGATCATGCAGCACCTGTTTTTCAACGGCCTGTTCAAGGCACGCAACCAGCGCACGTACGGCCTCGTCCGCGCGAGTAACGGGATCGCGGCCGGGTACCCGTTCGCGATCTACAGCGATGCGTACGACCTGCGCGAGTACATCACGGGCATCTCGGCGGCCGGGATCGCCGGCGTGCTGTGGGCACCTGAGATCCGCGACGCGCGCAGCGAGCGGGACTGGCTCAACCGGATGCAGGTCGTCAGCGTCTCGGCGCTGGCCCAGCTCAACGCCTGGGCCTCCGGCGCCACGCCGTGGCACTTCCCCGCCTTGACACCTGCGGTGCGCGAGGCGCTGGAACTTCGGATGCGCCTGCTGCCGTACCTCTACAGCGCGTTTGCCGCGTACCACTTCGAGGGGTTGCCGCCGCTGCGGCCCATGGTGCTCGAGGGTCTCGCCCTCGCGCGCGCCGAAGACCAGTTCATGTTCGGGCCGTCGATCCTGGTGGCGCCCTATTCCGACCAGACCGGCTGGTCGCGCGAAGTCCTGCTGCCGCCGGGCAGGTGGTACGACTTCTACACCGGTGCCCTCGCGGGAGACGGCGGGCGCATCACGGTCAGTGCCGAGCGCGGGCGTCTCCCGCTCTTCGTCCGCGACGGTGCCGTGATTCCGATGCTGGCGCAGGCGGTCTCGCGCACCGCCCGGGCGTATGGCGCGGCCCTCGAGGTGCGCTACTACGGCAGCGGCGGCGGGCGGTTCGACCTGCACGAAGACGACGGGCGCACGTTCGACTACGAGCGTGGTCGGTACCGCGTGCGCCGGCTGGCCGTCGTCCACGCGAACGGCCTCGCGCCAAGACTGGAAGAGACGATCGTGAAGGACGGCGCGCCCGCGATGTTCGGGCGTGCCGAACTGCGTGTCATGACGCGGTAGACAGGGGGATGACAGGCGTCAGCCGCCGCTGAGCGACCGTCCGATGGCGGCCAGCGCCGCGGACCGCACCGTGTCGATCGAGCCAGACAGTCCGCCGCCCTGCGCGAGGTCGGGGCGCCCGCCCCCCTTCCCGCCGAACTGCGCGACCAGGTCCTTCAGGATCGCGCCGGCGTCCGCCGCCACGCCGGCGGAACGGCCGATGACGATCGCGCGCGGCTCGGACGCGGACAGGGCCGCGACCACGACGCCAGGTTGTGCAATGGCCTGCGACACCAGCGCCTTGAGGCCCGACTGATCCCAGCCGTCGGGCGCCTCGACGACGACCGTGACGTCCCCCTGTTTCACGCCCCGGCTGACCATCGCCGCCGCTTCGTGAGCCGCGAGCTGCTCCTGGAATCCCCGCAGCGCCTTCTGCTGTGCCTTGCTGTCCAGCTGCAGGCGTTCGATCGCGGCCGGCAGTTCTTCGGGCGATACCGAAACGTAGCGGATCGCGCCGGCGACCGTGTCGCGCAGGCGGCGGAACTCCCGGACCGCGCGCCCGCCGCACACGAACTCGATCCGGAGGCCGCCGCGCAGCTTCTCCCACGATCGAATCGCCACGACACCCACCTGCGCGGTGTGCGCGACGTGGGTCCCGCCGCACGCCGACCGGTCGAAGTCCGGCACTTCCACGATGCGCAGGGGCCCGGTGCGGGTCGGCTCTTTCCTCAGCTGCAGTCCGGCGGCGTCCTCCGGCGTGGCGTACCGAATGGCCACAGGACGGTTCTCCCAGACGATCCGATTGGCTTCGTCCTCGGCGGCCGCCAGCGATTCCGCTGACAGCACCTTGTCCAGGTCCAGCGACGAGACGACGGCCCCGAGGTGGAATCCCACCGTGCGAGCACCGGACAGGCGGTCGAACGCGGCCGAGAGGATGTGCTGGCCGGTGTGCTGCTGCATGTGATCGAACCGCCGCGCGGCATCGATGCGCCCGCGCACCGTCGCGCCCGGCGCGAGCGGGCGATCGACCACGTGCGCGATGCGCCCATCGTCGAGATCGATGACGTCGGTCACGGACGCGTCACCGAGCGTGCCGGTGTCGTACGGCTGGCCGCCGGAGGTCGGGTAGAACGCGGTCCTGTCCAGCGTGACCTGGCTGCGGCCATCCACGGTCTCGCAGGCCTGCACGATGGCGTCGAATTCGAGGCCGTTCGAATCGGAGTAGTAGAGACGATCGGTCATAGGGACGGCTTTCGGCTTTCGGCTCGCGACTTTCGGCTCGCGTGGGGGCTGGCTTCAGCCAGCCCTGCCGCGTCCGGCTGAAGCCGGACGCCACGTGTTCAACGCGACAGGACAGGGTCCGGCACGCCGGCCTCTGCAAATCCGCGCGCTCTCAGCAGGCAACTGTCACAGCGGCCGCACGGCCTCCCGGCGTCGCCGGGGTCGTAGCAGCTGTGGGTCAGGCCGTAGTCGAGCCCCAGTTCGAGGCCCCGCCGGATGATCTGGCCCTTGGTCATCTCGATGAGGGGCGTGTGCACCCTGACGCGCCGTCCTTCCACGCCGGCGCGCGTCGCGACGCTCGCGAGGTGCTCGAATGCCCGGACGAACTCGGGCCGGCAGTCCGGGTAGCCCGAGTAGTCGAGCGCGTTCACGCCGATGACGATGTCGCGCGCCCCGAGCGACTCGGCCCATCCCAGCGCCAGCGACAGGAAGATCGTGTTCCGCGCCGGCACGTACGTGCTCGGGATGTCCCGGGCATCGACGGCCCGATCCTTGGGCACTGCGCCGTCGCCGACGAGGGACGATCCGCCGAACGCGGACAGGTCGAGGAACAGCTCGACGTGGCGGGTGACGCCCAGCGCCGAGGCGACGCGGCGGGCCGCCTCGAGTTCGATGGCGTGGCGCTGTCCGTAGACGACGCTGAGGGCGTGCAGATCGAACCCCTCGGCGCGGGCCATCGCGCCGGCGGTGTAGGAATCGAGGCCCCCGCTCAACAGCAGTACGGCGTTCACGTCAGACTCCGCGCGTGTCCGGCGCCCAGATGTACTTGTGCACCTGCAGCTGCAGCCGCACGTCCAGGCGGTCGGCCAGGATCCACTCCGACAGCTGTGCCGGCGCCAGGACGCCGTGAACCGGCGAGAACAGCACGCCCGCGCAGCGTCCCGCGAGGTGGTGCCGCTTCACGACCTGCTTCGCGAAATCGTAGTCGGCGCGGTCCTGGATCACGAACTTCACCTCGTCGGACGGGCGCAACACCTCGAGATTGGGCCAGTGGTTGCGCGCCGACTCGCCGCTCGCCGGGCATTTCACGTCGACGATTCGCACGACGCCGGCGGGTACGCGGTCGATGGGCAGGTGGCCGCCCGTTTCCAGCAGCACCGTCAGGCCCCGGTCCCGAAGGGCCGCCATCAGCGGGTAGACGTCGTCCTGCAGGAGCGGCTCGCCGCCCGTTACCTCGACGATCCGGCAACCGGTCCGCTCGACCGACGCGATCACGTCGTCGATCGACATCTTCGTGCCGCCGGTGAACGCGTACGGCGTGTCGCACCAGGCACATCGCAGATCACAGGCCGCGAGGCGCACGAAGACACACGGCAAGCCGGCGTACGACGACTCGCCCTGAATCGAATGGAAGATCTCGCTGATCGTCAACATGGCGACGGTACTATTCTACCGGCTCGTGGCTCGCGGCTTCAGGCTTTCGACCTTGCTCACCGACCCCAGGCGCTCGCCTTCCGGCTTCCGGCACGCGGCCGTTGCCTCTAGCCTCTCGCCTGATCCCTCTTCCCTGTTCCCGGTTCCCTTTCCCTGTTCCCTATCGCCTATTCCCCTTCCCCTTTCCTTTCCCAGTTCCCTATCGCCTATTCCCTTTCCCCTCCGTGTATAGTCCCCCCATGGGCGACGTGCGCATCGGCACCTCCGGTTGGAGTTATCCGTCCGGGCAGGGGACGTGGAACGGGATCTTCTATCCGGCTTCCCGGTCTTCCGGGGGCAGGCGTTTCGACGAACTGGCGTATTACGCCGAACATTTCAACACGGTCGAGGTGAATTCGAGCTTCTACCGCCTTCCGACCCCCGACACGACGCGCGCGTGGGCGAAACGAACGCCAGCCGACTTCGACTTCGCGATGAAGCTCTTCCAGAAGTTCACGCACCCGGCCATGTACCAACACGCCCACGGCGGCGCGCCCCCGGCCGACGCGGTCACGTCGGCCTTGCCGGTGGTCTCGATGGCGGATGTGGACGCGTTCAGAACCGCCATCGATCCGCTGGCCCGCGCGGGCAAGATCGGCGCCCTCCTGGCGCAATTCCCACCGAGTTTCCGCGATGCCCCCGATACACGCGCGTACCTCGCCTGGCTGCTCGAGGCATTCAGGGCCTACCCGGTGGCGGTGGAACTCCGGCACCGGAGCTGGAGCGATCGGGTCGTCGAGACCCTCGGGCTGCTCAACGGCCTGGGTGCCGCGTGGGCCCAGATCGACGAGCCCAAGTTCCGCTTCTCCATCCGTCAGAACCACCTTCCCAACCTGCGCGGTCTCTACTACATGCGGCTGCACGGCCGCAACGCCGAGAAGTGGTGGGCCCACGACCATCAAGACGAACGGTACAACTACCTGTACTCGCCGTCGGAAGTCTCGGAGTTCAGCGACATCGTCTCGAACGTCCGTCGCCTGGTCCAGAAGATCTACGTCTTCATGAACAACCACTTCGCGGCGAAGGCGGTCGCCAACGCGGCGACCATGAAACACCAGATTGGAGAGCCGGTCGCGGGACGGTACTCGGAGGAGATGCTGAAGCGTTACCCGTTCATGCGGCCGTTCGCGGCCGCGGAAACGCGAAGGCCGCCAGAAGGGCTATTCGAGGGCATGGACGGGACAGAGACAGAAGAGCCGGCAGGGGACGCTGACTCAGAGGAGTAGTCGCTGGCTCAAAGTTGATTCGCCGGAACGCCAACCACATCGGTGGTGACAGGTCGTTCCCGGATTCGCCTCTGGGTCGCTGCGCGCCCTGCCGGACAAGCCTATTTTACATACATCCGCTTGATCAGATCCCCCAATTCGATCTTGTCGACCACATCCATCCCCGAGATGACCTGTCCGAATATCGCGTACTGCCCTTCGGGGATCTTTCTCGGCAGCTTGGTGATGTAGAACTGGCTGTCGGCCTTCGTGGCATCGCCGGCGTGCGCCATCCCCACGGCACCCTTGATGTGCTTCAGCTTCTTGCTGATCTCGGCCACGCCAATGGGCTTGCCGTTGCCGCGACGGCCCCAGCTGTCCTTGCGATCGAGACTCTTCGAATCGGGGTCGCCGACCTGGACGACGAAGCCCTCGACCCGGTGGAAGTGCTGACGGTTGTAGAAGTTGGACTTGACCAGCTTCAGGAAGTTCTCGACGGTCTTGGGTGCCTCCGCCGGATACAGCTCGATGGTGACGGAGCCCCTGGGCAATTCGATCACGACGATGGGGTTGCCTGCCGCGGGCGCCGGCTGCGCCGACGCGATTCCGGCCCCAACCGCCCACGACGCGGCACACGCCAGCGCCACGACGACACGAGAAACCTGCCGCATGAGTTCACTCCTTGAAAGAAACGCGCCGGGTGGCGTACCGATACGCTCCCGACGGGGGAATGATACATCAGGCTCATGGCTCACGGCTCGCGGCTCGCGGTTGGCGGTTGGCGGCTCGTGGAGGCGCACGGCTCTCGGCCTGCAGAGCCAGGATCCCGCACGACTCCGGCTTCAGGTCGAGCTCAGTTCAGGCTCCAGGCCCCAGGCTCCAGGCGCTAGGTGCCAGTCCCCAGCCTCGGGCATCGCTCCACCAGCACGCACTCGCCGCACTTCGGCGTGATCGGGCGGCAGACGTTCTGGCCCCACGTCACGAGGTACAGGTTGATATACGGCCACCAGCGGGCCGGCGTCCGCTCGTAGAGCGCCTGCTCGGTCTCGTCGGGCGTGCGGGTCCGCACCCAGCCCATACGGTTCGAGATGCGGTGCACGTGCGTGTCGACGCAGATGTTGCGCAGGCTCTTGAAGCCCAGGATCAGCACGAGGTTTGCCGTCTTCCGGCCGACGCCCGGCAGCGTCAGCAGCTCGTCCATCGTGCCCGGCACCCGCCCACCGAAGGTGTCGAGGAGGAGACGGCACGTCTCCTTCACGTGGACGGCTTTCGTCCGATAGAAGCTCACGGGATAGATCAGCTTCTCGATCCGCTTCACCGGCAACGTCGCCATTGTCTTCGCGTCCGGAGCCGCCGCGAACAGGCGTCCGGACGCCGCCGCCGTGGTCGCATCCTGCGTACGCGCCGACAGCAATGTCGCGATGAGCACCTGGAAGGCGTCTTCCTTCTGGGCTTCGGCGATCTTCTCGACGACGGGGAGCTCGAGGCCGGTGATGGCACGCGCCAGGCGGCGCATGGTCCACTCGACGTCCCGGGGATTCGGCAGGGGCAGCGCGCGTGGTGGCATGGCGTCAGGCGATGGGCGTGATCGGCGGTTGACCGGCGAGCACGGCGAGCACGTTGGAGACGGCGAGATCGGCCATCGCGGTGCGTGTTTCGATCGTCGCGCTACCGAGATGCGGGGCGAGCAGGACGTTCTCGATCCCCACGAGGTCGGGGTGCACGAGGGGTTCGCGTTCGAAGACGTCGAGCGCGGCCCCGGCGATGAGACCTTCACGCAGCGCCCAGGCGAGCCCCTCTTCGTCCACGACCGGCCCGCGCGAGGTGTTGACGAGATACGCGCTGCGTCTCATTCGCGCGAGCGCCGTGCGATCGATGAGACCGCGTGTCTCCGGCGTCAGCGGCACGTGCAACGACACGACGTCGGACGAGGCGAGGAGTTCGTCGAAGCCCAGCGCCGCGAATCCCGACGTCGCCGCCGGCGGCGCGCCCGGCAGCGTGGCGTACGCCACGCGCATGCCGAAGGCGGCAGCCCGGCGGGCGACCGCCGAACCGATACGGCCCAGGCCGACGATCCCCAGCTGTTTGCCGCGGAGGTCCGAGCCCAGCATGAAGTCGAGCGCCCACCCGGTCCACCCGCCCCGGCGGATCAGGCGATCACCTTCGGTGACGCGGCGCATGATGCCGAGGATCAGCGCCCAGGTGAGGTCGGCCGTGGCTTCGGTCAGCACGTCCGGCGTGTTCGTCATGATGACGCCGCGCGCGTTCGCGGCCGCCACGTCGAAGTTGTCGTAGCCGACGGCGATGTTGGCGACCACCCGCAGCGCCGGGGCCGCGTCGAGGACCTCACCGTCGATCCGATCCGTCAGCACGCAGACCAGGCCCAGCTTGTCGCGCAGGCCGGCGCGCAGCTCGTCGCGGGGGATGGCGCCGGTCCCCCTGTAGACATCCACGTCACAGGACGCCTCGAGGCGCGCGAGGACGGACGCGGGAATACGGCGCGTGACGAGGACTCGGGGTTGGCTCATGAGCGGGTCATCCTGTCGCGGAGTCGCGCTGCCTCTTGTCAGGCAGGGCTGAAGCCCTGCCCCACGCCAGTCGCCCCGCCACGCCAATCAGACGATCGGACCGCTTCGGAAGCGGGCTACGACTTCAGGTACTCGCTGCGGCACTTCTCCGAACAGAAGTATTGCACGCCGTCGCGCCCCCGGGCCGACACGGCGCGCGACTGCACGACGTACGTGCCACACACGGGGTCGCGCGCCATCAACTCCCCTTTCGCCGGCGTCGTCGTGGAGGACCGGCCGCCCTCCCGGCGGCGCGGCGGCGCCCCGCCTGCGCCTTCGGCGATGCCGCGAATGATCCGCCCGATGGCGCGGAACACGAGCGTCAGCAGCAGCGCCCAGAGGAGGAATCGCGTGAGCATGGGCCGCCGGACCGTCTACTTGCCGGCCACGCTGTCGAGAAACCGCTGGGCCGCCTGGGCCTCCTGCGTTCCCGGGGCGAGCGAGAGGACTTTCTGCCACGCCGCCCGCGCACCCGCGACGTCCTGCTTGCCGAAGTTCTTGACCACGCCCATGTTCAGGTACGTCTTCACGTGCGACGGGCTCATGGCGAGCGACTGCTCGAACTGCGCGAGCGACTTGTCGACCTGGCTGGTGTAGTAGAAGCAGATGGCCAGATCGGTGCTGACATCGGGGTCATTCGGCTTCAGCGCGAGCGCGTCCTGGTACCAACGGATCGCGTCCTGGTACCGCTCGGCGTCGAAGTACATGTTGCCCAACTGGATGCGCGATTCCACGTTCTTCGGATCGCGGTCGGCCACGTTCCGCATGGCCGTCACCTGGGCTTCGTCGAGCATCGGCTGCGACGCGGGCGGCATCGCGCCCGCCTGCGCCGGCGCGGACGCCTGGCTCGCCGCGGTGTTCGGCACGCCCGCCGCCACGTGTCCCGGCGCCTGCTGCGTGCCGACGATCCAACCGATGATGAACCCGAACAACGTGCCAGCGATGGCGTACACCACAGACTCAGATTTCATGATGAGGGACCTTTGTCTCGATCATAACGTGCGCGCGAACCAGTCCACAACCGCGTCGACCAGTTCGGGATGGCGCGCCAGCATCACCATCCCGTGGCCCGCGTCGGACAGGACGCGCAGTTCCCGGGGGCCGTCACCGGCGGTCACGAGCGTGCGCGCCGAACGCCACGCGTAGTAGTCTTCAGAACTCGACACGAGCAGCGCGGGACGGTTGCCGAACTTCACCATGGCCTGCTCGATCCTGAGGCCGCGGTACTCGAGCGATACGGACAGCAACGCCAGCGATCGCACCATGGGATCGTTGGCCGCCGCCAGGACCGCGACGTTGGCGCCGAGCGATGCCCCGGCGATGCCGATTCGCGACGCCACGATGTCGGGACGGGCGGCCAGATAGGCGCGAGCCGCCTCGGCGTCGAACACGAGGTCGGCGTACGACTCGCCCTCTCCGGTGCCGTCGCCGCCGGAGGGCCCGCCGCCGCGCCGGAAGTCGATCGCCAGGGCCGCCATCCCGGCCCGCGCCAGGGCGTTCGCGCCATCATCCCACTCCTGCCGGGTGCGTCCCGCCATCGGCAGCAGCAGCACGGCAGGCGCGGGCAGCCGTTCGGGCAGGTAGATCGTACCGAAGACAGTGACGCCGTCGCGCGCCGCGAACGTCACGGACTGGACGTCGGTCGAGACGGCCATCGTCGTCCGGCTGACCGGCCCTGAGCCCGGTCGCAGGAAGCCGGACGCCACGAGCGAGCCGGATGCGGCAACGGCCACCATCACGATCGCCATCGCACGGGCATACCCGGTCATTGCAGCAGCGCCACCATCTCGCGCACGGCCCGGTCGAGACCGACGAGCGCCGCGCGGGACACGATGCTGTGGCCGATGTTCAACTCCACGATATGCGGCAGCGCCACGACGGGCCGCACGTTGAAGTACGTGAGGCCGTGTCCCGCCAGCACCTCCAGCCCTTCGGCCGAGGCGCGTTCCGCCGTGCGCCGCAGGCGCCCGATCTGCGCGGGCTTGTCTCCGTCCGGCGCGTCCGCGTAGGGCCCGGTGTTGATCTCGATCGCATCGGCGCCGGCGGCCTTCGACGCCTCCACCTGTTCATCGAAGGCGTCGACGAAGAGGCTGACCTTGATGCCGAGCGGCCGGCACACCTCGACGGCTCGCCGGACGGCCGCGGCATGGTGGGCGACGTCGAGCCCGCCGGTCGTCGTCACCTCTTCCGGCCGTTCCGGCACGAGCGTCACCTGGTACGGCCGCACGCGGGCGGCGATGGCCACCATGTCCTCCGTGGCCGCCATCTCGATGTTCAGCCTCGTCCGCAGCGTCTGCCGCAGCAGGTCGACGTCGCGGTCCTGGATGTGGCGCCGGTCTCCGCGCAGATGCACGGTGATGCCCTCGGCCCCGGCCAGTTCGGCGATGACCGCCGCCGCCACGGGGTCCGGCTCGGACGCCCGACGCGCCTGCCGGATCGTCGCGATGTGATCGATATTCACTCCCAGTCGCATCATCGTCTCCACCTGCCGGCCCGTCCGAGTCCGGGCCCCGGCGCGGTCACGCGCCGAGCGCGGCGCCGACCGCGTCGGCAATCTCCCTCGCCCACGCCGCAATCTCGTCGTCGCGTTCGCCTTCGATCATCACGCGCAGGAGCGGTTCGGTTCCCGAATACCGCACCAGCAGCCGGCCGCGGCCCGCCAGGCGGGTCTCGACGCTTGCCACCGCATCGGCGATGGCCGGCACGCCCTTCCAGTCCCGCTTCTCGCGAACCCGCACGTTGAGCAGGACCTGCGGGAACGCCCGGTAGCCCTGGGCCAGCTCGGCCAGCGACCGCCCGGTTTCCGCCATCACCCGCAGCACGTTGAGCGCCGTGACGATGCCGTCTCCCGTGAACAGCGTGTCCATGAAGATGATGTGGCCGGACTGCTCGCCGCCGATGGCAAGTCCTCGCTGCATCATCTCTTCCATCACGTACTTGTCGCCGACCGGGCAGCGGAGCATCCCGATCCCGAGATCGCGAAGCGCGATTTCCAGGCCGATGTTGCTCATGACCGTCGCCGCGACGGCCCCGCCGCGCAGCGTGCCGCGCTCCGCCATCCGTTTCGCGCAGAGGTACATCACCGCGTCGCCATCGACCATGCGACCCGATGCGTCGACGAAGAGCGCGCGATCTCCGTCGCCGTCGAAGGCGACTCCCAGGGCGCACCCGGATTCGACGACCACGCGGGCGAGGCGCTCCGGATGGGTCGATCCGCAGTCCAGGTTGATGTTGCGCCCGTTGGGCGAGGTGCCCATCGTGACGAGGTCGAAGCCCAGGTCGCGGAACAGCGCGGGCGCGACCTCGAAGGTCGCGCCGTTCGCGCAGTCCATCGCCACGCGCACGGCGTGCGGCGGCGCCGTGCCGCCGAGCGTCGCGCGGGCGTGCGCGAGGTAGGCGGCCGAATAGTCGGTCAACGGCACCGGTCCGGCCTCACCCTCCGGGGTCGCCCACGATCGGTCGGCGACGATGGCCTCGACTTCGGATTCCAGCGCCTCGGTGTACTTCTCGCCGGTGCCGGCAAACACCTTGATGCCGTTGTCTTCGAACGGATTGTGCGAGGCCGAGATGACGATCCCCGCGACGAAGTGCTGGCTGCCGGTCAGGACCGCCACGGCCGGTGTCGGAATCACCCCGGCGCTGACGACCTCCGCGCCGGCCGACCTCGCGCCGAACGCCAGCTCACGTTCGATCCACTCGCCCGACTCGCGGGTGTCGCGGCCGATCAGGAGGTGAGTCGGTTCCGCCGAGTGCGGCAACGCCCGAACCAGGGCGGTGCCGAGGCGGCGAATCGTGTCGCCGTCGAGCGGGTACGTGCCGGCGCGCCCGCGCACGCCGTCGGTGCCGAAGAGTGAGTGGGTCATCGGATGATGATCTGAACCTGCTGCGGTGCGGACCGCACGACACCGAGCGACCGGAGCGACGACGTCCGGACATCGAGGGTGTAGCGGCCGGGTCCCAGGCCGGCCAGGTCGACGGAGACCTCGACCTGATCCGTCGTCAACGCCCGCAGGGCGTCGTCCGGGCCGCGGAGCGTCACGGCCACGTTGGATGGCGAGGCGCTGGCCGAGAGGCCGGCGCGCAGACTCCGCATCCGCACGGGCACGGCGCTCAGGGTGCGTTCCGATCGGACAGGTGCGATGCTGACGGTGACCCGCGCCGTGTGCGGCATCCGCAGGCGCGCGGAACTGTCGGGAAGACCGATATTGACCGTTTCGCGGATCGGGCCCGTCGCGCCCGTGAGTTCCACCGTCTCGGTGGCGGCCTGCTGCACGGCGCGCAGCGCCGACTCCGGCCCGATCACCTCGACCTCGGCGGGCTCGACCGTCACGCGCTCGATGAAATATCCCGCCGCGGGCTGTCCTTCGATTGCAGGCGCGACGGGTACGCTCTTGGTGGACTGCCGCTCGAAGAGCAGCGGAATCGTCGTGGGGCCGACGAACGTCACCTCGACACCAAACGGCACGCGGACCTGGTCGGGCCCGAGGTGGAACAACTGCCGGCGCGGTTTGGCCGACGCGGCGTCGAGGACGGTCACGACGTCGCCGGCCGACAACTGACCCAGCGTGGTCGAGGTGCCGCGCACCCGGACATCGACCGTGCTGGGCGCTTCGCCGACGACCTCGAGTCCCTCGGGGATGTTCTGGAGTTCGAGCGGCGATCGCAGGGTCCGCTCCACCTCCTGCTCGCCGCCGACCGCCAGCCACAGCATGACGGCGATGACGACCGAGAGTACCTTCAGGCCGAACCGGCGCAGGGGGTTGTACGCCATCAGTCGAACCCTCCCGCGGCTTTGGCCTCGAGCAACTGGCGCCGCTGGGGCACCAGCGCCCGCAGGCGCGCGCGCAGCCGATCCGCATCCACGCCGGTCTCCACGTGCCCGTCAAGCGCGATCGAGATGCGCCCCGTCTCCTCCGAGACCACGAGGGTCACCGCGTCGCTTTCCTCCGTCAGGCCGATGGCCGCGCGGTGGCGGCTGCCGAAGTCCTTGCTGATGGCCGGGTTCACGGTCAGCGGAAGGAAGCAGGCGGCGGCGGCCAGGCGGTCGCCCTGGATGATGACCGCGCCGTCGTGCAGCGGCGACTTCGTCTGGAAGATGCTGATGAGCAGGTCGGACGTCACCGTCGCGTCGAGGGGGATGCCGCCCTCGATGTAGTTCCGCAGCCCGATTTCGCGCTCGACGGCGATGATCGCGCCGGTGCGCTGGCTCGCCAGCACCGTGGTCGCGACGACCAGTTCTTCGATCTGTTCGCTGGCCGACACCGATCGGGAGAAGTACCGGAAGAGCCGCGCCCGGCCGAGGTTCGCCAGCGTCCGGCGGATCTCGGTCTGGAACAGCACGATAGCGGCGAAGACCACGTAGCCGGCGAGGTTGCGGATGAGCCAGTTGACCGTTTCGAACCGCGCCCAGCCCGACAGGTAGTAGAGGCCGACGAGCACGCCGACGCCCAGCCCCATCTGCACCGCGCGCGTGCCCCGGATGAGCTTCAGGAGCTCGTAGATCACGACCGCCGCGATCAGGACGTCGATCGCGTCGGACCACCCGACGCCCGGATGACGGAAGACGCTGGCGAGCCGTTCGATCATGTCGTCGAGATGCCCCTCGCCCCGCCGTCCGGGGCGGGAGCGCCCGTGCTCTACCGGGCGTAATGCCGCAGTGCGTCGGCGACGCGCACGGCCTGGACCATCGCTTTCACCGCGTGCACGCGCACGATGTGCGCGCCCAGCAGCGCCGACACCGTGACCGCCGCCGCCGTGCCCCAGTCCCGCTCGCCGGGAGGCACGTCGCCGATGGCCGCGGTGAGAAACGACTTGCGCGACGGCCCGACGAGCAGCGGGCGATCGAGTACCGCAAGTTTCGGCAAGGCCGCCAGGGCGGCCCAGCTGTGTTCCGACCGTTTCGCGAAACCGAGGCCGGGATCGAGGATGATTCGCGCGCGGTCGACACCGGCCACCGCCGCCCGGGCCGCCGCCATCTGCAGTTCGACCGCGATGTCAGCGGCGACATCACCGTAGACCGCCTCACGATACATGTCGCTCGAGCGGCCGCGCGTGTGCATCAGAATGACACCGGCCCCCGTACGCGCCACGACCCCGGCCGTCAACGGATCATACCCTAAACCGCTGATATCGTTCACGATAGAGGCGCCAGCCCGAATCGCGGCCTCGGCCACCGACGCCTTGTAGGTGTCGACCGAGATCGGCACCGACACCCGGTCTCGCAGCCGCTCGAGTACCGGAATCACCCGTTCGAGTTCCTCGTGTTCGTCGACCGCGCCCGCACCGGGCCGGGTCGACTCTCCGCCGATATCGAGGATGTCGGCGCCATCGGCCTCCATCTGCACGGCGGCGGCGACGGCGCTGCGCACGTCGGTCAGGCCTCCCGAAAACGAGTCGGGCGTGACGTTGATGACGCCCATCACGAGCGTACGATCGCCCAGTTCCAGGCGGCGCCCGTGGGCGAGCGGAACGGTAAAGGACGGTCGGGAGTGAATGGTGGCCATGGCCCCGTCATTGTCGCAGACATCCGGGGCGGATGCAGCAGCAGACGCGGGCACCGCAGACGCGCCGTACACACGCAGAGCCCGGTCACCCGGGCCCTGCGCGCTGGCGCCGTCGTTCCGAAGCGGCTACTGCCCCTGGGGAATCGACGCCGGCACGGCCGGCGGCACGAGCCCGGTGGCCGACGGGGACGGCGCGTCGCCCGTCTCTCCCACCGTGACCGTCGGCACCGGCGAATCCGCCAGGGAGCTTTCGCCCAGGGGTTCGCCCGCGACGATCCGCCGCACCTGGTCGCCATCGAGCACTTCGCGCGTCAGCAGTTCGTCGGCCATCTTCAGCAGGGCGTCCTTGTGTTCGACCAGGATCGCCTTGGCCTTGTCGTGGGCGGCCTGCACCATGCCGCGCACTTCCTTGTCGATCATCACTGCCGTGTCTTCGCTGTAGTCCTGGTGCTGGGCGATCTCGCGGCCGAGGAAGATCTGCTCCTCCTTCTTGCCGAACGCCAGCGGACCCATGACGTCGCTCATGCCCCACTCGCAGACCATCTTCCGGGCCAGATCCGACGCGCGCTCGATGTCGTTGCCGGCGCCCGTCGTGATGTTGCCCAGGCAGATCTCTTCCGCCAGCCGCCCGCCGAGCAGGATCGCGATCTGATCCATCAGGTAATCGCGCGAGTAGTTGTGTTTCTCGTCGGTCGGCAGCTGCTGCGTCAGGCCGAGCGCCATGCCGCGCGGGATGATCGTCACCTTGTGGATCGGATCGGCGTGCGGCAGGATGACCGCCAGCAGCGCGTGGCCGGCTTCGTGCACCGCCGTCACCCGCTTCTCGGCTTCGCTGATGACCATCGAGCGACGCTCGCTGCCCATCATGACCTTGTCCTTGGCGTACTCGAAGTCCGCCATCTTCACGGCCTTCTGGTTCAGCCGGGCCGCGCTGAGCGCCGCTTCGTTGACCAGGTTCGCCAGGTCAGCGCCCGAGAACCCCGCCGTGCCGCGCGCCAGCACGCTCGGATCCACGTCGTCGGCCAATGGGATCTTGCGCGTGTGCACCACGAGGATGCCCTCGCGGCCACGCACGTCGGGGCGATTCACGATGACGCGCCGATCGAACCGGCCCGGGCGCAGCAGCGCCGGATCGAGGACGTCCGGGCGGTTCGTCGCCGCCATCAGGATCACGCCTTCGTTCGACTCGAAGCCGTCCATCTCGACGAGCAGCTGGTTCAGCGTCTGCTCGCGTTCGTCGTGACCGCCCCCGAGGCCCGCGCCACGATGCCGGCCGACGGCGTCGATTTCATCGATGAAGATGATGCACGGCGCGTTCTTCTTGCCCTGTTCGAACAGGTCGCGTACGCGGGACGCGCCCACGCCGACGAACATCTCGACGAAGTCCGAGCCGCTGATCGAGAAGAACGGCACGTTCGCTTCGCCGGCCACGGCGCGCGCCAGCAGCGTCTTGCCGGTTCCGGGAGGCCCCATCAACAGGACGCCCTTCGGGATGCGGCCGCCGAGTTTCTGGAACTTCTGGGGTTCTTTCAGGTACTCGATGATTTCCTGGAGCTCTTCTTTCGCTTCATCGACGCCGGCGACGTCCTTGAACGTCACCTTCTTCTGGGCGCCGGACGACAACTTGGCCTTGCTCTTGCCGAACGACAGCGCCTTGTTGCCGCCGCTCTGCATCTGGCGCATGAAGAAGATCCAGAACCCGATCATCAGCAGCGCCGGCGCCCACGAGTACAGCAGGGACGCCCACGGGCTGGCCTGGGCCTCTTTCGCCGTAATCGCGACGTTGCGCTCGACGAGCTTGTTCGCCAGCCCCTCGTACTGCGGCGGCGCGTAGGTCCGGAACGTTTCGTCGGCCTTGGTCGTGCCCGAAATCTCGTTGCCCGCAATGGTGACCGTCGTCACGTTGCCCGACTCGACCCAGGACATGAAGTCGCTGAACGTCACCGCCCGCTCCCTCGTCTGGAACGTCGTGGAGAAGTTCCAGACCAGGACGGCGACGATGACGAGCACCATCCAGAACAACAGGCTCCGCAGTGTGGAGTTCACCCCAAGTCTCCCATTCGGCTAACTCTCAAGGTTACCACGCTTTGCGTGGCCGGCGTCACCCGCGCATCGTCGCTCGGACCGAGCCCCGCCACCCACACGATCCTGTCGCGGGCGTCGACGACGAGCGGCACCGCATCGCGACGGTCACGGGGCACTTTGCGGTCGATGAACACGTCCTGCAGCTTTCGGCGGCGGCCGAGCCCCAGCGGACGAAATGTGTCCCCGGGTTTCCTGGAGCGCACCCACAGCCCGTCGGCGGCTACCCCCGCATCCACCACCCCAGCCCCCTCACCGATAACCTGCTTGTCCTGAATGATTTGCGCCACCTCGACAGGCAGGTTCTCCGATTCAATCACGCGTTCCGCCTCGGGAATCGGCACGCGGCCCGGTACCGGAAGTCCATGGCGGAACGCCACGGCCGGCCGGAATCCACGACCTTCCCTGGTATATAGGACTACGTTTTCGCCATTTCGTTCCACACGGGCGCCCGGAAGGTCGAATCGGCTGCCCTCGCGCCCTTCTGCCAGGGCGAGCACTCGTTCGACGTGGACCGCCCCCTGGAACGCGGGACTGACACGCGCGAGCGCTCGCCGGACCACCCGCCGCGCCAGGGCCGGGGGCAACGCTTCCAGGTCCGCGCTCGCGACGACAATGGTGCCGGGGCGGGTTTCGCGAAGGACCCGGCGCGCCGTCTCGTCGGCGATCTCGTCGAGGAGAACCCCGTCGTCACGCAGCAGCGCGGATTCGCGGGCGAGGAGGTCCGTCACATCCCCGCCGAGATGGGCACCGAGTCGCGGAAGAAGGACGTGGCGAACCCAGTTGCGGGGAATCGCGGTGTCGGCGTTGGTCGCGTCCTCTCGAAAGGAAGAACCGCGCTCGGCAAGAAACGCTCGGAGTTCCGCGCGGCGTTCGCCCAGGATGGGTCGCACGACGAGACCCCGGCGTGGCGGAATCGCGGCCAGCCCGGTGGCGCCAGCGCCGCGGAGCAGTCGCAGCAGGAAGGTCTCGGCCTGGTCGTCACGCGTATGGCCGGTGGCGATGGTGTCGGCATCGACCCGCTCCGCCGCCCGCTCGAGGAACCGGTACCGCGCCCGGCGGGCCGCCACCTCCATCGAGACGCGGTGGGCGCGTGCCTGGCTGCCCACGTCGATGCGTTCGACGACCGCCGGCAGGCCGAGCTGTTCCGCGAGCGTCCGGCAGAACGCCTCGTCGGCGTCGCTGTCGGCACCGCGCAGTTGGTGGTTCAGGTGGGCGACACCAGCGACGACGAAGCCGCAGGTGGGGGCGAGGGTCACCAGCAGATGGAGCAGCGCGACGGAATCCGAACCGCCCGACACGGCCACGAGCACTCGTGCGCCCGGCGGCAGCAGGCCGCTGCGCTCGACGGTGTCGCCGACGCGTTCGAGCAGAGTCGACATAGGGACCACCGAGCCGTGGCGGGCCGGCTTCAGCCGGCCCTGAGGTCAGGCACATAGACGAAGAGGGGTCGAACGTTGAACGCGCGACCCCTCTCGTCTTCTGGTGCCGGTGCAGGGACTTGAACCCCGGACTCCGCGGATATGAGCCGCGTGCTCTAACCAACTGAGCTACACCGGCGACAAACCCCTATTCTATCAGGGGTTCGACGCCGGACGCCAGCCCGAACGGCTGACCCGGACAAACGCGTGGCGTCGGCGCCGCTACTTGCGAACCGTGCCGCGCAGGGTCTTGCCCCGCACCGGATAGGCCGGTCGCTTGTCCTTCGGCGGCGGATTCTTCTTCAGCTCGGCCAGGGCCACGTCGATGGCCTTCTCGAGCTGCGGATCGCGGCCGGCAATCACGTCGGCCGGCGTCTGCTCGACCTCGATGTCCGGCGCGACGCCTTCGTTTTCGACGATCCAGCCTTCCTCGGGCGTCCAGATGGCGAGATTCGGCGCGGTGATCGACCCGCCGTCCATGAGGACCGGGAACCCGAGCACGCCGACCAAACCGCCCCAGGTTCGCTGGCCGACGAGCGTGCCGACCTTGAACGTGCGGAACATCCACGGCAGCAGGTCACCGCCCGACCCGGCAGCTTCGTCGATGATCATGACCTTCGGTCCCTGGATCGACGCCGTCGGCGTCTTGAGGTCGTCGCCGTAGCGCATCGCCCAGTGGCTGATGAACGGCCGCCGGAGGATGTCGATGTAGTAGTCGGCCACGGACCCGCCGCCGTTGAACCGCTCGTCGACGATGACGGCGTCCTTGTGAGCTTGCGGGAAGAAGTAACGCTTGAAGTACGTGTGGCCCGCGCCGGCCGTATTCGGGACGTACACGTACGCCACGCGCCCGCCCGTGGCCTGGTCGACCTTCTTCAGGTTGCCTTCGACCCAGTCACGGTTCCGCAGCGCCGATTCGTTGGCAATCGGCACCACCGTGACGGTACGGGCATTGGCGCCATCGGGCGTGGGCCCGACCGAGAGTTCCACGAGCTTCCCGGCGGTGTTCTCGAAGAAGCTGTAGAGGTTGGCCGGCGGCTTCACGTCGCGGCCGTTCACGGCCAGCAGGTACTCGCCCGTCTGGACGTCCACGCCCGGCTCGGTGAGCGGCGCGCGCAGGTCCGGGGTCCAGTTCAGGCCCCCGAGCACGCGTGTGAACCGGTAGCGGCCGTTCGCCACCTCGTAGTCGGCGCCGAGCAGGCCGCCGGGGACGTTACGCGCCTGCTCGAGGCGGTCGCCGCCGCCGCCGCGGTGGTGGCCGACGGCAATCTCGCTGCACATCCACTGGATGACGCGATTCAGGTCGGCGCGCGTGGCGAGGTCCGGCAGAAACGCGCCGTACTTCGTCTTCATCGCCGGCCAGTCGACGCCGTGCATGTTGGGCGCGTAGAAGTAGTCACGGTTGATCCGCCACGCCTCGTTGAAGATCTGCGTCCACTCGGCGCGCGGGTCGATGCGCACCTCAATGTCGGCGACGGCCAGGCGACCTTCGCCCGGCGCGACCTTCGGGCCGGCAGCCGCGATGAACCACTGGCGGGCGTTCATGTAGAGGATCTTCTTCCCGTCGGCCGACAGCAGGTACGTGTCGAGCGCGGCCAGCGGCGTCTCGTCCTTGCGCTTCCCGAGATCGTACCGGTGGAGCGACGACTCGCGCCCGTCCCGCCGCAGGTAGTACAGGTAGCCCGCGTCGCCCGCCTGGAGGTTCGACAGGTCGCCCGCGGGAATCGGCAGCGCGAGGATGCGGTGCTGGATGCCGACCACGTCGATCGAGAACGGATCCTCCGTCTTCTTCGACTCCTCCGGCTTCTTGTCCCCGGCGTCGGCCTTCTTCGGCTTCTCCTCGTCGCTCTCCTTCGCGAGCGGCGACGGCACGCCCTTGCGCAAGACGACGAGGTAGAGGTTGCGAGTGCGCCGCATGTCGGCATTCGATTGCGCGAACCAGTCCTGCACCGGGCCGGCATCCGTCGAGCCCAGCAGGTAGAGGTACTTGCCGCCCTTGTCGAAGACGGGTTCGGTCACTTCGCTCAAGCCGTCCGTCAACGCAAAGGACTTGTCCTGTTCGACGGAATACGCGAAGACCGTCGTGACGAGGGGCTGCGTGTCCACGACGTACGCGATCCACTTCGAATCCGGCGACCAGTCGAACCCGATCTGCGGCGCCGGCGTGTAGACGCGGTTGCCGCCCAGCCGTTTCACCGCTCCGGTACCGAGGTCGAGGACGAAGACGCTCTGCGAGTTGTCGACGAAGGCGATCTTCCGGCTGTCGGGCGACCACTGGAGGCTCGAGTAGAATCCCGCGCCGCCGAGCCTGTACTTCTTGACGTCGCCCTTGCCATCCTGGGGCGCCACGTGGAGTTCGTATTCGCCGGAGGCGTCCGAGACGTAGGCGATGCGCGTGCCGTCGGGCGACCACTGCGGCGACCGTTCGTGCGCCGCCACGGTGGCCGTCAGGTTGCGCGCGTCGCCCTTCTCGGCCGGTACGGTCACGATTTCGCCGCGGACTTCGAACACCGCGCGCGCGCCGGACGGCGACAGCGAAACGTTACGGATGTACTCGCTCCCCTTCACGTAGCGCGGCCGGATCTCACGCAGGTCGGCCGCGATCCCGATCGTCAGCTTCTTCGCCCGACCCGTCGTCGGGTCGAACAGGTGCAGCGAGCCGGCCTGCTCGTAGACGATCTTCCCGCCGCCCGACGAGGCCTTCATCACCGGGAAGTCGTCGTGGTTCGTCAGGCGGCGCACCTGCTTCGTCTTCGTGTCGTAGGCGTAGAGGTTGAACTCGCCGTCACGGTCGGAGCGCATGTAGACCGTATCGCCAATCCACATCGGATCGACGTCGTTCGCGCGCGATGCGGGCTGCGGCACCTTCTCGATGGCGTGGTCGGCGGAACGGTAGAGCCAGAGGCGCGAGACGCGACCGCCGCGATACTGCTTCCACTGGTCGAAGGCCGGCGGCAGCGGGTTGTAGGCGATCCGCTGGCCATCGGGCGAATACGTCGCCTGGTAGGCGTTCGGAATCGGCAGCCGCTCTTCCAGGCCGCCACCGACCGGCACGGTGTAGAGGTGCCGGTACGCCGCCGTGAAGGCCGCGCGCCCCGATGTGAACAACACGCGCTGACCGTCGAAAGAGAATCCCTGCACGACGTCCGGGCCGGGGTGCCACGTCAGCCGGCGCGGCACCCCGCCTTCGGCGGGCACGACGTAGACGTCGATGTTGCCGTCGTACTGCGCGTTGAACGCGATCAGCCGGCCGTCCGGCGAGAACGCCGGCGACGTCTCGGCGCCATCATCGGTCGTGAGACGGCGGACATCCGTGCCGTCGAGGCGAGCCACCCAGAGGTCGTCGGCGTAGACGAACGCCACGTGCGTGCCGTTGGTCGCCGGCTGCGCCAGCAGCCGGGTGTCACGGGTGTCGGGTTGCGCGCCAGCCGTGACAGACGCCAGGGCCAGGGCCGCGATCGCGGTCGCCAGGAATCGAACCACTCGCATGATGACGGGTCCTCCCGTGGAAGAATAGCAGACATATACTGAACCCACATGGCCCGCGACGCTGCGCCCCAGACCGACACCGCGACGCACCCGCGCCCGCCCCTGAAGTGGGCCGGCGGCAAGCGGTGGCAGGTGCCGCACGTGAAGCGCCTGTGGACGGGCCACGAACACCGGCGGCTCGTGGAGCCGTTCTGCGGAGGCCTGGCCATCTCGCTCGGCATCGGGCCGAGGCGCGCGCTGCTGAACGACGTCAATCCGCATCTCGTCAACTTCTACCGGCATCTGAAGCGCGGTTTCACGATCAACCTGCCGATGGAGAACCACGGCGAGACGTACTACGCGTACCGGCAGTTGTTCAACGCGCTGCTGGCGGCCGGCCGGAGCCACACCGTCGAGGCCGCGTCGCTCTTCTATTACCTGAACCGCACCGGGTACAACGGCCTGTGCCGGTTCAACGGCCGCGGCGAGTACAACGTGCCGTTCGGCAGCTACGCCCGGATCGCGTACCAGCGCGATTTCACGACGTACAAGCCGGTGTTCGCGCGCTGGGAGTTCTCGAGCCTCGACTTCGAGGCCCTGGCCCTGAAGCCGGACGATTTCGTCTACGCCGATCCGCCATACGACGTACCGTTTACGCAGTACGCCCGCACGCGGTTCACCTGGGACGACCAGGTGCGTGCCGCCGAGTGGCTGGCTCGTCATCCGGGCCCCGTGGTGCTGGCCAACCAGGCAACGCCGCGCGTCGTGGCGCTGTATCGCAAGCTCGGCTTCCGCGTGCGCTACCTGAAGGCGCCGCGCATGATCGCCTGCACCGGCAACCGCACGCCCGCACGCGAAGTGCTGGCGATTCGGAATCTCGACCGGGGCCCGGCCCGCGGCCGGCACACCGGTCCGATCGCGAAGGACGAACCATGACGCGACCTCGCGAACAGGAAGGTGTCATCAAGTACACGCTCAGGCACGTCGCCGGACCGGTGGCGGTTCCGCCCCAGTTCGACGACCTGCTCCACTGGCGGGGGCAGCTGCGTGCCCTGAATCTCATTGGCGCAGACGCCCAGGGCGTCGGGTACGGGAACCTCAGCGTGCGGCTGCACTCGTCACCGCGCTTCTTCATCACGGGCAGCCAGTCGAGCGGCCTGCTCGAGGTCGATCGCCGGCACTTCGCCGCCGTGACCGTCGTCGATCTCGACCGCAACGTCCTCAGGTCGACAGGGGAAACGCCCCCGTCGTCGGAGGCACTGACGCACGCGGCACTCTACCAGGTGGACGCGGCAGTTCGAGCGGTCGTCCACGTTCATTCGGCCGTGTTGTGGGAGACCCACCTGAACCGGCTGCCGACGACGAAGCCCGACGTCGCGTACGGGACGCCGGAAATGGCGTACGAGATGATCCGCCTGCACAAACGCCTGGCGATCGGGAAGAAGGGCTGCATCGTGATGGCCGGGCACAGGGACGGCGTCATCGCGTTCGGGGCGTCGCTCGGGGAGGCCGCCGGCGAGATTCTCGCGCTGCTGCCGAAAGCGATCTAGCGCTCGAGTCCCTCGATCAGCGCCGCCGCGAGGAGCGGGATCAGGATCTCGTGGTGACCGACCAGGCTGTAGCCCTTGCCGCCGGTCCCCTTCGGCGGACGCACCACCACGTTCGTCATCGGACGGTAGAGCCGCATGAAGTCCAGGTTGACCGTCGTCAATCCGGTCAGGGGACGGCCCTGATTGCGCGCCAGCGCGACGGCCTTCAGGAAGACTTCGGGCAGTACGACGGCCGAGCCGCAGTTCAGGTAGACACCGCCGTCGAGCCGGGCGACGTTCGACACGAAGTAGCGGAAGTCCCGCAGGCTCGTCTCTCCGATGGCGGAGCCGGACGCGTCCGGGTGCATGTGAATGATGTCGGTGCCCAGGGCGACGTGCGCCGTCAGCGGAAGACCGAGGCGCGCCGCGGACGCCGCGAGACTGAGATGCGCGTACGGTGCGTCGCTGGCCTTCAGAAACGCGCCGACCGCCTGGCCGAGACCGAGACCGGCCCTCGCGCCGTCGTTGATCGCGCGGTTGAGCAGCCGCCCGGTTTCGTCGGCCATGCCGAACTGCCCCGGCCCCAGTGCGTCATCGACGTCTTCGGAGGTCGCGCCGCCGAGGGCGATCTCGAAGTCGTGGATGATGCCCGCGCCGTTGGTGGCGAACGCCGACACGAACCCGTGTTCCGCGAGGTCGATGAGGACCGGCGCGAGGCCGGTCTTGATGACGTGGCCACCGAATCCCCAGATGATGCCTCCGCCGCGTGCGCGCGTCTGGAGGATCGCCGTGACGACGGCCCGCAAGTCCGCGGCGCCGAGCATGTTGGGCAGGCTGTCGAGCCACGCGGCGACGCCGGAGCCGCGCGCGTACGGGCGGCCGAAATCGGCGGCGTTCGCCTTGCTCTTGCGCGAGGCGAGCGGATACGTGCGGACGCCCGAGAGGTCGAACTCTTCGTACGGAAACTGGCTCACGCGGTCTCCCGGGTGGTGGCGGGGCCCTCTGGGGGTTACCCCATCGTGGAGCGAGCGACACTGAAGAGGCCGGGCGCCTTCGCGTCAGCGGCGGCCAGCCACTCGGCGGTCAGGCCGAGATACGCGAGCACCGGGTCCGATTCGAGGTCGCTCTCCTCGTCTTTAGGGCAACCGAACCCGTAGCGGTGGCACAGCCGGTTGCCGAGGTAGCAGACCGCGGCTTCCCGCTGACGGCGCGGCGCCGACAGGAAGTCGTGATGGAACATCACCGGGTCGTCGACCGACTCGGGCATGTGCCATCGGCGTAGGGCCAGGCCGCCCATCATCGCGTGCCGTTCCTTCAGCGCCTGGTCGAGGACGGCGTCGGTCACCTTGTCGTCGTGCGCGCGGTTGTGATCGTAGGCGAGTTTCAGGATGACCAGCTTGCCGATGTCGTGCATCAACCCGCAGAGGAAGGCCTCGTCGGCGTCGACGTCGACATCCGAGGCAATCAGGCGCGCCATGTAGGCGGCTCCGAGCGCGTGATCGAACAGGTCGCGCCCGCGCGAGCCGTAGACGTTCTTGTCCTGCATCCGCGACGTCAGGCTGACGGCGAGCACGACGTTGCGCACCGCGCCGGTGCCGAGGCGGACGACCGCGTCCTGGATCGTGGAGATGAACATCGCCGGCGAACTGAACGCGGAGTTGGCCATGGCCAGCACGCGCGACGCCAGCACCTGGTCCTTGGCGACGAGGTCCGACAGCCGGAAGACGGGGATCTCCGGGTCGGACGTCAGCGACACGACCCGTTGCGCCACGTCGGGCAGCGCGGGAACCGCCAGGCTCTGTGAGCCCGACAGCCAGGCGAACGGGTCGTCAGGAGACTGCCATTCGCCGGATGGAGTCGGAGGAAGAGTCGAAGTCACGACAGGTATGGCCCTCGTTCGACGAATGTTACGCCGCGGCCGCACGATCCGCAAAGCCCGACCGCGGAGAAAGGGGGACAGGCCCCCTTTTAGGTCTGACCGCCCGCCAACAGAAAGGGGGACAGGCCCCCTTTTAGGTCACACCACGAGCGTGGCATCCCCGTAGCTGTAGAATCGGTATTCCTGCCTCACAGCTTCAGCGTAGGCGCGCATGACGGGGTCCACGCCCCCGAACGCCCCCACCAGCATCAGCAGCGACGACCCGGGCAGGTGGAAGTTCGTGACCAGGGCGCCGACCACCTGAAACCCATGCCCGGGGTAGATGAACAGCGACGCCTCGGCCTCGCCCGCCACGACTCTTCCGCCCCCCGCCAGCGCTGACGACTCCAGCGCCCGGGTCGTCGTCGTCCCCACCGCCACCACGCGCCGCCCCTGGTCGAGCGCGCGGTTGATGGACGCCGCCGCGTCTGGCGAAATCGAATACCGCTCCGGGTCCACGGTGTGCGTCTCGACGTCCTCCACGCGGACGGGCTTGAACGTGCCGTAACCCACGTGCAGCGTGACATGCACGCGCTCGACGCCCATCGCCTCAAGCGAAGCCAGCAACTCCGGCGTGAAATGCAGACCTGCCGTCGGCGCCGCGATCGAACCGGTCTCGCGCGCGAATACCGTCTGATACCGGTCGCGATCGAGGTCGAGGTCCGGTCGGTGGATATAGGGTGGCAGCGGGATGTGTCCGATGGCCTCGACGACCGGCATCACCGGCCCCGCCCCGTCGGTCCACAGTCGCACGAGGCGCCGGCCGAAGAATCGCTGCTCGAGCACCTCGCCGTGAAGGACGAACCCGGCCCGCTCGAATCGCAGGCGGCGCCCGGGCTTCATCCGCTGCCCGGGATGCACGAGCGCCTCCCAGTGCGCCTCGTCTACCCGAGAGACCAGCAGGCACTCGACTTCGCCGCCGCCGGGCTCGCGCGTCCCGAGCAGGCGCGCCGGGAACACGCGCGTGTCGTTGGCCACGAGCACGTCGCCGGGACGCAGCCAGCGCGGCAGGTCGGCCATCGACGCGTGCGTGACGGCGCCGGGCGCCCGCTCGAGGACGAGCAACCGCGATGCGCCGCGGACCTCGGGCGGGAACTGCGCGATCAGGCGCTCGGGGAGGTCGAAAACGAAGTCGGAGACCTTCACGTATCGAGTCTGGCAGGCCTGAAAGGCCTGCCCCACGCCCTGTCCGCCGCCTAGAACGCCCAGCGCAGCAACACGGACCCGACCGTGAAGCCGGCTCCCACCGATGTCAACAGCACGAGGTCGCCCTTCTTGATCCGGCCCTGCGCCAGCGCGTCGTTGAGCGCCAGCGGAATCGTCGCCGCCGTCGTGTTGCCGTAGTCGGCGATGTTCAGCATCACCTTCGACTCGGGGAACCCGAGACGGTCGGCCGCCGACATGATGATGCGCCGGTTGGCCTGATGCGACACGAACATCGCGATGTCCTCGGCCGTGACGTGATTCCGCTCCATGATGGTGCGGCTGATCTCCTCGGTGTTGCGGACGGCGAACTTGAAGACAGCCTGGCCGTCTTGCCGGATGTAGTGCAGCTTCTTGTCGACGGTCTCGTGAGACGCGGGGTGGAGGCTGCCGCCGCCCGGCATCTGGAGCGCATCGCGCCCGCTGCCGTCGATCGTGTTGGCGAAGTCGATGATCTCGAGGCCGTCCTCGACCGCGGGTTCCACGAGCACGGCGCCGGCGCCGTCACCGAACAGGACGCACGTGGTGCGGTCCGTGTAGTCGATGATGCTCGACATGACGTCCGCGCCGATGACGAGCGCGCAGTTGTGGGTGCCCGTCGCCACCATCTGGCTGGCTGCCGCCAGCGAGAACGTGAACCCGGAGCACGCGGCGGCGAGGTCGAACCCCCAGCACGTCTTCGCTCCGATCTTGTCCTGCACGAGCGCGGCCGTGCTCGGAAACATCATGTCCGGCGTCGTCGTGCCGACGATGACCAGGTCGATGGCGGTCGGCGAGATGCCGCGCTGCGCGATGGCCCGCTTCGCCGCCTCGGCGGCCAGCTCGGACGTGCCCACGCCCTTCTCGGCGATGTGCCGCGTCTTGATGCCGGTCCGCTGCAGAATCCACTCGTCGGTGGTCTCGACCATCTGGCTGAGCATGTGATTGTCGAGGATGCCCGGCGGCACGTAGGTCGCGAGCGCGCTGATCCGTGTCGGTCGAACCTGTCTTGCGTTTACCACAGTCTCGAATCCTTCCCTGGGGCTTTCAACCCGAAGAACTGATACGCACGCGCCGTGGCCACCCGGCCCCGTGGCGTCCGATCGAGAAACCCGATTTGAATGAGGAACGGCTCGTAGATGTCCTCGATGGCGTCTTTCTCTTCGCTGATCGCCGCCGCGATCGTATTGACGCCGACGGGCCCGCCGCCGAACTTGTCGATGATGGTCCTCAGCAGCCGCCGGTCGATTTCGTCGAACCCGTGCTCGTCGACCTCGAGCATCGTGAGCGCCGCGCGCGTCGCCTCGGTGGTGATGTCCCCGGACGCGCGCACCTGCGCGTAGTCGCGCACGCGGCGCAGCAGGCGGTTCGTGATACGCGGGGTCCCGCGCGAACGGCGCGCGATCTCGCCCGCGGCCTCGTCGCTGATGGGCACACCGAGGATCCGCGCCGAGCGTCGCACGATTTCCTCGAGGTCCTGGTTCGTGTAGAAATCCAGCCGGTGCACGATTCCGAAGCGGCTGCGCAGCGGCGAGGTCAGCAGCCCCGCGCGCGTCGTCGCACCGATGAGCGTGAACTTCTGCAGCGGCACCTTCACCGAACGCGCCGCCGGCCCCTGGCCGATGACGATGTCGAGTTCGTAGTCCTCGAGCGCCGGGTAGAGGATCTCTTCGATCGTCGGCGCCATCCGGTGGATTTCGTCGATGAAGAGGACCTCGCGCTCCTTGAGGTTCGTCAGGATGGCCGCGAGATCGCCGGGTTTCTCCAGCACCGGGCCCGACGTGGACCGCACCGACACGCCCAGTTCGTTGCCGATGACGTAGGCCAGCGTCGTCTTGCCGAGGCCGGGCGGCCCGTAGAGCAGCACGTGGTCGAGCGCTTCGCGGCGCTGCACGGCGGCGGTAATCGACACGTGGAGGTTCTCGCGGACGCGGTCCTGCCCGATGTACTCGTCGAGCGTCCGGGGCCGCAGCCCCGCCTCGTACTGCGCGTCGTCGTCCGCGCGCGTCGGCGTCACCAGTCGGTCGTCGTCGTCCACGTTCCCTGTCCGTTATCCGCGCGCCAGGTCGCGCAGCGCCTGCTTGAGCACCGTCTCGAAGCTCGGCGACTCCGCGCGCTTGAGCGCCCCATCCACGGCCTTCTCGGCGAGGGGGCGATGATACCCCAGGTTCAACAGCGCCGAGAGCAGGTCGCGCCGCAGGGCGTCCGCGGGTGCGCCGTCTTCCGGCCCCGCCGTCGGCCCGGGCGCGCCGCCGAGCGGCAGGCGGTCCTTGAGTTCGAGCACCATGCGCTCGGCCGTCTTCTTGCCGACGCCCGGAATCGCCGTAAGCCGCGCCAGATCGCCCGTCTGCACCGACCGGACGAAGTCGCCGGCTTCGATGCCGGACAGGACCGCAAGCGCCAGGCGCGGACCGATGCCGCTGACGCCAATCAGCCGCTCGAACACCTGCTGCTCGAACGACGTCCCGAACCCATACAGCGCCAACGTGTCTTCGCGCACGTGCGTGTGCACGAGCAGCGACACGTCCTGGCCGACGTCCGCCACGCGGTAGAACGTCGACAGCGGGACGAACACCTCGTAGCCCACGCCGTTCACGTCCACCACCAGGCGGTTCGGCTGCTTGTCGGCGAGGCGCCCGCGCAGGGAGGCAATCATGGCCGGTACTCGCGCCAGCTCTTCGGCGCCTTGCGTGCGCCCCGCGCGGCCTCGGCCAGGGCCGCCTGCGCCAGGCCGTGGGTGCTGTGCACGTGGCAGATGGCCGCCGCGAGCGCGTCCGACGCGTCGTGCGGCGTTGGCGCCGCGTCGAGGCCCAGCATCAGCCGCACCATCTCCCCCACCTGCGGTTTCTCTGCGCGGCCGTAGCCGACGACCGTTCGCTTGATCTCCGCCGGCGTGTATTCGAACAGCGGATAGCCGCCCTCGACCGCCGCCAGCAGCGCGATCCCGCGGGCGTGCCCCAGTTTCAGCGCGCTACGCACGTTCTTCGCGTAGAACACGTTCTCCACCGCCACGCAGTCGGGCCGATGCTCAGCGAGCAACCGGCGCAGGGCCTGGTGGATGACGAGAAGTTTGTCCGGAAACGACGAGCGGGGCGATGTCGTCACCGCCCCGCAGACGACCAGCCGGTGACGGCTGCCGTCGGTCTCGATGCAGCCGTATCCCGTGCGCTCGGAACCCGGATCTATCCCGAACACCTTCACTCGAACGCCTCGATCTCCTTCTCGGGGATGTCGGCGTTCGACCACACGTGCTGGACGTCGTCGTGGTCCTCGAGCATGTCGAGCAGCTTGAGGCAGCTCTGCGCGGGTTTGCCTTCCAGCGGCACCGTGAGGTTCGGCAGCATGGACACGCGTGCCTCGAGCGTCTCGATGCCGAGCTTGTCGATGGCTTCCTTGACGGCCGGGTACGCGTCCGGCGCGCTCAGCACTTCCCAGCTGTCGCCGTCGTCCACGAGGTCGTCCGCACCGGCATCGAGCACCGCGTTCATCAGGGTGTCTTCGGAGGCCTTCGCCTTCTCGATGACGATGTAGCCCTTCTTGTCGAACATGCGGCGCACGCTGTTGGTTTCGCCCAGGTTCCCGCCGTACTTGCCGAGCAGATGCCGGATCTCACCCACCGTGCGGTTCTTGTTGTCCGTCATCGCCTCGATCATCAAGGCCACGCCGCCCGGACCGTACCCTTCGTAGGTCACTTCTTCGTACTGGACGCCAGGCTCTTCACCGGTGCCCCGACGAATGGCCCGCTTGATGTTGTCGGCGGGCATGTTGACCTGCTTCGCCTCCGCCACGATCGTGCGCAGGCGCGGGTTGGTTTCCGGGTCACCGCCGCCGGCGCGGGCGGCCACGGTCAGTTCCTTGATGATCCGGGTGAAGACACGGCCGCGCTTGGCGTCGGCAGCGCCTTTCTTGTGCTTGATGGTGTGCCACTTTGAATGGCCAGACATGGTGAAACTCCAGGCTGTTCAGAGGGAATTCGGGCGAAAAAGTGCCTGAAAATCCTACCATATCGGCTTTAGGGACAACAACTTGGATGGCCCGGGCCCGCGTCAGCCCCTCGGGGCGCGCGCGTAGGCGGTCACCAGGACCAGTTCCACGAGTCCAAGCGAGAGAAACGGCAGCGCCAGGTTGTAGTAGAGAAACAGGCCCGCAAGAACGCCGTTCGCCAGGATGTAGACCGCCGTGACACGCTGGACCGTGCGCCGCCCCATGTCGGAAAACGCGACCACCAGTCCCACGACCGCCAGCCAGAACAGGCTGACGCTCATCGTCAGCGACAGCGATTGGTGGACGTCCCATTGGGTGGGCGCCAGGCCGAGCCCCGCGTCTGGCATCTGGACCCGGTACCCGCGCAGGGCCGAGATCAGCCCCACGGTCTCAGGATCCGCCGGCGGCTCAGCGAAATGGCCGAGCGAATGCGCCAACCCGGTCAACAACAGCAGCACACAAGCGGTGACGAACCAGTAGTTCGCGCGGCGGCGCTCCGGCAGAGACATCGGGGCTCCTGAGTGTGAGCCCACAGTCTACCCCACGACCGACGCCAGCGAAACGAACCTCGGAAGACGTCAACGCGGGATCGTCACCCGGACCACGCTGGCCGACCGGTTCCCCGACTGGTCCTGCAGCACCAGGTCCACGGGCGCCGAGCCCAGCGGGTCGAAGACCGACGCGGGCGCGACGAGTTCACCCGGGCCGGAGGCCGCGATGCCATGATCGACGACCTTCAACAACGCGTCCCCGCGAAAGACGAGCACCCGCGACAACACGCCGCCGCCGCCGGGCGCGTCAAGGACGACCGTGTCGCCGTCGCGGCGAAGGACACCTCGGAGGGCGAAGCCGCACCCGTCCGACGAGGTGGCCTCGTCGGCGAAAACACTGACACACGTCGTCAATCTCGCCACCGGCACCGCCGAGGTCGTGAGGTGAACCGAGATGTCGTACACCCCGGGCCGGCTGTCCTGGCCGAAACAGAACGCGTCGTCCAGGACGAGAGAACTGCCGGCCATGAGGCGATCGAAGGCCGGGCCAGCGCGCCGTTCGACCGTAGCCCGGCGCGTTGTCTGGGTCCGGCGCCCCTCCTCGTCCTCGACCGTCACGGACTGGTCGAAGGCGTAGGACACCGTTGGCGTGAGGGGACCGGGCACGTCCTCGGTCGCCACGAGGGTCAACCGGACGCAGTCGCCGGACTTCAGCGCGCCGCCATTCGTGCGGAGCGCGAGCGCCGACGCCGGCCACTGCTGCGCAGCGGCAAGACCGTGCCACAACAGGACGAACGCCACGCCGTACAGCAGGGAACGTCTGCGCATGATGCTCCTCCGACCTCCGCTGGGATGGCAGCAAATCCCGAGCCAGCGGCCCGTCCCGACTTGGCCGGGGGACACGCGCTGGTTCCGCGCGAGTTGACCGCTATGTGAGACACCCGCGACCCGTCTCGGGTTGGGTGGAGAAAGGGGTCAGGGGTCACCCCCGGAGCTTCGCCTCGACGCTCTGAACCTTGTCGTCCAGCGTTTGGGACCTGTCGGTCCTGGTGCCGGCCTTGATCACCGTCGAGAGACGCGGGGCTCCCATGTCGTGCAGGACCTCGTGACAGCGCTTGACCGCTGCAAACACTTGATCCCATTCACCTTCGACGTTCGTCCCGTAGGCGTGGAGACGCGTCGTCAACCCGGCGTCGGCGAAGATGCGCTCGCAGGCGGCCACGTACTTCGAGAGTGACAGCCCAACGCCGATGGGCACGACGGAGATGTCGATCAGGACCTTCACGGACGGTTCTCCCCAAAATGAGACGAAGATGAGAAAAGGGGCCTGACCCTCGGGTCACGCGGGGCAGCGGCGTTCGGCGAGGATCAGCCAGACGTCGGCGCGGTCGTCCCACGCGCCGCCACGGTAATCGCCCAGCACCGCTTTCACACGGAATCCGGCCCGCTCCAACCGCGACGCCATGTCTTCGACCGACAGGGTCCGGAATGACAGCGTGAACCGATGCCGCCGCGTCTCTCGGCCCCGACGCTCGATGAACTCCTGGTCGAACGTGGTCAGGCCCTTCCGGCGCTGCTGACGGACGGACTCGACCAGCGTGATCCGGACCTGGTTGCGGCCGGTTCCGCGTGTGCCCTGCAGTTTGGTGCGGTTTTCGTACTCCTGCCACGCCGGCAGGTCCGAAACCAGGTCGATTCCAAACGTGGCGCCCGGCTTCAGCACACGAGCCACCGAGGCCAACGTCGCCGTCAGCACGCGGTCGTCGAGCAACGACTGCAGGATGCCGTACGGCGCGGCCACGAGGTCGAAACTCGACGAGGGAAACGGCAAGGCGGTGATATCACCGCGCACGAGGCCAGGCCGGCCGGGCAACCGCGAACGCCTGACGCGCTCGTGTGCCCGGGCGAGCATCGACTCGGATCGGTCGATTCCCACGACGCGCGCGCCCGTCCGGGCCAGCGGCAGCGTGATCCGCCCGGTCCCGCACCCCAGTTCGAGGATGTGGCCGCCGGTTCGCCGGGCGAGAGTCTCCCAGAACCGGACGTCCCGCCGGCCCATCGTCTGCGCGTTCTCCCAGTCGTAGAACGCCGCGTAGTCGTCCCAGCCCTTCCATCCGTCAGCCACGCGTGCTCCAATCCGGCTCTCGGCCCCCGGCCTGCATCGTGGGGGCTGGCTTCAGCCAGCCCCCGAGCCAGGCCCGGCACGCCTAGAACCGCACTCCCACCATCAGCGGCAGGAACTTCCCCGACGCAATCTGCTCGCCCTGCGGCGTGTCGTAGGTCGGCCCGGTCGCGTAGTGGAATCGCACTTCGGCAAACACCCGATCGCGGAGGAACGTCGCGCCGAACCCGACGTTGATGCCGACGTCGGTCGTCGATCTTCCTCCTGTCACCCGCGCGAGAGGAACACCCTTCGTCTCGCAGACGAACCACCAGGGGTTGCACACGTTGACCTGGCCGCTGCCGCTCCCGGACAGGCTCACCGCCCTCCGATAGAGCCCGACGCCGGCCAGCACGTAGATCCGCGCCGCCCCGGGCTGCCCGCGAAACACGATGTCCGCCGTCGCGTACCCGACGTGGCCGCTCACATCGAGCGGCGCGCCAATCGACGCGGGCACGTCTTTCGCCGACAGCCGGGACCAGGCCAGGTCGGCCCGCGCTCCCCAGTATTCGGCGAAGTTCCAAGTGACGCCGGCGGCCGCGCCGAGCCCGGGATTGAAGTGGTCGGCCGTGCCCGACAACGGAGCCGTCACGACGCCGGCCGCATGCACGACGATGGGGGCCTCCTGCGCCGCTGCCGATGCCGGCGCGGCGAGACAGAGCGCCAGAAGACCCGCCGTCCGCCACCGATTGCCCATGCCATCACTCCGTCTCATCGATCGGCCGCCCTGGCGCCCGCCACGCCGGACCGTTACACAGCGGGGCGCGCGAGGGTGGTCAGCGCGGCATCGGCGCATGCCGCAATCTCCGACTCGCCCGTCACACACATCCCGAGGTCTCGCAGCAGGCCGTCCTGCAGGCTGTAGATCCACCCGTGAACGGCCACGGACGCCCCGCGAGCCCACGCCTCGCGGACCACGGTGGTCTGGCTGACGTTGACGACCTGCTCGATCACGTTCAACGCGCACAGCCGCCCGTGCCGTTCGCGCTCGGTCGCGAGCGCTTCGAGCTGGGCGCGGTGTTTCCAGCGGACATCCTGCACGTGTCGGAGCCAGTTGTCGGCGAGCCCGATCCGGTCGTCTCGCAGGGCCGCGAGCACTCCACCGCATCCGTCGTGGCCGCACACGATGATGTGACCGACCTCGAGCACGTCGACCGCGTACTGAATGGCCGACAGGCAGTTCAGGTCCGCGTGCACGACGACGTTCGCGACATTCCGGTGGACGAAGAGTTCGCCGGGCAGCAGCCCGACGATTTCGTTGGCGGGCACGCGGCTGTCGGAGCAGCCAATCCACAGGTACCGCGGCGTCTGGGTGGCCGATAACCGGGCGAAGAACTGCGGATCTTCCCCGGTCATGGCGGCGGCCCACGCGCGATTGTTGTCGAACAGATGTCCGAGCGTGCGCATCGCGCCTCCCCGCTATTCCCCGGGCAGCGACCGGTCGAGCCACTCCGCGGCGAAGCGTACGAACTCCGGGCAGAGGGTCTTCGTGAGATTCCGCTCCGCAGCGATCCGTTTGCCCTCCTCGGTGGACACGTCACACCCGAGCAACGTGCGGCATTCGAGGGCGCCGTGCGCCTGCCGGAACGCATCGGCGAAGGTCGCAGCCGCGGAGTACGCCGGCCCGCGGCCGTCGGCGGTCCGGCATTCGTCCCCCGCCGTCGCCAGGCCGATCACCATCAGCGCGCCGGTCACGGCCCCGCAGGTTTCGGCGCGGCGCATGCCTCCGGCAAAACACGTGGACACGCGCAGCGCCTGCCCGGTGTCCATCCCGAACCGCGGCGCGAACGCCCCGAGCACGGCCTGAGAACACGCACACCCGTTCTGGAAGAGTTCGACGGCGTCATCAGCTGGTGTCATCGTTCAGGAATCGTAGCACGCGGGACCGGAGCCGACGCGGACTCCGAACCGTCCGCCCGCCGGGCGACGAAATCCGTTCCGAAGTTCCAGACCAGCGCCGTGGCCTGGCCGGTCCCGTCAACGACGAACCGGACCGTTCCCGTAGAGCCGGTCCACGAACCGGTTGGCACCAATCGGGATCAGGAAGGCAGTGCCCGCGCCCCCGCTGCCCTCCATCGTCAGGGCGCCGTCCTGGATCCGCACGGTGGCCAGCATGTTCGGGTTGTACGAGAAGTCGGGCCCGAACTGCCAGCGTCCCACGAACCGTGCCGCCACGGCCGGGTCCAGCCGGATCGCCGTCTCAGGCACCAGCGCGCGGCGTGCCTCTCCGTGCGCGATCGCCCCGAGGTCGGCGGCAATCGTCTGCGCGATGCTCGAATAGAGGTTGGCAGTCACCACCACGGTCACGCGCGACCCGGTGAAGTACTCGACGCTGGACGAGAATCCGGGCGACCGCCCGGTCACGGAGGCGGACGGGCGATCGCCGCCGCGCACCGACCACCCGTAGCCGGCGCCGTCGCGATGGTCGGCAAACATCTTCGCGGTGGACGCGGCGCTCAGCACCCGTCCACCGACCAGCGCCTGCACCCATCGGTGCAGGTCGTCCACGGTGGAATACAACGACCCGTTCCCGGTCTTGATGGTCCAGTCGAGGTACGGCGCGTTTTCGAACGCGTCGAGGTCGACCGGGAGGTACCCGGCCGCACGATTCGCCACGAGGTCCTGCGGCCGTCCATCGTGCCCGGTCTCCCGCAGTCCGGCGGGATGGAACACCTGCGCACTCAGGTACGAACCGTAGCGCTGGCCCGTCACCCGCTCGATGATGTGCGCCAGCAGGTTGTAGTTCGAGTTGCTGTAGCGGTACCTCGAGCCGGGCTCGAACTCGAGCGGCAGGTCCTGGAACCACGAGACGATCTCGGACGGCGTCCACGACTCGCGGGAGCGCCGGTCGTAGTCGGGGAGGTCATTGACGTTCGGGATCCCCGATCGGTGCGCGAGCAGGTCGTGGATCGTGATCGTCTCGCCCCGCGGATAACCGGGCAGCACGCTCGCCACGGGCTGGTCGACAGACAGCCGCCCCGCGTCTGCGAGGCGGAGGATGGCGGCCGCCGTGAACGACTTCGACACCGACGCGATGTGGAATCGTGTCCGGGGGGTGTTCGGAACCCGGTGTTCGTCGTTGGCCATCCCCCAGCACTGCCGGGCGTTCACGACATCCCCGGTGGCCACGAGGACGCAGCCGCTGAAATTGTTCGTCCGGGCGTACGGTCCCACGTAGGCCTCGACCCGGCCGGCGAGGTCCGCCGGGGCGTCCGCCGCGAACGGCCCCTCGACGCTCGACGCCAGGATCACAGCGACGACGCCTGCGAGCCACATACGCATGACTGGTCTCCCGCGAAGAGAGAACACCGCTCAGGTTCGAAGCATAGCGCATTGGAGGATTACACTGGTACGGCGATCCCTGTCACGCGCAGGAGAGCTTCAGCATGGTCGACATCACCTTCGCCCGCTCGCGCTTCACCGAGCACGACGCCGCCCGGCTGGTTCACGAACATTTCGCCATCGACGGCACGGCCCGGCCGCTGCCGAGCGAGCGTGATCAGAACTTCCGCATCGACGCGGTCAACGGCCGGCAGTTCGTCCTGAAGATCGCCAACGCGACCGAAGACGCGGCGGTGCTCGATCTGCAGACGGAGGCGCTCCTGCATCTCGAGCGCACGACGCCCGACCTGGCACTGCCGCGCCTCGTCCTCACCGCGGGCGGTGCGACGTCGACCACCGCGCAGGACCCGTCGGGCCGGGCGCACACGGTGCGTCTCCTGACCTACGTCGCCGGCCGGACGCTCGCCGCATGCCGGCCGCACTCTCCGGCCCTCCTCCGCGGCCTCGGCGAGGTGCTCGGGCGGCTCGATCGGGCGCTCGAGTCGTTCGACCATCCGGCGGCCGACCGTTCACTGAAATGGGACCCGCGGCGCGCGGGCTGGATCCGCGCCTACCTCCCGCAGGTGACCGACGATGGTCGGCGGGCGCTGGTCGAACGCCTGTTCGAGTGGAGCGACGGTGCGCTGACGCCACTCGCGCCCCGCCTGCCGGTGTCGGTCATCTACAACGACGCGAACGACCACAACGTGCTCGTCGACGCGGCCGACCCGTACGCGCAGCGCGTCGCCGCCCTCATCGATTTCGGCGACCTGCTGCGCACGTGGACGGCCAACGAACTCGCCGTCGCCATCGCCTACGCGATGCTCGGCAAGCCCGATCCGCTGACGGCCGCCGCCGCGATCGTCGCGGGATATCACGCCGCGCGCCCCCTCACCGACGACGAACGGGCCGCGCTCTGGCCGCTCGTCATCCGGAGGCTGTCGGTCAGCGTCGTCAACGCCGCTCACCAGCGTCACGTCGACCCGGCCAACGCGTACCTGTTCGTGACGGAACAGCCGGCGTGGACGTTGCTCGCGCAGTTCGACACGCTGTCGCCGGCCCTCGTGCTCGCCACGTTTCGCCATGCCTGCGGTCTCGAGCCATCGCCCGTGGCTTCGGGCGTCACCGCGTGGCTCGCCGGCCATCGCGCGGACATCGGCCCGCTGCTGGATCCCGACCCCGCCCGGGTGACGCGCCGGGTGATCGACCTGAGCGTCTCGAGCGCCGAGGCCGGTACGCCGGATCTCTGGTCCGACGCCGGGCGTTTCTCACGCCACGTCAGGCGCCTCATGGAAGACGCCGGCGCGACGGTCGGCGTGGGCCGCTACGACGAGGTCCGTGCCTGCTACTCGAGTGCGGTGTTCGAGGTCGCGGGCCACGACGGCCCCGAATCGCGCACCGTGCACCTGGGGCTCGACCTGTTCGCCGCCCCCGGCACGCCGGTGCTGGCGCCGCTCGCCGGCGTGGTGCACAGCGTGGCCGACAACGCAGGCGCGTTCGACTACGGCCCCACCGTCATCCTCGAACACGACGCCTCCGCTGACGGAGGTCCGCGTTTCTACACCCTCTACGGACATCTCACCCGCGAGTCCCTCGCCGCGCTCCCGGCCGGGCGTCACGTGGCCCGCGGCGAATGTGTCGCCCGCGTCGGCGAGGCCGCGGAGAACGGCGGCTGGCCACCCCACCTGCACTTCCAGATCGTCACCGACCTGCTCGGGCGCCGGGGCGACTTCCCCGGCGTTGCGACCCCGGCCGCCCGTGACATCTGGCTGAGCCTGTCGCCCGATCCGAATCTCGTCGCCCTGCTGCCCGAAGGCGTCCGGGCCCCGCGTTACGCCGAGCCGTCGGATTTGCTGGAACAGCGGCGGGCCCGTCTCGGACCGTCCCTGAGCGTGTCGTACCGACGGCCGCTGACGATCGTCCGAGGCTGGAAGCAGCACCTCTACGACGCGGACGGTCGCGCGTACCTCGACGCGGTCAACAACGTTCCGCACGTCGGGCACTGCCATCCCCGCGTCGTGGACGCCGGCCAGCGACAGATGGCCGTCCTCAACACGAACACGCGGTACCTGCACGAGTCCATCGGCCGCTACGCGGAGCGACTGTGCGACACGCTGCCCGACCCGCTGCGGGTCTGCTTCTTCGTCAACTCGGGCAGCGAAGCCAACGAACTCGCCCTGCGCCTCGCGCGGGCCGCCACGGGCCGCCGCGACACGATCGTCGTCGAGGTCGGCTACCACGGAAACACGACGACCATCGTCGACATCAGTTCGTACAAGTTCGACGGCCCCGGCGGGCAAGGCGCGCCGCCGTGGGTACACACGGTCCCGATGCCTGACGCGTACCGCGGCCGTTATCGGGGGCCCGGCGTCGCCGCCGCGTACGCGCGGCATGTCGGGGACGCCATCTCGCGGATGACCGAGGCGGGCACGGCCCCGGCGGCCTTCATCGCCGAGTCGATCCTGAGCTGCGGAGGACAGGTCGTGCTGCCTCCGGGGTACCTCGCCGCGAGCTACGACGCCGTGCGCCGTGCCGGGGGCGTGTGTATCGCCGACGAAGTGCAGGTCGGATTCGGCCGGTCTGGCTCTCACTTCTGGGCCTTCGAGACCCAGGACGTCGTGCCGGACATCGTCACGATGGGCAAACCCGCCGGCAACGGGCACCCGCTCGGCGTGGTGGTCACGACGAAGGCGATTGCCGACGCGTTCGCCAACGGGATGGAGTACTTCAACACCTTCGGCGGCAACCCCGTGTCGTGCGCCGTCGGGCTGGCCGTCCTGGACGTCATCCGGGACGAAGGCCTGCAGGAGAACGCCCGGGTGGTCGGCGCCGACCTCCTGGCGCGGCTCCGGGACGTCGCCACTCGCCGCCCGCTGGTGGGAGACGTGCGCGGGATGGGCCTGTTCGTCGGCGTGGAACTCGTCCGCGATCGAACGTCGCTCGAGCCGGCCGACCGCGAAGCCGGCCTGGTGGTGAACCGGATGCGCGACCGCGGGGTGCTCGTCAGCACCGACGGCCCGTTCCACAACGTGATCAAGATCAAGCCTCCGATGTGCGTCACCCGGGCCGATGCCGGTCGCCTGTCGGAGGCGTTCGAGGCGGCCCTCGACGAACTGGAGTGACCGGAATCCGGGTCGCGTCGAACCGGGACGGCTCCGATTCCGTCATAGACTGAAGCGCCAGCCTGCCAAGGAGTCCGTGTGTCCTTCCGTCTCGCCGTCCTGTCGTCCGTCGTGGCCTGCTCGGCCGTGCTTGCGGCCCAGGCCCCCGCGCCTCCACCGATGCCGAACGACCTGGATACGTTCATGGCCAAGGTGCTCGAGAAGCGGAACGAGAACTGGCGTACGCTGCACGATTACATCCTGAGCGAACGCGAGACGTTTCAGGTGCTGGGCCCCGGCGGATTCCCGCTGCACGGTCTGCGCCGCGAATTCCACTGGTTCATTCGCGACGGGTACCTGATCCGCAGCCCGGTCAAGGCCAACGGGGTCGAGATCGCCGAGGCGGAACGGACGAAGTACGAAGAACGCTGGCTCGCCGACGAGAAGAAACGGGAACAACGCGCGAACGAGAAGGACGAAACGCGCAAGGTCGAACTCAGCATGTCCGTCACCGGCGACGTGCAGTTCAGCGGCCTGGCGGGCGCCGGCGTCGAACCGCGTTTCATCTCGGAGGCGTACTTCATGAAGTTCAGGTTCGAACCCGGCAACTACTACTTCGCCGGGCGCGAGCGCCTCGATGGCCGCGAGGTCCTGAAGATCGAATACCTCCCGTCGAAGATGTTCGACGACGATCCGCCGAAGAAGACCGAGAAGAAGACGGCCCCGACCGGGACGGCTCAGGAAACGAAACCCGCGGGCAAACCGTCGCCACCGCGCAAGCCCGGCAACGAAGTGCCGGCGCCCGACGACGACGAGAAGATCGACCGGGCGATGAACAAGACGTCGCGGGTGACGATGTGGATCGATCCGCAGGAATACCAGATCGTCCGCTTCACGTTCGACAACCTGGACTGGGGGTTCCTGCCCGGCCGTCAGATTGCCCGCGTGGACGAAGGTCGCGCGTCCATGACCATGGGCCGCGTCTTCGAGGGCATCTGGCTGCCGAAGGACGTCACCTTCACCGGCGCCGTGACATTCGCGCCGGGCACGTTGCGCTTCACCTACTCGCGCGACTTCTTCGACTACCGTCGCGGCGAAGTCAGCGCGAAGATTCGCGGCTACGTCCCGCGGGAGCCGCAGTCATGAGGCGCCTGGTGCTGTCCCTGACGCTGCTGCTGACGGCCGCGGGCGTTGCCGTCGCGCAGGTGCCGGTCACGGCTTCCTCTCCCATCGTCGCCGACGTTCGTATCCACGGCAACTACCGTACGGCGGACGCGGAGATCGTCCGCCTGTCCGGCCTCGCGGTCGGTCAGCCGCTGCCGCCCGGAGGCGCGCAGGCCATCGAAGCGCGGGTGAAGAAGTCCGACCTCTTCGTTCAGGTCGAAGTCCGCATCCGGTTCCGCACGCTGGACGAATCGGGCCCCGTCGCCGTGGTGATCATCGTGCAGGAGATCCCCGGCAGCGTCATCAGCATCGACATCCCGACGGGTCCGCCCAACCCGCTGAAGCGGTTCATCAACACGTCGATGTTCTCGCCGACGCTCGAGTACGTCGATGGCTACGGTCTCACGTACGGCGTCCGCACGAGTTTCGTCCACGTGCTCGGCCGGGAAGGCCGCCTGTCGGTACCGCTCACCTGGGGCGACCGCAAGCAGCTCGCCATCGAAGCCGACAAGACCCTGCCGCGCGGCCCGGTCAGCCGCCTCACCGCGGCGGCGTCGTGGTCGAGCCGCGAGAACCCCGCGTTCGACATCGACGACGAGCGGAAGGAGCTGCGGGCGGAAATCGCGGTGCCGATTCTGCGGCCCCAGGTCCAGGTGGCCGTCGGCGGCGGATGGTCGGACGTCCATTTCGGCGACCGCAAGGAGTACTTTGCCACCTACGGAGCCCGCCTCATCGTCGATACGCGACAGAACCCGGCGTTTCCGCGCAACGCCGTCGCGATCAACGCCGGATGGCGCGCCTTCGAGCCCGAGATCGGGCCGCGCGTGAACCGATACCACGTCGACGCGCAGGCCTACCTGGGCTTGCTTGGGTCGAGCGTGCTGGCCCTGCGAGGCGTCTCGGACACGTCCAGCGGCCCGCTGCCGCCCTACGAGCAGGCCATGGCCGGCGGCATGGCCACGCTGCGCGGGTTCCGCGCGGGTTCGTTCGTCGGCGATCAGCTCGCGGCCGGGTCGGTCGAACTGCGTCTCCCGACGCACTCGCCGATGCGCCTGGGACAGAGCGGCTTCACGCTGTTCGGCGATGCCGCGGCGGTGTACGACTCGCACGTCCGCCTGGCCGATGCGACGTGGCACTACGGCGTCGGCGCAGGCTGGTACCTCCGGGCGCCGCTCGTCAGCCTCAACCTCGACGTGGCCTACGGCATCGACAAGGGAGCCCGGGTTCATGTGACGGCGGGCTTCAAGTTCTGACGTGGGACGCCAGGCCGCCGGTCGTCAGAACAGCGAGACGCCGAGGCCCACGCGCAGCGAGAGCGAATCGCCTCTCACACGGCCAGACGACGAGTAGACTTGCGCGCCGTCCCGGACGACGCGAGTCTCGATCTTCGGGTCGGTGAAGACGTAGGCGGCCGACGCCGTCAGCGCGAGACGCCTGGTCAGCGCAAGCGTGGCGCCGGCCTTCGGGCCGGCGGCCCAGGCGTTCGTCAACCGCACCGAGGCCTGCACACCCGGCGGCAACGCGACCTCCGGCTCGACGGTGTTGAAGGTGTAGCCACCAACGACACCGGCGTTGACCCTGACCCGACCGAAGACATGCGCGTAGCTGATGCCGGCCATGACGGGCCTCAGCTTCAACCGGGCAACGGCGACGTTGCCCGTCCCGGTGTCCGCGCTCAGCGTCGTCGTCGTCCAATTGAGACCAAAGGTCGGCCCCCAGCCTGTCCGGCCGCTGTTGAAGCGGAAGAACGGCGACAGCGTGGGCCCGGCCTGGACTCCCGCCAGGAACCGGCCCTTGAGGTACCAGCCGGAGGATCCCTCGAGGGCGGAGGACGCCGGGCGAGCCACCACGGCCGCAGGCCCCGCAGGCGCCGTCTGCGCGGCGGCGCTCACACTCAGGGCGCCCAGCACCATCAGCGTGATGGCGGCGCGTCCGATCGCGGTGGTCGTGGGGCGGGTCATGGTCCTATGGACGCGGCGGAGCCGTGCCAGGATCCGCGTCGCGAGATGCCAGCGTCGGGGGCGCGCGCGTATCTCACGTACAATGGCAGCCTGGGAGTGCCAAGGTGAACGACCTCCGAAGACCCGTTTCGTGGGCCGCCGTCGCGGCTTCCGTCCTGCTGCTCGCGCCACCGCCGGCGTTCGGGCAACTTCCGCAGATTCCGGGCCTGACGTCGGCGCCGGCCCAGGCTGGCGCCCCCGCCTCGTCCGACGATCCGCTGAAACGCGAGTCGCCGCGCAGCGCGCTGCTCGGGTTCGTCACGGCCGCGCATGCGGGCAACCACGCGCTGGCCGCCGAGTACCTGGAGTGGCCGCGCACCCGCATGGCACTGGCCAGGCCGGAGGCGGCGCGTCAGCTGATGTTCGCGATGAACCACGGCTTCGAGGGCGCCATCAGCAAGGTGAGCCAGGCGCCCGAGGGATCGTTGAGCGACGGGCTGCCGCCGGACCAGGAAGTCGTCGGGGACATCCTGCTGGCCAACGGCGAACGTGTGGACGTCACGATGCGGCGCCTGACGCCGGCGCAGGGGCCGAGCCACTGGCTCATCGCGTCGGAACTCGTCGCGGACATCCCGCGACTGCACGACGAAAGCGGGCTCCCTGAGATCGAACGGCTCCTGCCGCAGCGCCTCACGCGCGCTGAGTTCGGCGGCCTGCCGGTGTGGGTGCCGCTGGCGCTCCTCGCGCTCCTGCCCCTCATCTACTACGCGGTGCGCCTCCTGCTCGGTGGGACGCTCCGGCTGATGCGGTTCGTCGTCCGCGTCGCCGGCCGGACGTCGCCGCCCTGGCTGAGCGAGTCGTGGCGGGCCATCTCGCGGCCGACGGCCTTCCTGCTGACGGTCGCCTTGAACGGCGCGATCGGCAGCCGCATCGGCATCCCGATCTACCACCGGTATCTCTTCAATCGCACCGTGACGGTGCTGTTCGTCCTCGGGTTCCTCTGGTGGTTCTGGCGCCTGCAGGATCTCATCGCCACGCGCATCCGCGTCTACCTCGAGGCCAACAACTCCGGCCGCGCGCAATCCGCTTACGCCATCACGCGCCGGCTGCTGCAGGCCTTCACGCTGATCCTCAGCACGCTCGTCGCGTTGGCGGCGTTCGGCGTCGACCTGAGTGCGACGCTCGCCGGTCTCGGCATCGGCGGTCTGGCGCTGGCGTTCGCCGCGCAGAAGACGCTCGAGAACGTCTTCGCCGGCATCTCGGTGCTCGGCGACCGTTCGATCGTCGTGGGTGACGTGTGCCAGATCGGCAAGTACGTGGGCACGGTCGAGGACGTCGGCCTGCGCACGATGCGCCTCAGAACGCCGGGGCGCACCGTCGTCCACGTGCCGAACGGGACGCTGGCCACCGCGGAGGTCGAGAATCTCTCCCGCCGCGACAAGTTTCTCCTGCAGACGACGCTCGGCCTCCGCTACGAGACGACGCCGGCGCAGTTGGCGCAGGTGCTGGCGGACCTCAGGACATTGCTCGGCAACGATCCGCTCGTCGAGCCGGAGACCTTCCGCGTACGCTTCGTGAAGCTCGGCGCGTACTCCATGGATGTCGAGGTGTTCGCGTACCTCCGGGTGCCCGACTACACGGAGTTCCTCGCCCGACAGGAGACCATCCTGCTGCGGATCGTGACACTCGTGGCGGAGGCCGGGACGGGCTTCGCCTTCCCGTCACAGACCGTGTACCTGCAGCAGTAGGTCCACGCCGGCAGCCTCTTGTGTCACGATAGGCAGATGTCCGACGCTCGCGCCGACACCGTTGTGAGTGACGCCGCCGCTGGCGACCGTCCGCCGCTCGCCGACGTGCTCGACGGCGCGGTCGTGCTCGCGCCGCTGACGAAGGGCTGCAACCTCCCCTACCGCCGGCTGTGCGTGGAACTGGGCGCGCGCGTCACGATGAGCGAGATGGTCGTGGCCAGGCGCCTGAAGCAGCGCCGCCGGGGCGAGTACGTCCTCATCCGGAGGGCCGACGACGAGCCATTCTTCGGCGTCCAGCTCGTCGGGACCGATCCCGCGGAAATGGGCTGGGCCGCCGCGCTCGTCGAGTCGAAAGGCGCCGACCTCGTCGACGTGAACTTCGGCTGCCCCATCGACTACTTCACGCGCAAGGGGCTGGGTGCCGCGATGTCGCGCCAGCCCGCCCGCATGGGCCGCATCGTCGAAGGCATGAAGAAGGCCGTGCAGCGCGTGCCCGTGACGGCCAAGATCCGTTTGGGCTGGAACGACAAGTCCCGCAACTACCTCGAGCAGGCGAAGGCGGTCGCCGAGGGAGGCGCCGACGCGATTGTCGTGCACGGCCGGACCCGGGACGCGCGTTACCGGCTGGACGCCGACTGGGACGCGGTCGGCGAGGTGGCGGCCGCCGTATCGATTCCGGTCATCGGCAACGGCGACCTGCTGTTTCCGGCCGATATCGCGGCCGCGCGCGCACGCTCCGGCTGCCGGGCCGTGATGGTCGGGCGAGGCGCGCTCGTCAAACCCTGGATCTTCCGCGAAGCCACGGCCGGCTACTGGGACATCTCGCCCGACGAACGCCTCGGCCTGTACCGCCGCTACGTCGCCCTCGCCCGCGAACACTGGGGCGATGACGAACACGGCACGACGAGGGCCCGGGAGTTCCTGCGCTGGCACCTGGGATTCTGGTGCCGCTACGCGCCCGGGCGCGCCGACGGCACGTTCCCGACGATGCAGAGCCGGAACGACGCGAGTTTCGCCCGTTCACCGCTCGAGTCGCTCCTGGCCCGCGGTGACGATGCCGGCCTGGACTGGCTGGCGGATCGGCTGATCGCGGCCGAACCCGTCGATCCGGCCGACGCCCCGCCCCCCTCGGCATCGGGCGTGCGAGAATTGGAAGACAGCGAAGGATAGATACCGGAAGGAAGACAGGGGGACTCATGAAGAAGCTGGTGTTGCTGCGGCACGGTGAAAGCACCTGGAACAAAGAAAACCGGTTCACGGGCTGGACGGACGTCGACCTGAGCGACAAGGGCGTGCAGGAAGCCATCGCAGGCGGCAAGACGATGAAGGACGCCGGCCTCGTGTTCGACGTCGCATACACGTCCGTGTTGAAGCGGGCGGTCAAGACGCTGTGGCTGGCGCTCGAACAGATGGACCTGATGTGGATTCCAATCCACAACACGTGGCGGCTGAACGAACGGCACTACGGCGCGCTCCAGGGGCTGAACAAGGCCGAGACCGCCGAACGCCACGGCATGGAACAGACGCACATCTGGCGCCGCAGTTACGACGTGCCGCCGCCGGCCTTGACGGCCGATGACCCGCGTCACCCGAGCCACGACCCGCGCTACGCCAGCGTCAGCGCCGCGGACCTGCCGCTGACGGAGTGCCTGAAGGACACCGTCGAACGGTTCCTGCCTTACTGGCACGAGGTGGTCGCACCCGCGGTGAAGAGCGGCCAGCGCGTCATCATCGCCGCCCACGGCAACAGCCTGCGGGCGCTCATCAAGTACCTCGACAACATCCCGGACTCGGATATCGTCGAACTGAACGTGCCGACGGGTATCCCGCTGGTCTACGAGCTGGATGACGACCTGAAGCCGATCCGCCACTACTACCTGGGCGACCAGGAGGCGATCAAGAAGGCTGCCGAGGCCGTGGCGAACCAGCTGAAGAAGTAACGCGACACGGTGCGTCGATGGCGCCCCTTCCACGCCGGAAGTCCTTCGGGGCTTCCGGCGTTGCCGTCGACGACCGGCCTCGTTTACGATCCCACCACATCATGGATCCAGCGACGAGCGACCCCGCCTCGGCCGTCCTGTCCGCGCTCGATGGGCTCGGCATTACGTACGTCCGGCACGATCATGCCGCGGTGTTCACTGTCGAAGAAGCGCTGCACGCGTGGCGGGGCATCGACGCGGTCCACTGCAAGAACCTGTTCCTGCGGAACAAGAAGGGCACGCGCCACTACCTGGTGGTCGCCCCCCACGACCGCGCCGTCAACCTGGCGAAGATCGCGGACATCGTCGGGGACGACCGACTGAGTTTCGGGTCGCCGGAACGACTCCAGCGCGTGCTGGGCCTGACGCCTGGATCCGTGTCGCCTTTCGGCCTCATCAACGACACCGAACGACAGGTCCTCGTCGTCGTGGACGCCACCCTGCGCACCAGCCCGCACGTCGGGTTCCACCCGAACACCAACACCGCGACGGTGGTGCTGTCGGGATCGGACTTCGAGAAGTTCCTCACGTGGTGCGGGCAGGACGTGCGGTGGGCCATTCTCCAGGGATAAGGGATAAGGCGATAGGGAAGAGGGAAAGGGAACAGGGAACAGGGAACAAGGCGAGGGCCGAGAGCCGTGGGCCGGAATGAGGCGCCATTGAAATCCATCAGCATCTTCAATCACGTACTCGGGCCGGTGATGAGGGGGCCATCGAGTTCGCACACGGCGGGCGGGTTCCATCTCGGCTGCATGGCCAGGACGCTCGCCCGGGGCGTGCCGCGCGAAGCCGTGCTGACGTTCGATCCCGACGGCTCGTACGCCCGGACCTACGCCGTGCAGGGCGCCGACCGGGCGTTCGCGATGGGACTGCTCGGCGCGCCGTTGACGGACCCGTCGTTCTTCACGGCGCTGGACGATGCGCCGGGTGCGGGTTTGTCATTGTCGTTCGAGTGTCGGCCGCTCGAGCGCCCGGATCACCCCAACACCGTCGACATGAGGCTGACTGGCGCGGACGGCCGCCTGCTGCACCTGGTGGGGCGGTCGATTGGGGGCGGCGAAGTCGAAATCACGTGGCTCGACGGCTGGCCGGTCCGCTTCAACGGCGCCGCGTGGGAATCGCTCCTCGAGGCGCGGGACGTGGACGTCGACGCGGTCGTTGACGCGGCGACGGCCGACGGGCACCTCGTCGGGCGCCCCGCCGTCCTTCGGCGGGACGGCGATGCCACGGCGGCCGTCGTGGTTTCGCGGACGCGCGCGTGGCCCGCGCACACGCGCGCCGCCCTGGAATCGCGGGGCGCGCGGGTTCTCGAGTCGGCGCCCGTCTACTTCGTGCACAGCGGCCCGATGACGTTCGCGAGCGCCGCGGAACTCGTGGCGCTCGCCGACAGCCGCGGGCAATCTCTCGGCGACGTGGCGCTGGAGTACGAAGCCACGTTGCTCGGGATGACACCGGACGCGGTGCTCGGCGAAATCCTGCGGCGGTACGACGTGATGGTGGCGTCCGTGGAGGCCGGACTCGCGCCTGGGTTCGGCGGTCTGCAATTGCTCGCGCCCACGGCCGGACGGGTGTTTCGCGCCGAGGCCGACGGGCGGCTGAGCGTCCGCAGCCTGCATACCCGGGCCGCCGCGCGGTCGATGGCCGTCATGCACGTGGACGGCGCGATGGGCGTGGTCTGCGCCGCGCCGACGGGCGGATCGGCGGGAACGAGTCCCGGCACGCTGGTGACCCTCGCCGAAGAACGCGGTCTCGACCGCGGCACGATCGCGCGCGCGCTGCTGGCCGCCGGCGCCATCGGCGTCGTCGTCGCCCAGCGCGCCACGTTCGCGGCCGAGGTGGCCGGCTGCCAGGTGGAAATCGGGGCCGCCGGCGCGATGGCCGCCGCGGCCATCGTCGATGCGTGCGGCGGATCGGCGCGGGACGCCTGCCACGCCGCCGCGATCGGGTTCCAGAACACGATGGGCCTCGTCTGCGATCCGGTCCAGGGCATGGTCGAGATCCCGTGCCACACGCGAAACGCGGTGGCCGCATCGAGTGCCTTCGTGGTTGCGGATCTCGTGCTCGGCGGCTACCTGAACCCGATTCCGCTCGACGAGACCATCGATGCGGTCTACGCCGTCGGCCGCGCGATGTCGCCCGACCTCCTGTGCACGGCCCGAGGCGGGCTGGCGGTCACGCCGTCGGCGCTGGCGCTGGGATCGAGTTGCTGCGGCGGCGGATGCCGGGGATGCG